>JBDTQB010000027.1:0-25325 GCA_039932395.1 Vicinamibacteria bacterium | reverse complement strand
CGGTCAAGATCTTCGTGAGCCTCTTCGATCTCTTCGCGGTCCTCATCCTGGCGGGGGCGTTCTACGGCCTGTCTCAATACCTCAAGTACGGGAAGAGCCGCCTTCACTTCGCGCGCTTCCCGTTCAAGCCTGGAAGCTCCGTCGAGGCGGGGCTTGAGGCGGACAGCAAACTCGCCGCGGCCCCGGTGATCAACCTCGCCCTTCGCTATATCGAAGAGATCGTCACGGTCACGGGGTCCGGAAAAAACCGCTCGACAAGGACGACCCTCTACGCCCTGCACGAAGTCAAGCAGGAAGTACGGGCCGGTCAGTTCGACTCCACATCCGGCGCCGAGATCCCCATCCGGATGCGTCTGCCCGACGGCGACTACTCCAATCGCCTGCGGGACACTCCGCGGCGCTACTGGCAACTGCAGGTCACCGCGGAGACGCCCGGGATCGACTATGAAGCCAAGTTCCTGTTGCCGGTCTACGGGAGCGATGCATTGCGTCCGCGTCCCGAGACCGACTGGGACACAATCGACGCGGAAGACGACGCCGATGAGAGCGAGTCCGCCGGCTAGCTAGTGTGCCGCCTCACAAATGCGCGTCACATGGGAGCGCCGATGCATCCCGGATCGCTGCGTTGCTCGGCGCCCGAATATTGCCGATATTCGCGGCTTCTCGGCGCCTTGCGCTCCGGGCGCCTCGGCGCTCGCATGTAACGCGGATTTGTGAGGCAGCACACTAGCGTCCCATGGGGTCGGCCGAACGCGCCTCAGTACACCCAGACGATGTCGTAGCGCAGTAACTTCGTCGCGGTCTTGGCGGGAGCGACCTTCTTCTGTTCGAAGCGGGTTGGATCCACGTCGGCCGCGCTTGCGATCTCGGCCTGCAGTCCTTCGACTTCCTGTTTGAGGCCTTCGACCCGCGCCTGCGCGTTGTCTTCCATTCGATTCTTGGAGGTGACGCCGCCCATCGCGGACGCCCCCTTGCGAATGGTGCTGATCGCGCTCCCCCTGCGGCCGCCAAAGAACGAACCCAGCATGGAGGCGCCGATCTCGAACGCACCCTTCAACATCGCGGCCGTTTTCTCCTGGCCTCGCCCCTCGAAATCTTCCGTCGCTTTCCGCAGGTCAAGCTCCTTCTTCCGCAACGTCTCCTTCAGCTTGTCGGTCAGAGCACCGCCGCCCGCTGCTTCCAGGCGCTTCTCGAAATCTTCGGCCGACTCGCCGGGATTCGACTGGGTCCTGCTCAGCGCGTCGATCCAGATGGTCATGGTGAACTCGTCGGCAAGACGATCCTTCACCGCCCGTTCGATGCCCTTGGCCCCCGCGGTCGCTACGTAGGCGGGGATATCTCCGTAGCGAACGCCCGTCGGCGCGCTCGCGGTGACGCCGCCTTCATCTTCGAGTTCGATGTGCTCCGTATCCAGAATCTCGGCCGGGGACGGAACGGACAGCGGATAGAGGCGGACCCCGATCACTTCATCCTGATCCTTCAGCCGATAGGCATATTTGACGAGCAGATGAGCCTCGGCCTGTTCGGCCCCGTACTTCGAGAAGTAGAGATGCTTGAACGGAGGAGGCAAGACCGGCGCGGTGGACACGTCATCACGCGAAGCCACCGGCGCCGCTTTGGCACCGGTCGTGTGCTCAGCCATGAGAACCGAGATCTCGTCGCGCGTGATGGGGCCGCGGAGATACGACATGGCGAAGCGCGAGGCGAGCAAAGTGGGTTTGCTGCGATGAACGTCATGGAGCAGGAACACGCGTTTGCGAGCGGCGCTCAACAGAGTCTCGACCGCTGCGGCATCCACTCCCGCGCCAACCAGACCCTCGCGCAAACGCGCGCGATCATTGTCGGTCTGAAGCCGTCCCACCATCCAGGTCCCGATGTTGCCAAGGCCTTTGTAGTCAAGGTCGATGGGATTCTGCGTGGCGAGGACAATGCTGACCCCCTGCGCGCGCGCCTGCTTCAGTAAGGTCAACAGCGGCCGCTTGGTCGGAGGATTGGCGGGATGCGGTGGGAAGTAGCCGTAGATCTCGTCCATGTAGATGAGCGCGCGCAAGGAGGTGGTCCCCGACTGACGCCGCATCCAGGTTTTAACCTTGTCGAGAATCAGCGCGGTGACGAAGAATCGCTCTTCCTCGGAGAGATGGGCGGTGTAGACGATGGACAACCGCGGGCGACCATCGGCCGCGAACAGCATGCTCGGAATGTCCAGCGGCTGCCCGACCCGCCACGACTCGAACTGCGGCGAAGCGAGAAGGTTGTTCAGCGCCATCATGAGACCCTGCCGCTGTTTGCGCGGATAGACGCTCTCGAGGGGCAGCGCTCCAATCTTCTCGAACGGAGGATCGGCCACCGCCGCGATCAGCGATTCAAGCGCCAGGCTCTTCCCTGACTTCCACGCGCTCTCGATGATGTTGGCAAGGAGGATGTACTCCTGGGACTGCAGCGGATCGGCATCGATCTTGAGCAGTCCCAGCAAGCCGCTCACGATGCCGGCGATCTCATCCCGCAAATCCTCAGGCGCCTTGTCGAAGGTCATCGAAGGCGCTTCGAGCGATTGCAGCACATTGAGCTGGACGCCCGCGGACGAACCCGGCGTATAGATCACGGCCTCGTGCTTCGCCTTGAGGTCCTTGATATCGGCAGGGCCCAGACCCCAATCCGCCAGACCCTTGGTCCACACCGCGGCGGCTTCCGCGGCTACGGTCGCAGGCGTCTTGCCTTCGCGCCGCGCCGCGTCCTTGTCGATCCAGGGCTCAAAGGACGACGGCTGCAGGTCGTCGAAGAGAAGCAGCAGGTTTCCAAGATCGCCCTTGGGATCGATCGCGATCACTGGAATGCCCTGACGGAGCACTTCTTCGATCATGGCGATGGCGAGTCCGGTCTTGCCCGAACCCGTCATGCCCACGATGAGCCCATGGGTCAAAAGGTCCGTGGGATCCAGATCGATGCGCGCGCCCAGAGCGTCGCCGGTGGACGCCGCTTCCTTACCGAGAAAAAGTCCTTGAGCCATGGGGCGCAGTATAGGAGCGCTCCCGAGTCGACCTTGCCGTAGCATTCGCTCTTCGCCTCCCATGAATCCAGACGCCGTTCGATCCCCTAAGACGCGAGCCCGACCGTGGCGCGCGCTGCGGCTGCGCTTCATGGTCTTCGTGGGCTTCGCGGTGGCTCTGGTGGCGATCATCGTTGAAGAGGCGGGCGGTCGCTTCACCTACCAGGCGCTTGAGGACCAAGCGGTTCACTCCGCAGGGACCGCCGCTCTCGGAGTCGCGGTCGATCTTGTGGATCAGCCCAACCTCCCCACAGCTCTCGAACTCGAGCAGCTCGCCGTCGTCTATCGGCAGCTCGTGCCAACGCTTCGTTCGCTCTCGGTGCTGGAATTTCAGAACAAGACCCTCACTCTGATCGCCACCACCGAGCCGAAGCCGGAAGGTGAGTTGGAGGCACTCGCGGCCCAGGCGATTGCAAGCCGCGCGCCCGCGGTTGAGTCATCCAGCCGCGGGCCCGACTCGTTGCGTCTGGTCGCGGCTCCGCTCGCGGTTCGCGGCAAAACCTATGGCGCGGTCATCGTGGGCATTTCGCTCTCGGCGGTCGCGCGAACACAGAATCGTATTCGGCGGATCCAGTACCTTCTCGTCGTGGTGTCGACTCTGTTGATCGCACTCGTGGTCGACCTGGTAGGACAGCGCCTTGTCTTCTCGCCGCTGCGGACACTGCGCGACAGCATTGAAAGCGCCCGCGAAGGCGAACGTGGCAAGCGCGCGCCGGTCGCCCGCACCGACGAAATCGGAGATGTCGCGAACGCCTTCAACGAAATGCTGACGCGCATCGAAGGGTTCTCGGCCACCCTGGAAGCCGAGATCACGCGCGCGACCGCCGCTCTCGGAGAGCGCAACGCCGAGCTGCAGAACTCGGTCGAGCAGCTCTTCGAGGCGCGTCGCGAACTCGCCCGCAGTGAAATGCTCGCGGCGACCGGGCAGATGGCGGCGACTTTCGCGCACAAAATCGGCACGCCGCTCGCGCTGATCTCCGGCTACGTCCAGCTTCTTCTCGTTGAGGCCCATGAAGGCTCCGAACGCCACGAACGCCTCAAGACGGTGCATGAACAGATCGGGCGTGTGGCCTCCATCGTCCGCGAATTAATGGATCAGACCCGAACTCCGCTTCTCCGCCTCCAAAGCACGGATGCGGGGACGCTGCTCAAAAACATCGCGCGTCTGGCCCGCCCCAGCGCGGATCAAAAAGGTGTCGTGATCGAGGTCGATGCCATCGCCGAAGGATTACCCCTGACCGTCGACATCGGCCAGATGGAGCAGGTCTTTCTGAATCTCGTCACGAACGCGCTCGACGCGATGTCCGAGGGCGGGCGTTTGACCCTTCGGGCCGAGCAGGTGGAGGAGGCGATCCGTTTTGAAGTTGAAGACACTGGCTCCGGCATCGCGGCGTCGGTGAAACCCCGGATCTTCGATCCGCTCTTCACGACCAAGGAGCCCGGCCGAGGAACGGGCCTCGGATTGCCCATTGTTCGTGACGTGGTGGTCGCCCACGGCGGCACGGTTGAAGTGCAATCTGAAGAAGGCCATGGCGCGCGCTTCATCGTTTCCTTGCCCATCAAGGTTTCGTCGCCGAAGACGTCGTCAACCCCTGAGGTGTGACGGCATGAGTCTTGATGCGTTTGGAGACATGAGACCGATGAGAATTCTGATCGCGGATGACGAGCCCGAGATCTGCCGCTTCATTTCCGACTTGATCCGGGGCGACGACCGGGACGTGGTCACGGCAACCAGCGTCGAGAACGCCGTGGAGTCGCACCGTCGCGCGCCGTGCGACATCGTGATATCAGACATCAACTTCAACACGACCCTCACCGGCCTCGACCTGCTTCGCTCGGTGCGAACGGGCGCCCACGGCCCCGAAGTGGTTCTGATGAGTGGTTTCGGTACGCTCGAAACCGCGGTGGAAGCAGTCCGAGCCGGCGCCTTCGACTACGTCAGCAAGCCGTTCGACATCAACGAGGTTCGCTCCACCGTCGACCGCGCGATCCGCCAGCGCGTCGCCACCCTCAATGAGCCGGAGGCTCCTCTGCTTCAGACGTCTGCCTCACAGACCAGGTCCCCTCCCGCCCTCGTTGGACGCAACCGTCTGATGCTCGCGGTCTACAAGCAGATCGCGCTGTCGGCTCCATCCCACGCATCGGTCTTGATCATCGGAGAAACGGGGACCGGCAAGGAGCTGGCGGCGCGCGCGATCCATCGTCACTCGACGCGATCCCAGATGCCGTTCGTCGCGGTCAACTGCGGTGCCTTGAATGAAGGCGTGCTTGAATCGGAACTCTTCGGTCACGTGCGCGGCTCGTTCACCGGCGCCATGTCTGACAAGAAGGGGCTCTTTGAGCAGGCTCACGGCGGCACGCTCTTCCTTGATGAGATCGGCGAGATGCCGGTGGCTCTGCAGGTCAAGCTCCTGCGCGCGCTTCAAGAAGGCGAGGTGCGGCCGGTCGGCGGCGCCAAACCCGTGTCCGTCGATGTGCGAGTCGTGTCGGCCACGCATCGCGATCTCGATAAATCGGCGGAGGCGGGGACGTTCCGTTCCGACCTGCTGTACCGATTGAAGGTCGTGGAAATCCGCCTTCCTGCGCTGCGTGAGCGGCCCGACGATGTGCCACTGTTGGTCGAATCGTTTCTCGCGCGTTTCCCACGCGCCGACGGAACCCGCGCGGTGGTGACGTCACGGGCGCTTGCGAAACTCGCAGCGTATCCCTGGCCAGGCAACGTACGCGAGCTTGAGCACGTGGTCGAGCGGCTGGTGTTGACCTCTCCCGGAAGGCGCATCGACGCAGAAGACCTGCCCGCCGAAGTGCAGCCGTCTCCCGCTTCGTGGTCGCAACAAACGTTTGATGACCTTCCGCCGCTTGACGAACTCGAGAAGCGTTATCTCCAACACGTCATGAGCGTGCTTAAGGGAAACAAGAAGCGCACGGCCGAAGTGATGGGGATCGATCGCCGCACGCTCTACCGCATGGCCGAGCGCTTCGGCCTCACCTGGGACGACAAGGACGACGCCCCATAGGCGTCGCGGGGCGTCGGTGAGCCGCTCCTAACAGAAAAGGCCGGACCCTTTCGGGCCCGGCCGGTACGGATGGACGGTGCGGGCTTACGCCTGCTTTGCGATGATGTGGTTCTTGATCTTCGCGTACACGGAAGCAGGGACGATCTTCCGGGTGGAGAGCTCGCTCTTCATCTTGTAGGGACGGCCGGCGATGATCTTCGCGGCATAGGCCTTGCCGATCACGGGCATGGCTTCGAGCTCTTCCTGTGTGGCGGTATTGATGTCGACCAGCTCTTTTGCCACAGGCTTCGCGGCCTGCTTCGTTTCGGCCTTCGCAGCCTTCGGCGCTTCGGTCTTCATCGCTTCAGCCTTGGGAGCTTCGGTCTTGGACGCCTCGGCCTTGGCGGCGGACTTGGGAGCGGCGGTCTGCGCCATCGACGGGAGAGCCATGGCGGCAACAACGAAAGCGAGAGTCGCAGTCTTGAGATTGAGTTTCATGGAGGGATTCCTTTAAGTGGTTCCCGTCGGGTTCTACGCACCATTGCGCGACCTCGGGGTCGGCTTCCCTACTGCGAAGCTCATGCCAACCGCGGACTGGCCCGATAGGAACGTTCGAGAAGGCGCCCACCATTTCTCCGCCGCGATGACAAAATCCGCATGGCCAGACGATGAGCGACAGAAAAAAAGAATCAGGGCGAACGTCGTTTCGAGCGTGGGCGAACGCCTGGCGAAGCGGAGCGCCGCGAGATCTCAATACGATTCTTCACCTCGGTCTCGATGCACAAGGGCGCGGCGCGCCGGAACAGCTCGATTGGCTGCGCTCGCTGGTGCGCTGGCTGCGAGGGCAACGCGGTTATCGCTTCACCCCTGAAGCGCGCGCGCACCTGCTCCTACAGCGGCTGAACCAGCATCACGACTGGTCTCAGGCAGCGGGCGTGATCATCACTCAGGTCCTTGCGCGCGGTTCGGCGCTGCGGATTTATTGCGAGGCCGGACTTCCCTCCAACTCTTCGTTCGGAAAGGAACTGATGGGTCGCCTCGTGCGCTCAATCCTTCCACCCGTTCAGGTCAAAGGGTCACTCGCGGGCGCGCTGCAGCATGTCTTCGCGCAGACCGGGGACGATGTGTGGTTGGACCGGATCCCGGTGAACGAGCGGGAGGCCCTGATCGGATGGCTGAAAAGCTCGGTCCCCAACGATCGTCGGGATGCTCTTCTTCAGGAAGCGGCTGAGGCGATCTGGCTCCTGAGCAACCGAATCGCCTCAATCGCCCTGCGCGATGAGGTTCAGGTACGGTCGCCGAGAATCGGTCCGCTCGCCACCCATCCGATGATCCTTCTCGAGGACCAGGCGCGGGCGTTCGCGGGGGCTGTCGCGTCCGGGCATCAACCCGACCTCGCCGGATTGACGCGGACCATCGAACTTGGGCGCCTCTTCCTGGATGGCGTCCTGGCGCAGGTGGAGGAACGTGGAGTCAGCATCGATCTTGTGTTTCAAATTGAGCGGGCCACCGCGTACGTTGCCCGAATCGAGACGTTGGCGAACATGATCGTCACCGTGGTGCGTCCCGACGCACCCGAGGCAGCGAGGAGCCAGGTGGTCTGGTCTCTGCTGGTCGACCTGGTGCGCGGTGAACTGGACGACCGGCGGCCCGACAAAGTTCTTTCTCAAAGCCTCCATCTGATCGCGCGAAAGACGGTCGAGCGCGCGGGCGAAACCGGCGAGGAGGGCATCGCGCACAGCAACCGCGATCTGCAGCACATTCTCGCTTCCGCCATTGGCGGAGGTCTTTTTGTCGCGGTCGCGGTGCTCGTGAAGTATGTGGAGCCAAAAGGCCTGCCGCCTTTTTTCGAGGCCCTCTACGCCGCCGTGACCTACGGCGGCAGTTTCACCGCGATGCATTTCCTCCACTTGAAGCTCGCGACAAAGATGCCCGCGATGACGGCTTCCACTCTGGCTAGTCGTTTGACCGGGCCCGCGACCAGCGAAGACGGCGGCGAGTTCGCGTCCACCGCCATCGCCATCCTGCGAACCCAGCTCGCCGCGGTGGTGGGCAACGTCGCGGGGGTCATTCCCGCCGCCCTCCTGATCGATTGGGCGGTCACCGCGGTGACCGGCGCGCATCTTCTCAACAGCGACAAGGCCGCGCACATCATCGAATCCGTCAGTCCGTGGTCTTCCCTCGCCATTCCCCTCGCGATGTTCACCGGCGTGATTCTCTGGGTCGGCGGGTGGGCCGCGAGCTGGATCGACAACGCCTTCGCGTTCTATGGGGTTGCCAACGCTCTGGCCTCGGACGGCGGGCTACGGCAGCGACTCGGAGAAGGGCGCGTCCGCGCCATCGCGGACTTTCTCTCCGATCATGTCGGTGGCGTCGCCGCCGCTCTGGTCCTCGGGTTCAGTCTCGCCTTCGTTCCCGCGATCGGCAGGCTCTTCGGCCTTCCTCTCGAGGTCCGGCACATCACCTTCGTCACCGGCGGGCTCGCGCTCGCCGTCGCGAGCCAGGGTCTTTATGCCATCGACGAAATGCAATGGACGACGATGGCTATGGGCGTCGCGGTGATCGGCCTTTGCAATCTGGGCGTGTGTTTCGCGCTCGCGTTCGCCATGGCTTTGCGAGCGCGTGGCCTGTCCGCGCAGCGCGGCGTCGCCCTTTTGTGGCCCACCGCAATCGCCTTCCTGCGGCGTCCGCGGAGTCTCTTCCGTGTTCCGGCCGAGACATCGCTGACCCAAGGGCTGCCCACACCGTCCACGCATCGCACTAAGATCCCCTGATGTCCAGCAACGTCGATCGTCGCGTCGTCATCCTCGGCGGCGGCTTTGCGGGCCTCTACGCCGCCCGCGCCCTCGCCAAGGCGCCCCTCGCCATTACCCTGATCGACAAGAAGAATCACCATCTCTTCCAGCCGATGCTCTATCAGGTGGCAACCGCCGCCCTGAACCCTTCAGACATCGCGGCTCCCATCCGCTCTTTGATGGCAAGCCAGAAGAACTGCCGTGTCCTCCTCGCCGAGGCCACCCGCATCGATACGGCGGCCAGTCTTGTGGAGACGGACGGGGATCCGATTCCTTTCGACTATCTGATCGTGGCCACCGGTGCCGGTCACTCCTACTTCGGACACCATGAGTGGGCCGCGGTGGCGCCCGGTCTGAAAACGGTGGAAGACGCTCTCGATGTTCGCCGGCGCGTTTTCGGCGCCTACGAGCGCGCCGAGCGCGAGGCCGACCCGGAGAAGCGCCGCGCCTACCTGACCTTCGTGGTCATCGGCGCAGGGCCGACCGGCGTCGAGATGGCGGGAGCGATGTCCGAAATCGCACGAAGCACTCTTGCCGGCGACTTTCGATCCATCGATCCGACGACCGCGCGCATCATCCTGGTGGAGGGCCTCGGCCGCGTTCTGCCTCCGTTCCCCGAAGAGCTCTCGAAGGCCGCGCGCGTGCAGCTCGAACGGCTGGGGGTCGAGGTCATGACCGGAACCCGGGTCACGGGAATCGACAAAGAAGGGGTGACCCTCGGCGCGAATCGTATCGACGCGCATACGGTGATCTGGGCGGCGGGAGTTCAAGGATCAAGCGTCGCCGCGTCGCTAGGCGTGGAGCTGGACGGCTCGGGCAAGGTTCGGGTGGGTCCCGATCTCTCGATTCCAGGCTTTCCGCATATCTTCGTGGCAGGCGACCTCGCCTCGATCACACAGGACGGCGAGAGCGTCCCAGGAGTCTGCCCTGCCGCGATTCAGGGAGGCAAACACGTCGCTCAGAACATCATTGCGCTTACGAACCGGCAGCCGACCAAGCCTTTCCACTACCTCGACAAAGGCTCCTTCGCGGTCATCGGTCGAGGTGCCGCCGTGGGAGACATGTTCGGCTGGAAAATGGCCGGACGGGTGGCCTGGCTCGCCTGGTTAGGGATTCATATCGCCTTCCTGATCGGCTTCCGCAACCGCGTGAGTGTCCTCCTCGGATGGGCCTATTCCTATATGACCCATCGGCGAGGCGCCCGGTTAATCACCGGGAAGTAGAGAAAGCCCAACAATAGAGGCCTTTTCCGGCTGGGGATGTAACGGGGCCGGCTGATAGAGTCGTTTTTGTGGACGTCATGGAACTTGCGCCCCCTGCGGTCAAAACCAAGCACTATTGGAAGGCCGTAGGCCCATTCAAAGAGGTCTTGCACCGAACGATCACTCCGGAACAGTTGATCCAGCTGTCTGAGAAGAAGCCCGCCATCCACCTGGCGTATGCCGCCCGGCAGTTCGCCATCGTTCTGATCTGCGGCATCGTTCTCTTCCAGAACATTCCGTGGTGGGCCGCGGTCCCCCTGATCGTGCTTCAAGGCTTCACCTTCTTCAACATGACCACCCTTCTTCATGAGGTGGTCCACAGTTCGATTTTCGCCAAGCGCAAACCGGGCGCCGAACGCGCGCTCGGGCTTCTCTACGCGATCACCAGCGGCATCTCCGCGTCCCAGTTCACAAAGTGGCATCTCGATCACCACGATGGTCTCGGCACCGAAGACGAAGATCCGAAGCGTCACTGGCTCTCGCCGAAGCGCAACCAACGCTGGTTCAAGGCGCTTTACTGCACGCCCGCGCTGATGGTCATCTACTTCCGTGCCGCCGCGCAAGAAGTGCGGACCTATCCCGCCGAGTTGCGTTCGTTGATCGCGCGTGAGCGAACCGCCACCATCGTGATTCAGCTGACCGCCGGTTCGCTGCTTTACTATTTCGGCGGCGTGGGCGCGATGCTGCGCGTGTGGTTCCTGCCCTACTTCATCGTCTTCCCCATCGCATTCACCATCAATCGGCTCGGCCAGCACTACAACATCGACCCGACGAACCCGCTCAAGTGGGCGACCGTGATGCAGCCCTCGGGGCTGTGGGACTTCCTCTTCGTCTACTCGAACTACCACGCCGAGCACCACTACTTCCCCCGCGTGCCGTTCTACAACCTCCGCAAGCTCCACATGATCCTCAAGCCGATGTACGCCGAACTCGGTCTGAAGCCACAAACGTATCGCGAGATCATCTGGCAGTGGTTCGTGATGAACCGCAAGCCGCACACGAACTGGGAACTGGCGGGGCCAGAACCCACGATCGGGTGACCGTCCTAAGCCGCAGGAGCCTTTCCAGCAACCGCGGATGAGCCGATGACCGCGCGCCGCTCGCCCACCTGCTGACGCCAGAGCGCGTAGTACAGACCCTTCATGGCGACCAGCTCTTCGTGACGGCCGGATTCCACCACGTGACCTTTTTCCAAAACGTGGATCGTATCGGCATGCATCACGGTCGACAGCCGATGCGCGATGAGCACGGTCATGACGTCTTTGTGGGTGGCGACGTCGCGGATGGTCGTGGTGATTTCTTCTTCCGTGATCGAATCGAGCGAGGACGTTGCTTCATCGAACACCAGCAAACGCGGGCGACGCAGCAAAGCACGGGCAATGGACAGACGCTGACGTTCTCCGCCGGACACCTTCACGCCGCCTTCGCCGATCACCGTATCGAGCCCCTTCTCCGCCCGCGCCAGAAGGCTGTCGCAGGCCGCGCGCTTCAGAGCGTCGAGACACTCCGCATCCGTCGCGTCGGGGCGGACGAACTGCATGTTCTCGCGGATGGTCCCGGAGAAGAGCTGGGTCTCCTGGGTCACGAAGCCGATCTGGGCGCGGAGGTGCGAAAGATCCACGTCCTGGCCATTGTTGCCGTTGTAGAGAATTCGACCGGAGGCCGGGTGATAGAGGCCGACCAAAAGCTTGACCAGCGTGGTCTTCCCCGAGCCGGACGGACCCACGAACGCGATGGTGCGGCCTTTGGAGATGCCGAAGGACACTTCCGACAGCGCCGGCCCGGAACCCGTGAGATGCGTAAAGCTGACCTTGTCGAACTCGAGTCGATCAAGCACAAAGGGCGGAACCGGATTCGCAGGGGAAGGCTCGGCCGGAAGCTGCATGAGCTTCTCGAAGCGACCGAGCGACACCTCAGCCTCACGGTACGTGGTGATGACGTTTCCGAGTTCCTGCAGGGGTCCGAAGATGAAGAATGAGTAGATCCACAGGGCGAAGAACTGGCCGACCGTGATGGCTCGCGCATAGATCAAATACAACATCAGGAAGAGGATGAACGTGCGCAGAGCGTTCACGACGGTTCCCTGGATAAAAGACAGGCTGCGCAGATAGCGCACCTTCTTCAACTCAAGAACCAGGATCTTCGACGTGGTCGCGTTGAGCCGGCCGATCTCCTGACTTGCCAGGCCCAGGCTCTTCACCAGTTCGATATTACGGAGCGACTCGGTGGTGGAACCCGCGAGCGCCGTCGTTTCGGCGACGATCTCTTTCTGAACGGTCTTGATGCGCTTGGAGAGAACCGAGACCAGGCCGGCCAGAATCGGGATGGTCATGAAGTAGACCGGGGCGATCACCCAATACACGCTGAGCGCGTAGATCATCACGAAGACCACGCCGATCAGCGTCTGATAGAGGATGTTGACTGCGGTGGCGATCAGCTTCTCCACGTCGACTCGGACCTTCTGCAGGACGCCCAGCGTTTCGCCGCTGCGTTGGTCTTCGAACAGTTGGTAGGGCAGGTTGAGGGAATGCCGCACGCCGTCGGCGTAAATGGCCGCACCCACGCGTTGGGTCACGACATTGATGAAGTAGTCCTGGAAATTCTTCGCCACGCGCGAGATGAACGCCGCGCCCACCGCCGCGGCCAGCAGCTTCAGCACGCCGGAGAAGAAGGCACCCCGATCGAGGACGTCGGATTTGGTGGCGTACTCATCGATCACGTGCCGGAAGATCAACGGATCGAGCAGCGAGAAAATCTGGTTGATCGCGGCGAGCAGCAGGGCGAAGGCCACAATGCTGCGGTGGGGCTTCAGGTACGTCCACAGAATGTTCAAAGTCCGCGGATTCTACGTCGCCCAAGTTAGCGAGACTTAGCGGCAGCGGCACGGCGTGACATAGCCTTCAGCCATGAAATTCGCGGTCTTTGGTTCGGGTGGCGTGGGCGCCTATTTTGGCGGCCGGCTGGCGCAGGCAGGTCATGACGTGACGTTCGTGGCGCGCGGCGCGCACCTCGCGGCGATGCTGGAACGCGGACTTCGCGTGGAGAGTATCGACGGCGACTTCACGGTGTCGCCGGTAAACGCGACCAGCGATCCATCGACCCTCGGTCCCGTCGACGTGGTCATCCTTGCGGTAAAAACCTGGCAAGTGGCAGAGTCCGCTGCCCTCATCGCTCCCCTGTTGCGTCCGGACAGCGCGGTGCTCACCCTCCAAAACGGCGTGGAGGCTCCGAGCGAAGTGGCGCGCGTCTGCGGGCTCCAGCGTGTCTTCGGTGGCGTTTGTCGCATCATGAGTTTCGTGGCGGCACCGGGGGTGATCCGTCATGCGGGCGTCAAACCCACGGTGAGCTTCGGTCCCATGAACGGCCAGCCGTCATCCCTTGCCGAGGCTCTCCGAGCCGCGCTGGATGGCTGCCAGGGCGTGAGCGCTGCGCTCTCGCCTCACATTCAACGCGAACTCTGGGAGAAGTTCCTGTTCATCGCGCCCTTCAGCGCGGTTGGAGCGGTCACGCGCAAGCCTGCGGGCGCATGGCGCTCTCTTCCGGAGACGCGGTCGCTCCTCAAGGCGGCCATGCAGGAAGTGGTGGATCTCGCGAAGGCACGCGGGGTTTCCATCACCCCGGAGACACAGGCGCAAACCCTGGAGTATGTTGATCGACTCCACGAAGACGCGACCGCATCCATGCAACGAGACCTGCTCGAAGGCAAGCCATCCGAACTCGAAGCCCAAACCGGGGCGATCGTGCGGCTGGGGGCGGAGAGCGGGGTTCCCGTTCCCGCGAATACCTTCCTGTACGCGGCACTCCTTCCCGGCGAGTCTCAGGCGCGGAAGGCCTGACCGGAACGGCTCACTAAGCCGTATCATCCCGCTCTCCCGCCGTCCACGCCGTTCCATTATTCGTCCGAGAAGCAGGGGTATTCGTCGTGAGGATCAAGGGCACATCCATCTCGTCGTTTCTGGCCTTCCTGGAAGCTGAGTACACGCCTCCGCGCGCCAGGGCGTTCATCGCGACACTCGATCCCGACCTGCGCAGGCGCTGTGAAGGTCTCGTGCTCGCGTCGGCTTTCTATCCCTACGCCGATCTTGAAACCCTGGCTCAAAGAGCGCGCACGCACTTTGAGGGATCTGCTGATTTCTTCGTGCGCTCGGGCGCATTCAACGCGGACTTCGGATTGAGCGGGGTTTACGCGGCGCTCCTCGCGCGTCCTACCCCCTTCGACTTCCTGAAAGCGGTCGAGCGGGCCTGGGGGCAGTTCTCCGACACGGGCAGTGCCACGGTGGAAATGGTAAGTGACGGGAAAGCCAAAGTACGGATCGAGGGCCTGACCATCTCGCCGGTTTTGTGTGATCGGCAGACCGGCTATCTCACGCGCTCCCTGTCCCTGGCGGGCGCGAAAGAACTCAAGGTCAAGAAGGGTTTGTGCGTTCAGAAGGGCGACAAGGCCTGCGAGTGGACGGTGTCGTGGGACGCAGCCACGTCGCCGCAATCCCGCACGCAGACGTCAGCGCTCCGCCGCCCCGCGGTGATCTGACTACTTCTTCGTCGCTGCGTCGAACTGCAGCGACGCGGAGTTAATGCAGTAACGCATCCCGCCCTGAGCTTTGGGACCATCGGGAAACAGATGTCCGAGATGGGTTCCGCATTTTGAGCAGTGGACTTCGGTACGTGTCATCAGAAACTTGCGATCCGTCTCGGTTTCGACGTTGTCGCCTTCGGCCGGTTTGGTGAAACTCGGCCAGCCTGTCCCCGAATCGAACTTGTCGTTCGAGTCGAAGAGGGGCTCGTTGCATCCGATGCAGCGGTACATGCCCTTGTCTTTGTTGTCCCAGTAGGCGCCGGTGAAGGCACGTTCGGTGCCCTTCTCGCGAGCGACGTGGAACTGCTCGGGTGTGAGTTTCGCGGCCCACTCTTCAGGGGTGAGTTCAAGCTTCTTGTTTGCATCAGCCATGGAACGAGCCTATCGCGGAGGGGTGGTCGAACCCTGCGGCGACGCCAAGACCACGGGGCCAATTCGATGTCGAACATGTACATAGCCTTCCAGTCTTGGGAGAATGCCGGAGCTTCCGGAGCGCGAGTCGCGAACGGAAATTCCAAACGGAGCCGAGCCCGTCATGAAAAAGGCGTCACCCAAGAGCGGATCGTCGCGGCGGCAATTTATCGGCGGCGCGGCCGCGGCGGTCACGCTGTCGGCCCGAGGAGGCGAGGCGCTTCCTTTAGTAGATCCCATTCAGGCGGCCGCGCCGACTCCGGCGCTCGCGTCCGCGGGTCCGCGAGCTCCGCTCGACCTCACGACCCTGCGGGTGGCGCAGACGGTGTCGGGCCTGCGTCAAACCGACGAAGCCCTGACGAAGGCTTTGCCTCTCGTCACCCGGTATCGATCACATGCGGAAGCATTCCGCGGCATCCCGGTCGCAACCACGGTTGAGCCGGCCTTCTCCTTCGATCCTCGTCGCGGACGAAAAGTCAGGACAGCAAGCAAGGCGGCGGCGCCTCGATCCGCCGCTCGACCGCGAGCCCCGCTCAGCGCGGTTGCCGCACCGTCTTCACCCCTGGAGATCGCGTTCGCGTCCACCGAGCAGCTCCAGTCGTGGCTGCGCGCGGGCCGCGTGTCGAGCGAGGAGCTCATGAAGCTTTCACTTGACCGGCTCATCCAGCACAACCCGACGTTGACCTGCGTGGTCACGCTCGCCGATCTGCGCGGAGTCGATGAAGCGAAGAAGGCGGACGCGGAACGACGCGGCCCGAGCGCCTCCCTCTCGGGCCTTCACGGCATCCCGTATGGCGCAAAGGACATCATTGACTCCGCGGGGATCCGTACGCTGTGGGGTGCGCGTCCCTATCGCGATCGGCCCGTCCCCACCACGGATGCGACCTCACTCGGCCGCCTGGCCTCGACGGGCGCCTGTCTGGCCGCGAAGCTCTCCACTGGAGAACTCGCGATCGGCGACTCGTGGGGCGGTGAGCCCCAGTTTCAGGATGGCCGGCCGCTTTCTGGAGCGCGCGAGGGCATCAAAACCCGCAAGACGAAGAACCCCTGGGATCCGACGACAGGATCCAGTGGATCCTCGGCGGGTCCCGCATCCGCGGTGGCCGCGGGTCTGGTTCCTTTCGCGCTCGGCACCGAGACCGGCGGGTCGGTGATCTCACCCGCCAGCACCTGCGGTGTGGTGGGACTACGTCCGACCTACGGCCGCGTCCCGCGCCACGGCGTCATGACCCTACGTTGGACGCTCGACAAGGTCGGCGTGCTCGCGCGATCCGTGACCGACTGCGGTCTGGCTCTGCAGGCCATTCATGGCCCTGACGGTTTCGACGGCACCGTGACCGACACGCCCTTTATTTGGAACGCGAACAGCAGCCGACCATCGCAGCTCAAGCTCGGCATCATCGAGTCGGAGCTGTTCCAGCCGCCAGTCGACGCGAGCGAAAAAGATCGCGCGCGCTTCGCGCTGAGCCGCGCGGTCTTCGAAGCAGCCGTGGAGGTCTATCGCAAGCTGGGCTTCCTGATCGTCCCCATCGAACTGCCCGACTTCCCTTCGGACGGGCTGTACGCGATCCACAACGCCGAGGCCGGCGCGATGTTCGATGACATCACGCGCAACGCCGAGATCGACACCCTGGAAGGCCAGGGGCCGAGCGATCGCTCCACCCAGCTCCGTGCGTCACGTTTCATCTCGGCCGTCGACTATCTCCGCGCGCAGCGCGTCCGCACGCTCATGCTCGACGCCACGGACGCCATGTTCGACAAGGTCGATGTGTTCCTGGCGCCCCCATCGTCTGATTCGCTCAACATCACGAACCTCACGGGCCATCCTGCGATCGCGTTGCCGGCGGGTTTCATCAAGAGCGACACCGGCATCGAAATGCCACAGAGCATCATGCTGACCGGGCGCATCGACGACGAGGCTACGTTGTTGGATGCGGCGCTGGCCTTCGAGCGCGAAACGCCGTGGCATGCCCGTCGTCCGCCGCTCTATTCGGCGTAGGACGTCGGAACGCACTCCCAGGCAAACACATAAGAGCTGGACAGCAAACAGGAACCTCCACCGTCCGCGTGCCCTATCCTGTACGTGCGCGCTGAGGCGAAATAGCAGCAGCAGCCCAACGGAGGACGGACCAATGGCAGCAAAGAAAACGATGTCGAAGCCGGCGAACACAATCGACAATCTGACATCAGCGGCGATCCAGCATTTCAAGGACGCAGAGGAAATCCTGGGCAAGAGATTGGATAGCCAGGAAAAGATCGCCCTGCGATCCACCTGTGCAGGACTCACCAAGATCGCCGAGGCACTCTCGCTCATCGGCCACGCACTGGACCGCAAGAAGTAGGGCTCGACGATCTGCGGCGTGGTTTACTGCGGCGTGGCCGCTCATGGATGTGCGACGTACCGCACAGCAATCACGGCCCCTTCCCTTCGACTGTGACGCAAACGGAACTCTTGCTCAGGGCAAGCGACTTCGAAGCCAAAGGACAGCGCGCTCAGGTACCCCGTGTCCGGCTCGCAATGACCGGGAGCCATCTCAAGACGGGCGCGTACTGGCGTGCGGAGGACGCTGGCCCCCGACTAAGCGGAGCGGGTTCGCAAGGCTCCTCTCAATGATGCGATCCGGCAGGATCGCCCGTTCATTAAGAACGCAATGCGAACCCCGTAGTCGCGGGAGGGCTTCCGGCCAGTGGCCGTAGCTGCCACCGCCGTGCGCGACGTGAGCTAACCCACTGTGCGCACCAAGACGATGGACCAGGTCCCTTCCCTTCGGCTGTGACGCAAACGAACTCACGCTCAGGGCAAGCGACTTCGAAGCCAACGGACTGCTGCTCAGGGACCGTCCCTGCGCGTCTACGTCTTGCGTTGTAGTTTGGCGAGGCGGCGTTCCGCTTCGTCGAAGGTCTCTGCCTTCTTTGAGAACGCGAAGCGGACCTGGGTGCGGCCCTTTTCGGGGTCTTGATAGAACGACGAACCCGGAACCACCGCGACGCCGATGTCCTTGACCAGATGCTTCGCGAACTCGACGTCGTGGGTATAGCCGAGCGGCCGGGTATCGACGATGGTGTAGTACGCGCCGCCCGGCTTGTAGATGGTGAAGCCGCAGTTCTCCAGGATGCCGAGCATGCGCGTGCGCCTTTCGGCGTACTTCGCGTTCAGCTCGTCGTAGTAAGCCTGCGGCAGGGCCAGAGCGAGTGCCCCCGCTTCCTGCAATGGAGCCGCAGCACCCACGGTCAGGAAATCATGAACCTTCCGGATGGCGCCGGTGATCCATTCCGGGGCAATGGTCCAGCCGACGCGCCAGCCCGTCACACTGTAGGTCTTGCTCAAAGAGTTGATCGTGATGGTTCGATCCTTCATTCCGGGCAGGGTCGCCATCGGAATGTGGACATGGCCGTCGTACAGGATGTGCTCGTAGATCTCATCCGTCACCGCGATGACGTCGAACTCCTGACACAGCGAAGCAATCAGTTCCAGCTCCGTGCGACTGAACACCTTCCCCGTCGGATTGTGCGGCGAGTTCATGATGATCGCGCGCGTCTTGCTGGTGAACGCGGCCCGCAACTCGGCGGGATCGAATGACCAATCCGGCGTACGCAGGGTCACGAACTTCGGAATCGCGCCGGCAAGAATCGCGTCCGGCCCGTAGTTCTCGTAGAAGGGCTCGAACGTCACCACTTCGTCGCCCGGATTCAGCAGCGCCATCATCGACGCCACCATGGCTTCGGTGCCACCGCAGGTAACCGTGACCTCCTTGTCAGGATCAACCGGCACGCCGTACGACCGCTCGAACTTCGCGGCAATCGCCCGGCGGAAATTCGGCGCGCCCCACGTCACCGCGTACTGATTGATGTTCGCTTCGATCGCCCGACACGCGGCTTCCTTCAGTTCCTCCGGAGCGGCGAAGTCCGGAAATCCCTGGGAGAGATTCACCGCGCCATGCGTGTTCGCGAGGCGGGTCATTTCGCGGATCACTGATTCGGTGAACCGGGCGGCCTTGTCGGAAGTGGACCTGTTCATGGAGCGGCGGCGTGTCTTTCTAAGCTTGGAGGAGATTACTTCGGAGTCGACGATGGGCCAGGCTTCGCAAGCGCGGAGGCCTGCGTCGCGGCCAGAGGCTTCGCGGCGGGTGGAGCTGCAGGGGCGGCTGAAGTCGGCTCTGGGCCGGCGGACGGCGAGACGTCGGGAGAAGGACTCGGCTCGGGTTCGGCAGCGAAGACCGGGTCGTCACGCCTCAATGCGCGAGACAGATCGAAGTGCTCGGGCTTCGGCTCCTTACCCTCAACCAGAATCAGGACGTTGCGCACGGCGCTGAAGTTCTCTGAAATCGTGGTGACGATGCCCTGAATCAAGAGCTTCTCTTCTTCAGCACCCACCTCGCGGCCCGTGTCCAGCTCCTTCGAGAAGTCAATGTAGACGGTGCCGCCCTTGGTGTAAGCGACGTCGAGAACACGCGTGCCCGCGGGAAGAAGCGCCGGGGTGATCGGGGACGGCACAGCCAGTTGCGAAACCGTGGCATTGATCTGAGGGACGATGCCCCGCGCGTAGGGAATCTCGCGCTCCTCAATGGTGAGGTCCGATCGGTCGGGACGACGCGTGTAGAGCGAAACCTTGAGCGTCGAGCCCGCGACTTCGGGAAGATCCACCTGCGCTCCCACCGCCTTGGGCGCCTCGCCTTCATCCTCGGCCGCGTCGGGAACCTCACGTCTGAGAATCGTCGACCACCAGGGCGAGGTCAGAGGAACAGCGAACATGAAGGTCGCCAGAAACAGCGTCCACCAGGCCCATCGCGGGAATCCCTGAGGAGGAGGTGATGAGGACGTGGCGACGCTGCGGCGAATTTTCACGGATTCGCGCGCAGGGTGGCGATGAACCGCCCGAGCCCCTGGATCAACGCGTTCGTAATCCGCACCTGATGCGCCTCAGAGAAGAGGAGCTTCTCCTCATCGGGGTTCGTGATGAACCCGACTTCGACCAGAGCCGCAGGCATGGTGGCGCCCACCAGGACACGAAACGGCGCCTGCTTCACGCCGCGCGAGCGCGAAAGAGACGCCTGGGAAATCTCGGTCTGCAGATTGCCCGCGAGCTTCGAAGACTTCTCGAGCTGAGCGGCCTGCGCCATATCCCACAAGATCAGACCCACGTCCCTGTCCTTGGTGGGCGCGCGGTCCATGATGGCGCCTTCCTGGAGAGCGATCCGGCGGGACTCGTCGTCGGCCGCGGTGTAGGACAAGAAAAAGACTTCCGTGCCGGTGGCCGACGAAGCACGCGAACCGTTGGCGTGAAGCGAGATGAAGATATCCGCGTTGAAGTTGTTGGCGATGGCGGCGCGTTCGTCGAGAGGCACCTCGGTATCAGCGTCGCGGGTGAGAAAGGCCTGAATCGAAAGGGAGTCCACGGCGGCCGCGCGCAGCCGGCGCGCAAGGGCGAGCGTCACATCCTTCTCGAACTTGCCGCTTGGACCTTGAGCGCCCACGTCCTCGCCCCCGTGACCGGGATCAATGACCAGGACGATCGGCCGATGATTCCCGATCGGAGGGGGAACAGGACGGACCGTCGGCGGGGTGTTTGGAGCGCCCGGACTCGGCGCCGCACCCGCGGGCGAAATGGAGTCGAACACCAAAGTGATGTGCTGCGAATCGCGCTCGGAGGTACGCACCGCGGTGAAGCGGTCGCCGAGCTCGAAAATCAGCTTCGGCGGCGTGGCACGTTCGAGGCGGGCGGATCCCACAATGCGCCCGGGCAGGGCCTCCGCCAGAAAGTCCGCCTCCATCACGTCGGCCTGGAAGGTCACCACCACGCGGGTCGCTTCCTTGCGAACGTCGTAAGGCACGGGCTTGCTCAGCTCGATCGTGCTCTCGACCGTGGACGCGGTGACCACGTTCGCGATCTTGAGCCGCGGAGCGTCGTAATTCCCCACCACCAGCGCCCGATACGCCGCGCGGTAGGACGCGGGTTGACCGAGCGCCGCGCCCAAGACCGTGGCTGCGGATGGAGGCGTCACGTAAGTCCGATCGCCCACCACGCGAACCGGAGCGGCGAGCGCACGCAACTGCCCGCCAACCGTGAAGAGGCTCTTGCCGTTGTCGAGAACGACCTCGCGTCCGCCCGACTTCAACGTGACGCGGGTATCGCGGCCAGCCCGCACGAAGGAAATATCGAGTCCCTTCGCCGCTTCCTCCAGCGCAATCTCTCCCCCTTGCGGACCTTCAATGACCAGAACGACCGTTCGTTTCGCACCGCCAGCGGTGAGCACCACCACTTCGTCGGCCGCGCGCGCCAAGGCCGGGACCAGCGCCACGATCGACGCCGCGAGGAACGCGAATCGTGCGTGGAATTTCAATTTCTGAACGGGGGGTGGAAGAGGTTTAGAGCGCGCGGTGAACCGTGTCCGGACTGAAGGCGGGGAGACACACGGCGATGTACTCGGCTCCATCCTGACCGGGCGAGGAGTAGCGCACCCATTCGCCGCGTTCCGTGATGATCGCCTGGCCCGCGGGAACGTCGATGGTTCCGCCTTCGTGCTCCACGCGGAGCATCCCGCCAAGGACCACGGTGTATTCATCGAAGTCCGGCGTCTGCTTCGGCTCCGTCCAGCCCGAAGGCGACTTCATATGAGCGACGCTGACCGACGGCGTCTGCGAGTTCACCCGGCCGATATATTCGCGGATGATCTTCGGCGGCACGCCCGCCGCTTCAATCTGAGTGGGTTGGCTGATCAGTCTGGGCATAAGTTTCACACGTACTTTAGCTGCGGGAAGCGCTGACGCGAACCGGCCAATCAGGCCATCGTCTCGACGTCAGCGCCCAGCGACTTCAGACGTTCCACCAGACCCTCGTATCCCCGCTCCACCGTCTCCAAAGGTGAGATCCGGCTCTCGCCATCGGCGGCCAAGGCGGCCGTGATCAGTGCCATGCCGGACCGGATGTCGCGGCTGTCCAGCGAACGCCCCTTCAGCATCCGCGGACCATTGATCAGGATGCGATGCGGATCGCAGAGAAACAAGTCGGCGCCCATGCCGGAGAGCTGGTCGAGGGCGAAGAGTCGAAGTTCGTACAGCCAGTCGTGGATCAGAGTCGCGCCCGAGGCCTGGGTGGCAAGCACGGTGACCAGGCTGACCATGTCGCTCGGAAAGCCGGGCCAGAGCCCGGTGGTGACGCGATGGGCCGCGCGCAACTGGCTGGGATGAACTTCGAGCCGATCGCCTTCGCTTTTGCAATGGACACCGAACTGGCGAAGAACGGCAACCACCGGCTCGAGGTCCAGCTCGGAAGCGCCATCGATGACGATATGGCCGCGGGTCATGGCGCCAACCACGGCGAAGCTGCCCGCTTCAACGAAGTCGCCCGAGATGCGATGCGTGATGCCACGCAGCTTCGCGACACCGGTGATGCGAAGAGTCGGCGATCCGATGCCCGAGACATCAGCGCCCATTTTTGAGAGGAAGCGCGCGAGCTCGCTGACGTGCGGTTCACAGGCAGCGTGTCGAATCTCCGTGGTTCCCTTCGCCAAAGCCGCCGCGAGCAACGCGGTCTCCGTCGCAGTCACGGAGGCTTCCAACATATAGAAGGATGCTGCTTTCAAACCTTCCGGCGATTCGAACCCACCCGCTTCACGAGGACGCGCACCGAGCGCCCGGAGCGCGGCGTGATGTTGGTTGAGGTTACGACGCGACGGAAAGTCGCCGCCCGGAGCCCCAAGGATCGCTTCACCCTTGCGCGCCAGCAGGGGCCCGAGAAGCAACACCGAGCCGCGCAGCTTGGCGACGAGGTCTGCGCGCGGTTCGGTCGAGGTGATCTCTTGCGCACGGATGCGCAACGTGGACGCGCCTTCCCAAGCAACCGTGGCACCCAGCTGTCGTAGCAGATCGGCCATCGATTCAACATCGCGGATACGCGGCACGTTCTCCAGCACGCACTCCTCGTCGGTGAGCAGACAGGCCGCGATCACCGGCAACGCGGCGTTCTTGTTTCCACCTACTTTGATGCGGCCATTGAGGGCCGTTCCACCGCGCACGATCAACGTTGTCATTCGATCAGTTTCCTTCAGTTGAAGCATCGTCGCCGAAGTGGCCAAGGCGCACGATCTCCTCGCGCAGTTCGATTCCGAACGTGTCGCGCACGCGCCGACGCGCTTCGTTGATCAGCCAAACGACATCGGCGGCCGTCGCGCCGCCCTCATTGACAAAGAAATTCGCGTGGACGGGCGAGATGCGGGCACCTCCCCGCTGCTGACCCTTGAGTCCCACACGATCAATCAACGCACCCGCCGAGCAAGGCACGTTCTCTGGAAGGAGGTGACGCTGTGCCTCGGGATTTTGAAAAATACAGCCGGCGCTCGGCAGCGCAAGCGGCTGAGTGCGCTTCCTGAACATCAGCGATTCCTTGGCGCGGGCGCGGAGGGCCACCGGATCGTCTTCGTGAACGCGAATCTCCACCCAAAGCAGCGCTTCCCCGGTCGTCTGCAGGCGGCTGACGTCGTAGGCGAATCCGAGTTTCTCCACCGGATCGACGATGATCTGTCCCGCAGGATCCAGCAAACATGCTCGCGCCACCACCTCGGACATCAGACGTCCCTGGAAATGAGCATTGCCGTAGACCGCGCCCCCGAGAGTGCCGGGCGTTCCCGCCCAGGCTTCGAAGCCTCCAAGACCGTGAGCGATGCACCAGCGCACGAGGCCATTCACGGTCACGCCGGCTTCCACTCGCACGACATCCGAGGACTCGCGGATGATCTGCCCGCCATGGAACCGAACGACCGCTCCCCGAACGCCCGCGTCGCTGATCAGGACGTTCGATCCGCCACCCAGAAACGTCACCGGGATGCCTTCGCCGCGGAGCCGGCCAAGTTGGAACGCGGCTTCGTCGGCGCCCGTCACCTGCACCAGAACATCCGCTTGGCCGCCAATGCCAAACGTCGTGAGCTCGCGAAGCGGATTCACTCAGGCTCCCAGGAGGCGACGCGGCAACAGCGTCTGCATATTGCGACGGCCGTCGGCCACGATGTAGACGTAGACGATGGAGCCGACAACCCTGTAGATGATCCGATAGGGCTTGAAGATAACCTGTCGATATTCCTTGATACCGAGGTCGACCAGTTCCTTCGGATAGCTGCCACGACTCGGAAGTGTCGCCAGGTCTTCCGCGGTCTTCAGAAGGCGGTCAAGCACGGCGCTGGCCTTGTTCGGCGAATCCAGCTCGGCGATGTAGTCGTAGATGTCCCGCACGTCCCGTTCGGCGGAGCGGGTCAGCCTGACCTCGTATCGAATCAAGCGACCGCCCGGTGGCGCCTCACTCGCGCGACGACATCCGCGATCGGCGTCGTCTGGCCGTTCTCGATCTCGATATTCCCGAGCGCCAGGATCTTCAGCATGGCCAGCGTTTCCTGAGTCCCTTCGAACGAAGCCATGTCCTGGAGAACGGCTTTCGCCTCCCCGTTCTGCGTGATGACCAGGGGTTCACCGCTTTCCGCCAGCCGAAGCAGGACTTCGGCGGCATTCGCCTTGAGATAGCTGATCGGCTTGATCTGGGATGAATAGCGCATGGAACCTCCGTCTTGGAAGACCGAATATAGTCCTTTATCAGTCCTCTCCTCAACCCCTCCGGTCGCGTGAAATAATTTCCCACATTTCTTTGGCGTCTGTCGATTCGCGGGCCGCTTGTTCGTCGTGTGGATAGAGCAGGCTGAAACTGCCGACCGGGACGCCGAAGCAGGCCTCCAACATCAAACCACCTAAGGAGCCACACCATGCGATTCATGATTCTCGTCAAAGCCACCGCCGACAGTGAGAACAGCGTGATGCCAAGCGAACAAATGCTTGCGGAAATGGGCAAATACAACGAAGAGCTCGTCAGGGCCGGCATCATGCTGGCGGGCGAAGGCCTTCACCCATCCTCCAAGGGTGCGCGCGTGCGCTTCTCAGGCGCAAAACGCACGGTCATCGACGGTCCTTTCTCCGAGACGAAGGAACTGGTCGCCGGGTTCTGGCTTTGGCAGGTGAAGTCCAAGGAAGAAGCGATCGAGTGGGTGAAGCGTTGCCCCAACCCGATGCTCACCGATTCGGAGATCGAGATCCGCCAGGTGTTCGAAGCGGACGACTTCGGCCCCGAACTGACTCCGGAACTGCGGGCGAACGAGGAGAAGCTCCGTGCCGAGTCGGCCAGGCTCGCCGAAGCAAACAAGAAATAGCCGAAAGCATCCATTCACCAAAGCCAGCCCAGGAGATCCCATGTTCGGAAAG
>JBDTQB010000026.1:0-25391 GCA_039932395.1 Vicinamibacteria bacterium | reverse complement strand
CGAAGATGTGGGCCCAGCGTGTGATCAGCGTTGCCCATTCTGTCCATTCCATGCGGGGCTAGCTCCCTCGGTAAGTGCTGTAGCCGAACGGGCTGAGCAGAAGCGGAACGTGGTGATGTTGCGTTGCGTCCGTGATCTCGAAGACGATCGCGACCTCCGGGAAAAAGGCGGCGACGCCCCGTTCCGTGAAATAGGCGCCGGTATCGAAAGTGATGCGATACCGGCCGATATCGATCGGTCCGTCGACCAGATCGGCAATCCGCCCGTCGGCGTTCGTCACACCCGATCCCATGACTTCGCCCTTGCCGTCGGTCAGGCGTTCCAGCCGAGCGGCGACGTTCGCGGCGGGCTTTCCCAGAGACGTATCGAGAACGTGAGTCGTGATGGGTGACTTCACGCCTTGCTCTCCGTCGGGTGCGGTTCACTCAGAAGTCTCTCGATCCGCAAACGCGTGATCTTCATCTGCTCTCCCGCCGCCACCTTGAGTTCGAATGCCGGTTCATTGCTCAGACGCGCACCCAGCAACGCGAGCATCTCTCCCGCGGTTTTTCCCGAAGCGCAAACGATGAAGATGTGACCGAATCTCTTTTCGTACTCGCGGTTGCCTTGAGCCAGCTCGTCGAGCACGTTCTCCGCGGCCAAAGATGCCTCCGCCTGCTCTTCGTTTGACCAGCCGTGGGTGAGCGGGAAACGAGTCTTCAAAGACTCACGATCCCCAATACGCGGGTGATGCGAGAACGCTTCGAGGATGTCCTGGCGCGAGGCCCTGGCCCATTCCCGCTCCGCCGCAGCCATCAGGTCTGCCGCTGACCCAACGGGCCGAGCCACGACCACCGCATGAGCCCAGCCCGCGCAGCCACAGCAGCGAAACAACGCTGCCTCGGCTTCTGCCGGGGGCGCAGAGTTAAGCCAGGCGAGCGCGTCCATAAAGCCTCAACCTTGAAACCCCGCCGTCGGGGTAGATCTTCATGCGGACATGCGTGATCGCGTCGTGTCGTGCGATGCCCTTGGTGATGAGATGGCGCCGATGCGGCCGCAACTTCTGTTGAGGCAAGAGAGGAGAAAAGGCGACGCGGTTCTGAGCGAAGTCGTCGATCGACGCCTCGGGCGCAAAGGCGCCTTCCAAAACGGCGCTGTCCGGATAGTTGCCTTTGAAGTGATTCGTGTCGATCTCGATCTTATTGATCGTCCCCAGCGTTCCGAGCCGAAGGATCACCCAATCGTGCCCGGGGCCGCGGCGGCGACGCGACTCCCAACCCTCTCCCATGTTCGGGGCACGGCCCGGGAGCAGCAGGTTGTTCTTGACCCCAAAATGCTCGTCGCTTGCCAGCAAAGCGCGGCCGCCATTCTCCATGGCGGCAAGATCCACTACGCCCCGCTTCTTCGTCCAGTCGACCGCGACCTCGCCGAAGACCCGCAGGCGCGCGACGCCGCCATCCGGGTAGATATGAAAGCGCAGATGAGTGACCGGGCGGTGAATCGCGATCGGAAAACGGTTGTGGCTGTTCCCCGCCAGCACGACCGGACTCAGGATCGAACTCCAGGGAAGCTTCTCGACGTTCTTGGCCGTCACCGCGCCCGAGAAGTCGCAGGCGTCGATCGAGGCCTTCTCCGGAAAATTCCCGGTAAAGAAGGCGGTGTCGATATCGACGCCGTGAATGACGCCACGACGGCCGAGTTGGACGACGCACCAGTCGTGACCGGGTCCTCGCTTGCGGCGGCTCTCCCAGCCGTCCATCCACTTGCCGTTCGGCGTGAACTTGCCGGCGATGAAGATCGCCTCTTCGCGCTTGAGCAGGTTGTGCCGGGACGCGAAGAACTCATCGTTGGCGAACAGGACGCGGCCACCGAGACGGGCGGAGGCGAGATCGGTGAGGATATTGAAGTCTTCGGTCACAAGAGGTCTCCATGCGGACCGTCGAAAGTCCCGTGATCGTACACCTTAAGACCCCGGACGTACGTCTGCTTGACCACGCCCTTCAAGGTCATTCCGAGATACGGCGTCAGGGGATTCTTGTGAAGGACCGCGTTCGTCTCAACGCGATAGGACGCCTCGGGATCGAAAACAACAAGGTCGGCGTCCATGCCTGCCGCCAGACTTCCCTTGCGCGCCTCGAGACCGGAAAGCCGCGCGCTGTTGCGCGACATCCACCGCGAGACATCTCCCAGAGTGAATCCGCGCGCGACCGCCTCGGTCCAAACCGCCGAGAGCGAGAACTGAACGGAGGCGATGCCGCCCCAGGCCGCCATGAAGTCCCCACCGCCTTTCGTCTTTAGATCCGGCGTGCTCGGTGAGTGATCCGAGACCACGACATCCACAACCCCGTCCCGAAGCGCCTGCCAAAGACGTTCGCGGTTCTCATGCTCACGGATAGGCGGTGCGCACTTGTAGGCGGGACTTCGATCCGGGATCGCTTCGGCTTCAAAAGTCAGATAGTGAGGACACGTTTCCGCAGAGAGGGGCAAGCCTTCGGCCTTCGCCGCGGCAACAATTGCGATCGCATCTGAAGACGACAAGTGGACGATGTGAGTCCGGCAGCGGGTGTCGCGACAGAGCGATATCAGAAGCTGGATCGCGTCGTTCTCCCACGCACGCGGGCGTGAGGCGAGGTAGTCGCGATAGTCGATCGCGGATGTCGGCGCGGCGCAGCAGACGCCCATCAGTTCGGCATGAGCGAGCAGCGGCCGGCCGGCCGCCTTCAGGGCATTCATCGCGGCGCGTAGCGTGTTCGAATCCGATGCCGGGAACTCATCGATCCCGGAGTGGACGAGGAACGCCTTAGCTCCTCGTGCGCCCGCCGCCATCAGCCCCGGGAGATCGTCGAGGTTGCCGGGAACAACTCCACCCCAAAACGCGCAATCCACCCAGACCTTGCTGCGGGCGGCGGCGCGTTTGATCTCCAGCGCCTCGACCGTCGTGGTCACGGGGATGGAGTTGAGCGGCATGTCCACGATGGTGGTAATGCCGCCGGCCGCGGCAGCGCGCGTCGCCGTCTCGAACCCTTCCCACTCCGTGCGTCCCGGCTCGTTCACGTGAACGTGGGCGTCGACCACACCCGGAAGAATCACCGAATCTCCAACGTCATGGATCGTCAGTCCGGCGGGCGCCTGATCCAAGACATCAACAATGCGTCCATCGCGAACATGGACCGCACCAGCACGTTCGCCGGCAGGGGTAATGACACGGGAGCTGCGGAGAGCAAATTCGGGCGACGCCATCTCCCGAGTCTACGGTCGGACGAAGGGGTGTCGCGCCGAGAAAGCTAAGCTTCCTCCATGGCGCCTAAAACTCCCGTTCCAACGTCGAAGACACGCGATGAAGCTTTCATGCACATGGCGCTGCGTGAAGCGTCGCGCGGAATGCAGCGCGGTCAGGGCGGCCCGTTCGGCGCGTGCATCGTGAAAGATGGCTTGATCGTCGCGGTCGCTCACAACCGCGTGCTGGTCACGGGAAATCCGACTCAGCATGCCGAGGTCGTCTGCATCGGCAAAGCGGCGAAGGCCCTGGGAACGCACATCCTCAAAGGCTGCACCATCTACTCCACCACCGAGCCGTGTCCAATGTGTTTCTCGGCCATTCACTGGGCCCAGATTGATCGGATCGTCTTCGGCACGGGTATCGCTGACGTCGAGAAGCTCGGGTTCAACGAGCTCTGCATCTCAAACACCACGCTCAAGAAGCTCGGCAAGAGCGGTGTCGTGCTCGATCAGGCCTCCGTCAAGGAGTGCACCGACCTCCTGAAGTCATGGGCCGCGATGAAGACAAAGCGGACCTACTAGGGTCCCGTAACAGAAAACTGCTCAACTCGCGCGAACGAGACGGTACGCGGAGGACGAGGGGCCTCGGCTCCGATCGAGTGGGTCGCAAGCCTCGTCCGTAGCATCCGAGCGAACTCCCGCGCGGCTTTTGCGAGAGGTTGATTCTGGGTCCTGGCGTCGCACAACGGCTCAACGTGAAATTCGAAATGCCAGGAGTCTGGGCCGCAGAAGGATCAGACTCAGCCCTAGAACTCGCGACGGGGCGCGGACTGCGCTTCTGGATCGATTCGTCCGGCCACGATCTCCGCCTGAAAGTAGTTCTCGCCCTTGGTCGGAGCACCCGCCATGCCTCGCATCATCGACAGTTGCCCCAGATGGGTCAGCGCATCGGCGACCGGTCCCTGAAAGAGTCCGGCGCAGGAGGCCTTCAGTTCATTCGAATCGGCCAAGCGATCATCGAATCGCTTCAACGTCGCGTAGAAACGGGCGACTTCGTCGTTCCACGGCAACGGCTCGGCGTTGCGCCAGGCCTGCTGGCCATCCGCAATCGAGAGCGCCCAGTCGAAGAGATCGCCCATGTGAGCGAGGACTTCGCCTGCTGCGCGCGAAGACTCCGCGGGACGGAATTGAGAGAACGAAACCGGGGCGTCGGCAAGAACCCTGCGACTGCGATAGGCAAGCGTCGCCACCGTCTGCCGCAGCAGCAACCGTTCGTCGGCGGTCATTTACGCGGTCCTCTTTGCCGCAAGGGCGGAGACCACTTCGAGAACACGGTCGATGTCGGAGGGCGAGACATAGACGTGGGCGGAGAGGCGGACGCCCTTGTCGTCACCCTGAGCGCGGACGCGGATCTTCTTTTCCCAGAGCGCGTTTTGAAGATCCCGCGCAGTCACTCCATCAACCCGGAAGGTGACGATGGCCGAACCGAGACGCGGGTCGGAAGGCGACGCCATCACCGCTCCTTTGATCTTGCCGAGACCGTCGCGAAGGCGCTGGCCGAGCATCGAATCCCAGCGTTCAATCCGATCCATGCCCGTCCGCTCCGCCAGCGCGAAAGACGCCATAAGACCGTCGATCAAGGCCGGGCTGCCGGTTCCATATTGCATGAAGCGGAACGCCCCGTCGGCCTTGTTGTCCCACTGATAGCTCGCGAGCGTGGTCCAGATCCTGTCTTGCACGCTGCGCTTGATGTACAGGAGGCCGGTGCCCTTCGGCGCCATCAGCCACTTGTGCGGACTCGCGACGTACGCATCGCACCCAAGTTCATGAACATTGACTTTGATCTGTCCGACCGCCTGGGCTCCGTCGATGAGAGACAGCGCACCGCGTTCCTTGGCGAGCGCGATCAAGCCGGCCACCGGCATCACGATGCCGAGTTGTGACGTGATGTGACTCGCCATAATGGCCCGCGTCTTCGGGGTTGAGGCGTCACGGAAGAGCTTCAGAATGCCCTCCGGTCCGCCGCTCACCGCGGTCGAAAGAGGAAGCTCCTTGAGAACAATCCCGCGACGTTTCGCAGCCAGGCGGAAGATCGACACTGCGCCGCCGTGTTCCTGGTCGGTGGTCAGCACTTCGTCGCCCGGCTGCCAATCAATCCCGTTTCCGAGATCGTTCATGCCCATGGTGGCGTTCTGGGTGATGGCGATTTCGTCGGGATCGCATCCGAGGAACCGGGACGCCACTTTGCGGGCATTCATCAGCGGTTGATAGCCGGTGAGCGGCTCACCGTCCGCCTGGAAGTAGGGCCAGTCGGGAAGTGTTGCTTCGAGGGTCTTGTAGCCATTGACCATCGCGTCCATCACTTCGCGCGGGATGGCGCCGAGCGTGCCCGTGTTGCAGTAGGTCACGTCACGCGGGAAGAGGAATTCGCCGCGCAGCTTCGTGAAGACATCGGCATCGGACAGGGGCGTCGCCGCCGCGGCCTGCGCCTGTGAAGCCTCAGCGGCTCCGCGTCCCAAAATTCCATGCGCCAGAGGAATCGCCGCAAGCGCCCCCAGAAAGTCTCGCCTGTTCTCCAATGGTCTTCCTCCGTGAAGTGATTGGACGCAGAATACGCGGTTTCCATCTGAGACCGGCCGGGATCGCGATGTAGCGCCGGGACCTCTTGCGGTGCGAACTTTGCTCAGCCCAGGCGACGCAGCATGTCGTGAAGAACCTCGCCGCAATCGCCTTCGACTTTGACAGACGCGATGTCGTCGGCGCGCGTCGTCCCGCGATTGACCACGGCAACCGGCTTCCCCATCTCGACCGCTGCGAGGCAGAAGCGATAGCCGGAGAAGACCATCAACGAAGAACCCACGACCAGAACCCCGTCGGCCCTGGCGAGCGCGTCATAACAGTCGGTCACCCGCGGCTTCGGAACGTTCTCGCCGAAGAACACCACGTCTGGTTTCAGCGTCCCGCCGCAAACGGGACAGGCCGGCACCACCACGTCATCGAACGGGCCGTCGAGCTGAGCGTCGCCGTCCGGTGCGTTCACGGCGTTCATGCGCGACCACCGCGGATTTCGCGCCACAAGTTCATCCTGGATGTCGGCCCGGGAGACGCGACCGTTGCAGTCCAGACATCGGACCGTGTCGAGACGGCCGTGAAGGTCGATGACCGCGGCGCTTCCAGCCTTCTGATGAAGGCCGTCGACGTTCTGGGTCACAAGCGCCGTGATCGCGCCCGTCTTCTCCAACGAGGCGAGTGCCGTATGGGCAGAGGCAGGCTGCGCGGCCGAAACGCGCGCCCAGCCGACCAGACTTCTGGCCCAGTAGCGTTGACGCGTGGCGTGCGACCCGATGAACTCCTGGAATTGGACCGGCGGCTTGTGCTTCCAGGCTCCCTTTTCATCCCGATAGTCGGGGATGCCGGCCGCGGTGCTGCAACCTGCGCCAGTCAAAACGAAGAGACGCGGAGCATCGCGAACGAACGTGTCGAGCGACCGCTCTAGCACTTCCATGACGCCGCGACTATATGCTTGACCCACATGACGACCTCGGATTCTTCCCAAGACCTCTGGCAGCCAACCTCAAACAAACTCTGGAAGTCTCTGCCCCCCGAAGACAAGCAGGCGGCGGCGGCGGAACTGGTGAAGGACAAGTCGCCTTTGATCCACGCCAGCGTGATTGCCGTGGTGGCCGAGGCGCGCAAGATGCGTGCGATCGCCGTGCGCAAACTGGCTCCCGACGCCCAGGCCCGCATCATCGCAACCGTCCGCGATCCAGGGGAGATGCTCGCATCCTCGCTTCTGGTCGCGCTGCATCTTGGCCCGCGCAAGCCCATGCTGATCTCATTTCTCGACGCCCTTGGTCTTCCCCATGAAGACGGCATTCTTAAGGACGAAGCCACCGAGCCGATTCCGCTGGACGACCTCAAGAAGGCCACCGCGACGTTGAGCGCCGGACCGCCCGCCGCGGTGCGCGCCTACCTCAACACTCTCTGGCTGCAGGATCCGTCCCGCTGGTCCAACGCGAAAGACGTCCCCATCGTCGCCTGAGGCTTGACGGCCGCCTCCGGCGACGTCTCTTCAGTACGAATCGCTGAGAGGATCGTGGTCGTAGGACGCATCGGGAAGCGAAAGCCAGGATCGTTCGATCGGGGTTCGACTTCCCGCACTTGCGGCATGGCTCGCCATGCGGCGCTTGAACGCAGGCCGCGTGCCCAAACTCGTCTCTTCGCCCAACTGCGCGGCAAGAGCGAACAGATCGTCGGTGTCGCGCTCATTCCAGGAATCGATCACCGGCTGAAGCTTCGGGCCAAGCGCTCGTTGCGGGTCCCAGTCCGCGACTTCTTTGAAGGACGGCTTCAATGAGCTTGAAAGCTTCGAACGCTCGCGCAGCGTTCCGAAGATCGGTGGCACACCGAACCCCGTCATCATCCTGAACGCAAAGGGGCCGTAGCTTCGGGGCGAACGCAGACTGCTGGCCGGAGGAAGCCGCACGCCGCGAGACGCGAGCTGAAGACCCACCGCCTCGGCAACGAGACATTGAGGGCGTTCCTCGAAGAAGAGAAGATCGCGACCCTTGTCGACGCTCATGACCGCGCGCAGGGTTTTGAAGTAGTCGAGGGCCAGGGGCGCTCCCATGAGTCCGAGCGGCGCCATGACGTGCCTGGGGCCGAGGCGGCGCAGCATCACTGCGAAGCGCTCGCGCCAGCGCTGGTCGAGGGACGCGCCGTTGCCTTCGGCTTCGACATCGACGAAGTTGCGGACGGTGCCGAGGCCGAGGTCACGGATGGCTTCCGCGCCGAACGAATCGCTCAGGACCACGATCAAGGCCTTGCGGCCGGCGTCGCGTTCAGACTTGAGGCGACCGAAACAGGAGAGGGCTGCAATCCGCGCGGTGTCCGCGAACACAACGCTGTCGAACCCCAAGATCTCGCTCCCGTGAGAAGGATCGGCGGCAGGACGAAGCGCCGATCAGATTCCGACTGGTAGCGGGGGCAGGATTTGAACCTGCGACCTTTGGGTTATGAGCCCAACGAGCTACCGGACTGCTCTACCCCGCGACGTGTCGACAAAGGAATTGTATCAGAGAGATCCTCGTCGTCGTTCATGACCACGGTGATAAGTTCGCGCTCCCCTCATGAGAACCAGCGCGATCATTCTTGTCGGCGGCGAAGGCACGCGCCTGCGTCCGCTCACTCTGGACGTACCCAAGCCCGTCGTTCCCGTGCTGGACCGTCCTTTCCTGAAGTTCCAGCTCGACCTGCTGCGCAAGGCCGGGATTGTCGACATCACGCTCTGCGTAGCTTTCCGGCCCGAGAAGATTCGCGCGGTTCTGGGTGACGGAGCCGCAGACGGCGTCAAGCTCACCTACGTTCTCGAAGAGACGCCTCTTGGCACAGGTGGAGCGGTCAAGAACGCGGAAGGCGTCACGGGTGACCGCGTGGTGGTCATGAACGGGGATGTCCTGGCCGACATGGATCTGGCCGCCATCCTTCGTCTTCACGACGAGACCCAGGCTTCGGCGACCATCGTGCTTCACCCGGTCGAGAACCCCTCAGCCTACGGCCTGGTTGAAACCGACGGCGACGGGCGGGTTCAACGCTTCATCGAAAAACCGAAACCTGAAGAGATCACCACGAACAAGATCAACGCCGGCCTCTACGTCCTGGAGGCGCGCACTCTGTCCATCATGCCGAAGGGGGTTCCGTACTCCATCGAGCGCGGCTACTTCCCTTCTTTGATCTCGAGCGGCGAACGGGTACAGGCGCATACGCACCACGGGTACTGGATCGACATCGGCACGCATCAGAAGTACCTCCAGGTCCATCTCGACCTGCTGTCGCGACGCTTCCCTCATGACATTCAGGGCAAGGTTCATGGTTCCGGGTTTGTGCACGAGACCGCCATCATCGATCCGACAGCCGTGCTCGAGGGCAACTTCTACATTGGGCCAGGTTGCCGGATCGGCGCCGGATCGACCATCGGTGAAGGTGCTGCGCTCATTGCAAACGTTCATATCGTCGGCGCGAGCATCCATCGCAGCGTGATCTGGTCGGAATCAGAAATTCGCGAGGGCTCGGTCCTCGATGGCGCATTGCTTGCGAACAAAGTCCGCGTCGGTCGTCACTGCCGAGTGCTGTCAGGTGCGGCTCTCGGCGAAGGCACGGTCCTGAGCGACCATTCGCGCACCGTCTGATCACGTCAACCCATCGGCCAAGTCGCTTCACACGTAAGGACAAACACTCCCATGACCGCCGACATCGCCAGTATCTTCAAAGCCTATGACATCCGCGGGCTGAGCCCCAGCCAGTTGGATGAGCCGCTCGCCCGCCGCATCGGCATGGCGTTCGTGGACTACCTGAAAGCCAAGACCATCGTGGTCGGCCACGACATGCGCGACACTTCACCGGGACTGAATGCGGCGTTCATCGACGGAGCGCGTTCCCGCGGCGCCAACGTGATCGACATCGGCATGGTCGCGACGGACATGTTGTATTTCGCGGTGGCGAGCCAGAACCTCGAAGGCGGGGCGATGCTGACCGCGTCGCACAACCCGAAGCAGTACAACGGAATCAAGCTGATCCGCGCTGGCGCGGTGGCGCTGTCCGGCGATGCCGGCATCAAGGAAGTGCGGGAAGGAGCACTTGGCCCTGAGCCTGCGAAGTTTGAAGGGCAGGAAGGAAGGCTCACTCAGCAGGACATCAGCGCCGCCTACGACGCGCATTGCCTCAGCTTCATCGACACCGGGAAGCTCCATCCGCTGAACCTCGTTCTCGACGCGGGCAACGGCATGGGCGGACTCGCGGCCGCTCGGCTCTTCGCGAAGCTTCCTTTCAAGCACACCGACCTGTTCTTCGAACCGGACGGCAACTTCCCGAACCATGAGGCCGACCCCCTGGTCGAGGCGAATCGTCAGCAGGTCATCGCCGCGGTCAAGAGGGAAGGTGCTGACATGGGGGTCGCGTGGGACGGCGACGCCGACCGTTGCTTCTTCATCGACGACACCGGCGAGTTCATCCCGGGCGACTTCGTGACCGCGCTACTCGGCACCATGTTCGCGAAGAAGGAAAAAGGCGCGACCATTGTCTATGACGTGCGCGCGTCACGTGCTGTAGCCGACAGCGTCAAGGCGGCGGGCGGAATCCCGGTGATGCACCGGGTCGGACATGCCTTCATGAAGGTCAAGATGCGCGAACTCAACGCGGTCTACGGTGGCGAGGTTTCAGCGCACTACTATTTCCGCGACAACTGGTTCGCCGACAACGGCATGATCCCAGCACTCCTGCTGCTGGAATTGGTGTGCGCCTCCGGAAAGAAACTCTCCGAGCTGCTGGCGCCCTATCGCGCCAAGTACTTCCTCTCCGGCGAGATCAATTCGAAGGTGGCGGACGGTGCGGCTTCCATGGCGCGTGTCGAAGAGCACTACAAGGACGGCCGCATCACCAAGCTCGACGGCGTCTCCGTCGACTACGACGACTGGCATTTCAACGTCCGCGGCTCCAACACCGAGCCGCTGTTGCGTCTCAACCTGGAAGCGTCAACCCAATCCGACATGGAACGTCGCCGCGACGAAGTCCTCAACTTGATCCGCAGCTAAGCGGGGGGGGCTACGCCGTCTTGGCGGGCGGCAGGATCGTGCGGATGGCCGCAGGCGGCTTCGGCACTTGCTCGTCGGCGTGGTAGCTCGAGCGGACCAGAGGCCCGGATTCGACGTGACCGAAGCCGATCGACAGACCGAACGCCTTGAACTTCGCGAACTCGTCGGGCGTGTAGTACTTCATGATGGGCAGATGGTTCAGCGACGGACGCAGGTACTGGCCTACGGTCAAGACATCCACCCTCGCATCGCGGATCGCCTGAATCGTCTCGATGGTTTCGTCCCATTCTTCGCCGAGGCCGACCATGATGCCGCTTTTCGTCAGCATGCCGGCGTCCTTTGAGCGCGAAAGGAGCTCGAGCGAGCGCTTGAAGTTCGCGCCCGGCCGAACCTTGCGATACAGCCGGGGCACGGTCTCGGTGTTGTGGTTGAGGATGTCGGGCTTTGCGTCCAGAACGACCTGGAGAGCGTTCCAGTTGCCCTTGAAGTCGGGGATCAGAACCTCGACCTGGCAGCCCGGCACCTTTTCGCGAACCAGACGAATGGTTTCGGAGAACGACCAGGCGGCGCCGTCTTTCTGCTCGTCGCGATTCACGGACGTGATCACGGCGTGCTTGAGCTTCATGACCGCGATCGCCTCGGCGACGCGACGCGGCTCGTCAGGGTCCGGCGGCATCGCCGCAAGCCCCGTTTTCACCGCGCAGAAACCGCACGCGCGCGTGCAGGTGTCGCCGAGGATCATGAAGGTCGCGGTGCCCCGGTTCCAGCAATCGCCGATGTTCGGGCAGCGCGCTTCCTCACAAACGGTGTGAAGACGTTGTCCGCGTACCAGCGATACGAGCGATTCGTAGCGCTCTCCCATGGGAGCCCTCGCCTTGATCCAGTCAGGCCGGATCAAGGGTGCTGCAACCCCCTGGCCGCCGCCTTCTGGCGCAGAAACCGGAGCGTCGGCGTCAAGCATTACTCGTCATCATCTTTGTTGTCTTCTTCATCGTCGGCATCGTCGAAGAGATCCTCGTCGTCCTCGTCATCGTCGTCGAGATCGTCATCATCATCTTCTTCGTCGTCATCGTCGTCGAGATCTTCGTCCTCTTCGTCTTCGTCATCATCGTCGTCGTCATCATCGTCGTCGACGTCTTCGGCCTCGTCATCGTCGTCGTCGTCGTCATCATCCTCGTCCAATTCATCGTCCTTGAACAACTCGGCGTCCGCGTCGGTCGCCTCTTCGTCGTTCCACTCCTCGGAATCGTCGTCGCTATTGCGACGAGGCGCGAGGCTCAAGGATTGAACGTCTTCTGAATTGTCGTAGCTCATGGCTTTTTCGGTCTCCTTACCGGACATTCGGGCTACAACCCGGTGCTGGTCATCCAACGGGCCAATCGTACAGGCACTGACCCGAAAATCGAATGCTCTCCCCACGCGCATCGTCCCTTGAGGGAGCACTCCCTTGAAGGACCAGGCGGTCAATCGATTGGACGTTATTTGCTATTTCATTCCCCAACTAAACTTGCTCCTCATTCCGGTGGGAGCCTTCAGCGCAACCTCCGCTACCGTTTCACGGAGAAAACATGAAATCCACAGGGATCGCGTCTCTTCACTTGGCCATGGCCCTTGCGGCCGCGTTCGTCGCAAGCAGCACGTCCGCCGCAGAAATCAAGGGCCAGGCCAAGGACGCGACCGGCGGCCCTCTTGCCGGCGCTCAGATTTCCCTAGAAAACGTCGCCACCGGAGACCGGAAGACCACCGTGACGGGCGCCTCTGGCGACTATGTCTTCACCTCTCTCCCCGCCGCCATGTATCGCGTCATCGCCAGAGCGGACGGCTTCTCCGACGCCATCAACAATCTTTCCATCGACGCAGAGTCGGATACGGTGCAGCTGGTCTTCGTGCTGAAGCTCGGAAACCTCAAGAGCGAAGTCACGGTCACCGCCAATCGCAGCACGCGCGACGGACTGCTCATTCCGCTGCGCGCGGAGAGCCTTGGCGCCTCGACCATCGCCCGCACCAATCCAACCTCGGTCGGCGATTTGATGATCGAGGCCACCGGCGTAACTCCGGTCGGAAGTGGTCCGTTCCAGGCGCGACCTCGTCTGCGTGGGCTCGATTCGACGCGCGTTCTCGTTCTCGTGGATGGCGAGCGTCTCAACAATGCACGCACGGCCACCGACCGCGCGGGCGTTGAGGTTGGGCTGGTGGATGCGGCGAGTGTTGAAAGTGTTGAGGTCGTGAGCGGTGCTGGCTCCGTTCTCTACGGCACGGACGCTCTCTCGGGCACCGTCAATATCCTCACGCCGCAGCCTCAAATCTCCGAGAAGAGCCGTCTCTCCGGAAGCGCCAATGGCTACTACAGTTCCAACGAGAAGGGTAGGCGCGGCAACGTCGGGATCGGATATTCGGCGCCTCGCTTCGCGTTTGGCCTGTCCGGAAGCAAGGAGTCGTTCGACAACTACAAGAGCGGAGGGAAGGACGGATCCGTCCTCGAAGACTCGCGCCCCTTGTTCGCCGAGAAGCGCCTTGTTCAGATGGATACCGCGGATACAAACTTCGGCTTCAACTTCAAGGCGTTTCCTGACCCCTTCAACGCGCCTTTCGTCCGCACGTCGACCGAAGTGCCAACGTCGTCCATGAACGGCGAGAGCCTGACCGGAAACGGCCTCTTGTCCCTCAGCGAGAAGCAGACGGTCCGCGTGAAGTACCTCCACCGCAAGGCCGAAGATGTTGGCTTCCCCGACTTCGTGCCGCCTCAGTTTTTCCAGGGCATCGTGCTGCCGCACAGCACCCTCGACAAGGTCTCCGCGCGCTACGACGTGCACTCCCTGAATTCGTGGTTCTCGCATCTGTCGGTGACCGCTTACGCCCAGAAGCAGGATCGCCTGCTGCGCAACATCAATATCCCGGTTCAGTTCCCCGCTCCTACAGCCGTGACCTTCTTCCCGATCAGCATCTTCCGCTTGACCATCAACAGCGACACCGGACAAAAAGTGGAAACCAAGGGCTTCGATCTTCAGAGCACGTTCCTGGTCGCGCCAAAGAACGTCTTGATAGCGGGCGTGACCTTCTATCAGGATGACAGCGCCGACTACCGCACGAGTTCGACCCAGGCCAGTCTCCTGGGGCAGGTGATCGTCGGTGCGCGTGGTCCGCAGGCCGTCGTATTCCCGAGCCTTCTGAACCTGGGGCCTCCGAGCGTCACCAAACCGACACGGGTTCCCGACGGAACGTTCGCCGACTTTGGCGTCTTCGCCCAGGACGAGTGGGAAATCGCTACGCGTCTCCGACTCGTCGGTGGCGTCCGTCTGGACAACTACCGAGTCGATACGCGCGCGACGCCCGGCTACGACATCGCTGCCACCATCGCGGGAACCACTCCTGCGATCGACCCATCGACCCTTCCCGACCCAAACGGCGCGAGCACGAGCCGTACCGCCTTCACCGGCGACCTGGGGCTTGTCTATCAGCAGAGCGACAAACTCAGCCTGGTCGCGCACTACGGCCGCAGCTATCGCCACCCCAATCTCGAAGAACTCCTCTTCGCGGGTCCCGCGACCGCGGGAAACATCGCGCCCAACATCAAGGTCGGTCCCGAGCGCGGCGACAACGTGGATCTGGGCCTGAAGTTTCGTTCGGCCCCGGTGCAGGGGTCGTTGTCCTACTTCAACAACACCTACACCGATTTCATCTCCACGGAAATCACGGCGTTGACCGCCACAAGCTCGGTTTCACAGGCGATCAACTATGCGGATGTGCGCATTCAAGGCGTCGAGGGCGACGTCCAGGGCTCGTGGAGCCAGGGACCGGCCCTGGTCTCGGTCTTTGCCAACGCTTCCTACAACAAGGGCGACGTTCTCAGGGGCGCGAATCCTTTGAGCAAGATCTCCATCGCCCACACCCCGCAAGACAACATCACGCCGTTCAAGATCATCGCGGGCCTGCGTCTCTCCGACCGCCGCAGTCGATTCTGGGGGGAGTATTCGTTCCGTCATGAGAATCAGGTGGATCGCGTGGCGAAGACGCTTTCCGACTCTCCATTCCTTGTGTATCAGGATCTCGCCGGACTCGAAGGCTTCACGCTTCATCGCGTGGGCATCGGCTACGACTGGCACCAGAACCACAAAGTTCTTGGCATCACCGTGAACATGGAGAACGTCGGCAATCGTTTCTACCGCGAGCAGTTCCAATTCGCCCCTGCCCGCGGCCGGACCATCACGGTCGGACTGCGCCTGCGCAGCCTGTAGCAACGTCGGAAGCAGCAGGGGGCTTGGTATCCTCGTCGAGGCTCATTTGACGAGGTGACTATGGCTGAACCCAAGGTTGGTCCCGAACTCGCCCGGCTTGGCAAGGATGTCGGCGATTGGGATGGCGTCATCTCGGTCACCCCTGCGCCCGGCGCGCCCGCGCAGGAGTCGAAAGGCCGGCTCAACGGCAAACTCATCAGCGGCGGCAAGTGGCTGATCCTCGATTTCAAAAACCACACCACGGGTTTTGAAGGCCACGGCATCTACGGCTTCGACCCCGCGAAGAAGCGTTACGTCGGCACCTGGGTGGACGACGTGCGCGGCACGATCGACGTCGCGGAGGGCGATTGGGACGACGACACGAGGACTCTGACGTATCACTGGAGCACCACGTTACCCAACGGTAGCAAAATGAGCTGGACGGAAACGTCCCAAAAAGTTTCGGACTCGGAGCAGGTCTTCCGCGTCTTCTTTCCCCAACCGGACGGATCGCCCTTCGAAATGATGCGGGCCGTCTACAAAAAGGCATAGGACAAACCCTTGATCTCCAACCGAATGCAGGCGGCGCGCGCGCTGGTCGCCCTCACCCTTGGCTTTTCTACCCTCGTGCTCGCGCGCGATGCGGCGGCGCAGGATCCGACGAACCTTCCCATTGGTGACCCGGCAAGGCGCGACAAGATGTCTGCCGTCGTCCTCGACGGGATCGACGACTCGGCTACCGGCGAGATCATCACGCCCCGCGAGCTTGCCGCGCGCTTGAAAGGTGTCAGCGTGGTCTTCGTCGGCGAGAGCCACACCTCGATGGAGTTCCACAATGTCCAACGTCGGCTGATCGAAGAGTTGAGTGCTGCCGGTCGCAAGGTTCTGATCGGTCTCGAAATGTATCCCTACACCGAGCAAGCCTGGCTGGACAAGTGGTCGGCCGGGGATCTGACCGAGGACGCCTTCGTGAAGGATTCGCGCTGGTACAAGAACTGGGGCTATCACTGGCTCTACTACCGCGACATCTTCACCTTCGCGCGCGATCACAAGATCCACATGTACGGCGTCAATACGCCGCGCGAAGTGGTGAGCGCCGTTCGCAAGAAGGGATTCAAGGACCTGACGCCGGAAGAAGCGGCTCGCATCCCAAGCAAGATCGACACGACGTCCGAGGAGCACCGCCGCATGTTCAAGGCGTATTTCTCGCCCGAGGATTCGCTGCACACCACAGGCATGACCGATGAGCAGTTCAACGGCATGTACAACGCCCAGGCCACCTGGGACGCGACCATGGGCTACAACGCGGTGCAGGCACTCAAGAACAGCGGAGAGAAGGACGCCATCATGGTGGTGCTGATCGGATCCGGCCACGTCGCCTACGGTCTCGGCGCTGAACGTCAGGCTCGTCTCTGGTACGACGGGAAGATGGCTTCGGTCATTCCCATGGCCGTGACCAACGACAAGGGCGAGAAGCCTACGGTGCGCGCGTCTTTCGCGAACTTCATCTGGGGCGTGATGCCGGAGAAGGCTCCGCTCTTTCCCACGCTTGGTTTCTCCACCGGCGCGAAAAAGGATGACGGCTACTCGGTCATCGCGGTTCAACCCGACTCGGTCGCTGCGGCCGCTGGCTTTAAGGTGGGAGACGTCCTGGTCTCGATGGACGGCGCGGCTCTCGAAGGTGACGTCATGAATCGACTGATGTCCGAGAAGCGCTGGGGCGACAGTGCCGACTTCAAGATCAAGCGCGGCAGTGAAGACCTCACCCTCAAGGCCTTCTTCCGCCGATCGTTCTAGACGCGACCTCGGCGTCGCACTCTTTTCGTCAAGGAATTCCATGCGCTCGGTTGCTCTCACCGTAGGTCTTTTTCTAGCTATCGGCCAGGCGGCATCGGCGGCTCAGACACCGGAGGTCGCGCCATCCCGGGCGCGGCACCGCATGAGCGTGACCCTGGATCCGGTGACTCATCGTCTGAGCGTGGACGACGAACTCACTCTGCCCGCGGGAGTGCCCGCTGAGTTTCTGTTGAATGACCGCCTTCGTCTCACGAAGTCCGAGCCGCCCGTTGTCGAGGTTCCGCTGGGCGAAACCGAGACATTCTTTGGCATCAACGCGGGTGAAACAAGCGCCGGCGGCGTGAAGCTGAAACGCTATCGAGCCGCGGGTTCTCCCACCACGTTGAAGGTTTCGTACGAAGGCGCCTTCGATCTCGGGCTGGGCGATCAAAAGGAGGAGTACACCCGCGGCTTTCGCGAGACGGCGGGCCTGCTCAACGAGAAGGGCGTTTATCTCGCGGGGAGCGGCTTCTGGTATCCACAGGTGGGACGCGACCTGATCGAGTTCAGCGTCGAGGTCACGCAGCCGGAGGGCTGGCAGGTGATCAGCCAGGGCAACGGGACAGCGCGGGGCGCCGATGGGCGCGCGCGCTGGGAATCTCACGGTGCGATGGATGAGATCTATCTGGTCGGTGGACCTCTCCGCGTGTCTCGCGACTCTGCCGGCGCGATCGAAACCCTCGCCTACCTTCATGACAAAGATGACGCGCTCGCCGGGAAATATCTGGAAGCCACGGCGCAATACATCGAGATGTACCGCGGCCTGATTGGCCCGTATCCGTACGGCAAGTTCGCTCTGGTCGAGAACTTCTGGGAGACCGGCTACGGCATGCCGAGTTTCACCCTGCTCGGCCCTCAGATCATCCGCTTTCCTTTCATCCTGACGTCCTCCTATCCGCACGAGATCCTTCACAACTGGTGGGGCAACTCGGTGTTCGTCGACTATGAGACCGGCAACTGGAGCGAAGGATTGACTTCGTACCTGGCCGACTTCATGATCCAGGAACAGCGCGGGAAGGGCGCCGAGTATCGGCAGTCCGTTCTCCAGAAGTATCGCGACTTCGTGAAGGACGGCCGCGATTTTCCGTTGAGCGAATTCAAGTCGCGTCACAGTGCTTCCACCGAAGCCATCGGCTACGGCAAGACCATGATGGGCTTCCACATGCTGCGTCGTGAGATCGGCGACGATGCCTTCCGGAAGTTCCTTCAACGGTTCTATCGCGAGTATCGGGGCAAGCGCGCTTCGTTCCGCGACGTGGAGAAGGCCATGGAAGCCGCATCTGGCAAGGACCTGAAACGTTTCTTCGACGAATGGGCGATGCGCGCGGGCGCCCCGACTCTGGCAATCGCTAACGCGGCAGCCACGCGAACCGCGACGGGCTTCGAGGTCAGCGCCACCCTTCGGCAGACCCAGCCGGGGTCGCCTTTCAGCGCGCGGATCCCCATCCTGGTCCGCACCAACAAGGGCGCAAAGATCGAAACAGTCTCGCTGGACGCGGCATCCTCAACCTTCAAGCTCAGCCTGCCCGCCGACCATGAGCCGCTCACCATCGACGTGGATCCGGAGTTCGATGTCTTCCGCAAACTCGACCCGCGCGAAACGCCCACGTCCATCGGCCAGATCTTCGGGGAATCGCGCGTGCTCGCTCTTCTCCCCTCGAAGGCCACGGCCGCGCAACAGAAGGCGTATCGCGACCTCGTCGAAAGCTGGCGCAGCGACGCGCAGGCCATCGATGTGCGGCTGGACAATGAGATGACCACGCTGCCGAAGGACCGCGCGGTCTGGTTGCTCGGTCGCGAGAATCTCTTCGCGACCTCGATCTTCAGCGCGCATCTGAAGGCGGATGCTCGGGACATCCGCATCGACGGGGAGTCGATGGCTTTGGCGGGTCACTCACTCGTGCTCACCGAACGTCATCCGAGCAATCTCGAGAAGGCGGTTGGTTGGATCGTCTCCGAGCCTTTGCCCGCGATGCCGGGCCTCGGCCGCAAGCTTCCCCACTACGGCAAGTATTCCTACCTGGGCTTCGAGGGCGAAGAGCCGGTCAACGTGCTCAAAGGCCAATGGGCGGGATCCGATTCGCCGTTGCACGTGGATCTGCGCACCAAACCAGCCCAAGGCGTAGCACTGCCCCCGTTCAGCTTCCCTGCCCGCACCGCCCTCGCCGAACTGCCGCCCGTCTTCTCACAGAAGGGCTTGATGGATCACGTCAACGCCCTGACGGCCCCGACGATGGAAGGCCGCGGACTCGGCACCAAGGGCATCGATCTCGCTGCACGCTACATCGCCGATCAGTTCACGGCGATTGGGCTTCTGCCGGGTGGCGACAACGGCACGTACTTCCAGAAGTTCACCGTCGAGAAAGGTCCGCAGGGGGCGCCCGTCGAAACCGTGAACGTGATCGCCCTTCTTCCGGGGACGAAGCCTGGGTGGAAGACGCAGTCAGCCATCCTGTCCGCTCACTACGATCACCTCGGCCTCGGATGGCCGGATGTCCGCAAGGGCGACGAAGGGAAGATCCACCCCGGCGCCGACGACAACGCCTCGGGTGTGTCCGTGATGATCGAGCTTGCGCGAGCCTTGAAGAGCTCCGGCGAACCATCGCGCACGGTCGCTTTCATCGCGTTCTCGGGAGAGGAAGCGGGGCTCAAGGGATCGGCCTACTACGTCGACCACCCGGCGCTCCCGCTGGATCAGATCATCGGCGTCATCAATCTGGACACCGTGGGCCGCCTCGGAGCCGACAAGATCACCGTGCTCGGAACGGGCACCGCGACCGAGTGGCAGCACATCTTCCGCGGGGCTGGTTTCGTGACGGGTGTCGAGAGCCGGATCATTCCGGAGACGATGCAGTCCTCCGATCAGATGAGCTTCATCGGGAAGAATGTTCCCGCGATTCAGCTTTTCACGGCGCTGAACGCCGACTATCACCGGCCTTCTGACACCGCCGACAAGATCGACGCAGCGGGTCTCGTGAAAGTCGCCGCCTTCGCGCGTGAAGGCATCGCGTATCTCGCGGAGCGAGACACCCCGTTGACCAACACGATCAAGCCCGTCCCGTCCCCAGACTTAGCGCAGCCGCGGCCCGGGTCGCCCGCCGCAGTCCAGGCGCAGGGCCGCCGCGTCAGCTTCGGCGCTGTTCCAGATTTCGAGTTCACCGGCATGGGCGTGCGTGCCTCCGACGTCGTGGCGGATTCGCCTGCCGCGAAGGCCGGCATGAGGAGCGGCGACGTCCTCGTCAAACTCGACGCGACCGTGATCTCGAATCTGCAGGGTTTCTCGGACTTCCTCAAGACCGCCAAAGCCGGCCAGGTCGTCGCGGTCAACCTGCTGCGCGATGGCAAACCGATAACTCTGAATGTAACGCTGGTCGAGCGCTGAGATCACGATCTCGGGTCGAAGGAACCGCCCTACGGCAGAAGGCCGAGAGCGTCGATCGGAACGGGTCGGCCAAGCAGGAACCCCTGGGCGATGTCGCAGCCCGCAACCTTCAGGAAGTCCTTCTGGATTTCCGTCTCGACGCCCTCCGCGATGGCGATGAGCTTGAGGCCGTGAGCCATACCCATGATGCCGAGCACGATCGCGGAATCGGCCGGGCTCTCGCCCACTCCCGCGATGAACGATCGGTCGATCTTCACGACATCGACGGAGAGACGACGGAGGTAGGACAGGGACGCGTAGCCCGTTCCAAAGTCATCAACCGCGACCCGAACGCCCATCCGTCTCAGTTCTGACAGAACCGCGACGATGGTCTCGTCGTCGGCGATGGTGGCGCTCTCGGTCAATTCCAGTTCAAGTCGCTGGGCCGGGAATCCACTGGCCGACAACAGCGAAGCCACCCGGCTCGGGAACTTCTCGTCGCGAAGCTGAATCGCCGAAACGTTCACGGCCAGACGAGTCTCGCCCGGGAAACGCGCGGCATCCTGAAGAGCTCGCACCAGAACCCAGTCGCCAATCGCCTCGATCAGGCGCGTCTCTTCGGCGAGGGGAACGAAGCTCGCGGGCGGAACATCCCCGAGCACTTCATCCTTCCAACGCAACAACGCTTCGTAGCCAACGATCTCGGACGTCCGCATGTCCGTCTGCGGCTGATACACGAGGGTGAACTGAGATGTCTCGATGGCCTTGACCAACGACTGTTCCATCGAAAGACGGCGCTGCATCCGCTCGTTCATCGCGGGCGCGAACATGCGATAGGTGTTCCTGCCTTGCTCCTTCGACTGGTACAGCGCGTTGTCGGCGTTCTTCAGCAAGGTCTCCGCATCATCGCCATCCGCGGGCCAGGAGCTGACCCCGACGCTTGTGGTCACGCGCAGGGTGTGCCCACCCACTTCCATCGGCTCATTCATACGCTCAACCAGCTTTTGGGCCACGCGGGCCGCGACACTGTCGTCTTTGACCCGCCCAAGCAGGACGACGAATTCGTCACCGCCGAAACGCGCGACCGTGTCGACTTCACGCACGATCATGCGGAAGCGATGAGCGACCTCCTTGAGGAGGAGATCTCCCACGGTGTGGCCGAGGGTGTCGTTGACGCGCTTCAGATGGTCCAGATCAGCGTAAAGAACAGCGACCGGCTCGTTATGGCGGCGCGCGCGTGCAAGCGCCAGATTCAGCCGGTCGGCAAACAGGGCGCGATTCGGGAGGCCGGTCAGCGGATCGTGATACGCCTGAAACTCCAGCTCGGCTTCGGCGTTGACGCGCGCGGTGATATCCGAGAAGAAGTTCAACGTTGCGGGTCGGCCGTCCCACATGATCGAAACACCGCTCAGATTCATGTGACGCGTTTCGCCGTTCTTACGGACGGTGCGAATCACATAGCTCGCCGGAACCACTTCCCCGTTGGTCCGACGGCCCTGACGCTCGATGACCAGCTTGCGATCATCAGGATGGATGAACTGGACGAACGGCGTCCCGCGGATTTCTTCAGCGGTGTAGCCGGTCGCATCCATAACGGCGCGGTTAAAGAAGACGACATGCCCGTCCTGCGCTACGCCGATGGGTTCGGTCGCGTTCTCAAAGAGCAGCCGATAGCGCTCCTCGGAACGCTCAAGTTCCTCGGCGTAGCGCACAAGGTCGGACACGTCCGTCGCGGTGCCGGTGGTTCCCACGACTTCGCCTTCGGGCGAGTGCTCGACCATGGCGTTGAAGCTGAGATGGACGGGACGTCCGTCTTTACGAATATGAACCGTTCGATAGTTGAACGCGCGGTTTCCCACCTTCACGTCTTCGAACACGGCCAGGTCCTTCTCGGCCTGATCCGGCGTCATTAGCTCGGAGAAGAGCTTCCCCACCATTTCATCGACGGTGTAGCCGTAGATCCGGCGCGCCGCCGCGTCGTTGACGAACGTGAAGCGACCCGACGCGTCGACCGCCCAGATGAGGTCGTTGGACGTCTCGACCAGCCGCTTGTAGCGGTCAGTATCGATGAGCTTTCGGGCTTTGGGGGGCATAGCGAGAACTTTGAGAAGTCCGGTTCCGGCGTTCGTGATCCGCAGCCCGTGGTGAAACCTTGCCCCCGCCTCCCGCAACCGCGCGCTCTAGAACTAGAAGACCGGCCGAGTTTCACCACACGCTGCCATGCGTCAACGAACTTCGATGACGGAAGCATAGCCGCCCACAAGCGGATGGCGCTCCTCCCGCAAAGCGTCGGCCCGATCAGCCGACGGGAAGGAGCTAGGCCTTCTTGACGATCTCGCGCACGAAAACCCAGGCGGTGTCATTGGCCTTGTTGTAGAAAAGCGTCACCGTGACATTTCGCGGGGCCATCTTAAAGTCGAAGAGATAGGGAAAGACTTCGTGCAATTCCTTCCGCTTCATTCCTTCGTGAAACTTCCCTGCGAATTCCTTGACGTTCGTGCAGGGCGCCACATCATCGAAAAAATTGCGGCCGATCACACTCTCCGGCTTTCGCCCGGTAAGGCTCGCTTCGTAGGTGTTGAACCGGAGAATCGTCCCCTTGGTGTCCAGCTGAATCGCGCCGAAGGGAAGGCGATTCAGCTCCTCGACCTTCAGATGATCGACGCGCTCAAGTTCGGCGCGCGTGAAACCCGGCGAATCGTTGTTTGCCATGACGGTTAGTTCCTCGGAAAAGGTTGATCAGAAAACGGAAGCGGCGGCAGAGCGGCGGGCCTCGCGCAAAGGAATCCTTGCGCCAGATCGGCGCCGTGATCCCGGGCCCACCGCCACTCGCCTTCGGTCTCCACCCCTTCAACTACGCTCGTGGCTCCCACGTCGCGCGCCAACTCGAGAAGCTTCTCCACCACAACCGCTTTGTAGGGATCAAGGTCGATCCCACGGATGAGCTGCATGTCGAGTTTCACGAAGTCCGGGCGTAGGCGGGCGAGGAGATTGAGCGAACTGTAGCCAGCGCCCAGATCATCCAGCGCGACCCGAAAGCCATTTCGGCGGTAGAAGGAAAGGATACCCAGCAAGTGATCCACATCTTCCACCTGATCGCTCTCCGTCACCTCGAAGACAAATCGCGACGGATCCAGTCCGGCGCTTGCCACTGCGCTGACCGTGGTACGCAGGCAGAAAGAGGGATCGTAGACAGAGTTGGGAGTGAAGTTAACGAACACGTTCGTCTCCACGTGCTTAGCGACCACGGCCGCGATGCAGGCGAGGCGGGCGGAGCGGTCCACTTGAAAGATGACGTTGGCATCGCGTGCGGCCTGGAAGATCGCGGTAGGTGAAATCAACGAGCCGTCGGGCTCAAGGCCGCGCAGAAGAGCTTCATACGCAAAGGGCTCCGTTGGTTTGGCAAAGCTCACGATGGGCTGGAAGTGAGTTTCGATCCTGCCTTCGCGCAACATGTCGACCACCCAATCGCCGCTGGCCCGCGCGACAAAGGTTCTCAGGGATTCAAAGCGGAACAGATCATCCAGAGAAGGGAGTCCGCCCGAGGGAAGCATCAATGACTTCCCATCCGACAACTCGAGTCGGGACAACGCACCGGAAAGGCTGACCGCGAGGCGACGGGCATCCCCTTGACCAAGGACGACACCGATGACGCCGCGGGGTGCCTGTGCTGGCTCAAGCTCAAGGCGCTTGACCAGGCTCTCGAGCTTGGTCAGCGCGTGTCCCGGAGGAGGGGCGATAAAAAGCGTTCCCAACTGCAAAGGTGCTGGAAGATCCTCACAGCGCTCGCAGCCCTCGGGCATTCCGCGCGGGATCGGCCCGGTCTTGCCCGTGACACCACGCTTCGCACTCTGGGACGGCTTCACAGCAAGAGGATATTCACATTCAGCCCAGAATGCCAATCAGGTGAACAGATAATGAATAGTTTTTCGCAGCACGGCCGCGCGGGGGTCCGGGGGGCTCAGGCCCCCTGGCTCAACTACGGGTATATCCGGTAGAGCATGCGCGGGAAGGCGATGGTTTCGCGCAGGTGGTCGATGCCGCAAAGCCAGGTCACGAAGCGCTCGACCCCGAGGCCGAAGCCGGCGTGGGGCATCGAACCGTATTTTCGCAGGTCGATGTACCAGCGGAACGCCTCCTCCGGAAGGCCGTGTTCGTGAAGGCGCTTCAACAACAGATCGGGATCGGAGATACGTTCGCCGCCGCCCACGATCTCACCATAGCCCTCCGGCGCCAGGATGTCAGCGGAGAGTGAATACTTCGGATCGGTCGGATCGGGCTCCATATAGAAGGCCTTGATGGCCGACGGAAAGCGATGGACGATGATGGGCTGATCGAACGATTCCGCGAGCACGGTCTCATCGGTACCGCCGAAGTCGCTCCCCCATTCCGTCTTCGATCCCTTGTCGCGAATGATCTTGATCGCGTCGTCGTAGTGAACCCAGGGGAACGGCGCCTTCACTTTCTCGAGGCGCGTGATGTCGCGACCGAGACGCTGGAGTTCAAGCGGACGTGTGGCCAGCACCTGCTTGATCGCGTAACAGATCATGTTCTGCGCCACTTCGAACGCGTCGGCGAGATGCGCGAACGCCATTTCGGGTTCGAGCATCCAGAACTCGGTGAGGTGGCGACGCGTCTTGGACTTCTCCGCGCGGAAGGTCGGGCCAAAGCAGTAGACGCGGCCGTGCGCTGCTGCGTTCGCTTCGTTGTAAAGCTGGCCGCTCTGGGTCAGGTACGCGGTGCCTTCGTCGAAGTACGGAACTCCGAACAGCGTCGTCGTACCTTCGCACGCCGCGGGAGTGAAGATCGGCGTATCAACCAGAGTGAAGCCCTGATTGTCGAGGTAGTCGCGGAAGGCTTTGATGACGGCGTGGCGGATGCGGATGATCGCGTGCTGTTTGTCGGAGCGCAGCCAGAGATGGCGGTTCTCCATGAGGAACGCGGTGCCATGTTCCTTCGGCGAGATCGGAAAATCGTGGGTCGACTGGATGACCAGCGCGTCCTTCACGTCCATCTCGAATCCGCCGGGCGCGCGTTTGTCTTCCTTGACGAGGCCGGTGATTTCGACCGAAGACTCCTGGCCCGACTTCTCCAGCGACGTCCACGCTTCTTCGCTGACACCCGCCTTGGACACCACGGCCTGGGCGAAGCCGGTGCCGTCGCGCAGAATCAGGAACTGAAGCTTGCCGCTGC
>JBDTQB010000025.1:0-26029 GCA_039932395.1 Vicinamibacteria bacterium | reverse complement strand
TCGACCGACAGGTCCTTCGCGGTGTAGATCTTGAGGCCGTCCACGAAGAGCGACCCGGCGCCGAGGTAACGGCGTCCGCCCGGGATGTCCTTGACGGCGGTGACTTCGACCAGCATCGACACGAGCTTGTTCTCGGGGAGCACTTGTCCGCGATAGCGCCAGACCGTGTTGGCATTCGGAGCGATGGATTCAGCGCGCGTGCGCGAGACGCCGCGACGCTTCTCGGCATCGAGGGCCAGGACGGTCAGCAGCTCGACCAGCATGTGAATGCCGAGCGAGCCGGGCTGAACGGGATCCTGGAAGAAGTGGGCCTTGAAGAACCACGCCGACGGATCGACATCATGTTCGGCCACGGCTGAGCCGAGTTTCGCGACACCTCCATCAGGCCAGAGTGCGGTGACCCGGGTGAGGAACGCGAGCTTGCCGCCTGGCAGCGTCGGCTCCTGAGTACGCATCGCGGCCACATCGAACGGCGTCGCCGCCTTCGCGTCCTCGAACATCTTCGCGTCGGCGGGTTCGGTGGCCAGGCCCACCTGCCGCGAAAGAGCAGCGGCCGGGAAGAAGCCGAAGCTGGTCGTCAGCTTGAGGATGTCGCCTTCGTCGTCGCGACAGGCGACCTCAAACGACACCAGGCTGATGCCGCCGGAGGTCGAGACATCCTTGAGCGTCACGTTCGTGATGAGACGGTTCGGACCGGGAACAATGTTACGGAAGACCGTGCATTCGCCGTCGAGGTTGCGGAAGTAGAGGCCTTCCGCGGTCTTCAGGGGCAAGCCGGTGGCGAGGGCGAGCCATCCGCAAGGCTGAAGTGCTGCTTCGAGAAGGACAGCCCACGGCATGAGGCCGCGACCGTCCTCGAAGTACCAGTCGTTCTGAGGGATGTCGTATTCGGCAACCACCGAAGCACCCTTCTTCGCCTCACCGGACGAAGCATTCAGTGTGCTGACGCGCGAGAAGAATTTGTACGGCGGCGAAGGCAGGCGGGAGAGACGACGCGGTCCATCGAAGGGAACATAGGAGGGACCGAAGGCATCGCTTGGCTTGCCGATCGCGGTGGCGAGGATGGCGACGTCATCGAAGGCCTTGCCTGGATGGTGCGCCGCGGCATCACGCATCTCGGCTTCGATGGGAAGGTCGCGCGACATCGGAATGTCGGCGGTCAGCCTGAGACCGAGGCGCTGGGCATGGAAGGCCTTGACGCCATCGACGGTGCAGAGAAGGTCCGCGACCAGCGTCGGCTCCGGCCCATCATGGACTTCGGCGACGAAGATCTCGTAGACCAACTTGCGCGACGAGGGCAAGGCCTGGCCACGGCAACGAAGCTTGTAGGTGACTTCCGGCACGGGCTCGAAGTGCCAGGCATCCTTGTCCAGGGTGAAGCCGCAGGCGGTCAGGTAGATCGCCATGGCCTGCAGGCAGCCATCGAACATGAGCGTCCCCGGCATGCAGGGATCGTTCTTGAAATGGCCCTTGAAGAACCAGTCGTCCTCATGAAGGTCGAGCACCGCGCGCATGTAGCCGCGTCCCCACGGGCCGCCCTTGGGATCGAGTGCCTCGACTTCGTCGACCAGAAGCATCTTGCCCGAGGCGATGCGCGGGGTCATGGTGTGGGTGAGCGCGCGCAGATGTGTGGGACCGAAGGCCTCGTAGACGCGGCCCTGGGAGAACGCAATGAGATCTTCGCGTGAGTAGGAGGAGCGCGGAGTGGTCTTCAGCGAATCGAACCTGAGTGCGGTGAACTGATCGAGCGCGTCGTCGGTCGGATTCCACAGGATGCCGCCGGTGTTGGCGAGCTCTTCGTTGGTGAAGAAGCCGGCTTGTCCGTTGCGCACGCTGAGTTGCGGACGAACGGAGCCATCGGGAGATGTGGTGATGGAGTCGTAGTGGAAGAAGAAGAGGCGCACCGCGCCCTGGTTGGCATGGCCGTCGACGTGGATGTCGTAGCGGATCGTGTCGCCCTTGAGCGGCAGTGAGCCGTGATACGTGAGGTCGCAGCCGAGGAGTCGATAGACCCGCTCGCCGCGGTTTTCGAAGTCGACGCCCAGCCACGAGATCAACATCAGGTCGGCCTGGCCCGACTCGATCATGATGCCGCCGGGCATACGGTTGTCGTGCAGATAGAACGTCTGCGAGCCGACGTCCGTCTCGGTGATGATGGTGCCTTTGCCCATCGAGCGCGCCGCGCCATCGATCGAGATCACGCGATCTGCGAGCAGCAGCGGCGGTTCGGGCATGCGGACCTGACGTTCGTATTGATCCTGGCCCTCGAACTTCGGCCCAAAGATCTTTGAGATCTGGCCTGAGGAATGGACTTCGAGATCGGCGCGCGAGAAGAGCGGCTTCTCATTGACTCTGACCTTTGGCTTGACCGCGACGGGAGCGGGCGCGGGAGAGGAGGCTGGGGGGGGCACTGCCGGAGCCGCCGGAGGCGTCGGAGCGTGAGCGACGACCGGAGTGTGAATCATCGTCGGGGCGATGGGCGGGGCGATGGGCGGAGCGATGGTTGGAGCGATCGGCGCCAACATCGCGAGCGGTGATCCACCGATGTTGGTTCCACCGAACGCGCGTACGCGCATCGCCAGGAAGCGCTCGTGAAGTTGCGACTGGAGCGACACGAACTCCTGATGCGCCTGAAGCAGGCGCTGGAACTCGGCATGCACCGGATGTGAGATCGGTGATGCGCCACGGACGGACACCGCCGCGGCCGGCTGCGTCGAGACGGGAGCAAACGTCGGCTGCTGCGCTGGTGCGGCCGACGAAGTGTGAACGCCAGGAACCGCGAATGGCGTCGCCGGCCGCGCCATGGGAAGCGCGAGGCTCATCGGAGGCGCCATGATTGAGACCGTCGGCGTCGCTGGGACGGAAGCACCCGACGTGGCTGCTCGCCCGCTGGCGAACGACGGAAGAGAAGAGATTCGCGGAAGGAGCGGAGGCGGAGCCATGACCACGGCATCGCCATCTCCCTTGCCGCGCGTCTTCTGTTCGAGTGCCTGAATCGCGGGCCAATGCGACGGAAGCACCAGCGGACGCTTCGGCGTCCAGGCGGGCGTCGGCTTCGGCAACGCGTCGATCAGGTTGGGAAGGTCAACGGGAACGCCGGCCGCGAAGAGACGCATCGCCGCGTCGATGGCGGTGGGAAGCGAGGTCGAGGGATCGACGTCAAGCGCCACCGCGAAGTGCGGACGTCCCTGGAGGATGGTGGAGATCCAGCGCGTGCAGCCTTGACGCGGACCGTGTTCGACGAAGATGCGAACGCCGTCATCGTAGGCCTTATTGATGAGGGCGGGGAAGTCGACGGTGGTCAGCGCCTGCGTGAGCAGATGCTGCGCCGCGAGTTCCATGGTTGGGATGTAGGAGTCGACGGTCGCGTGCGTGTAGAAGCGGATGCCTTCAGGCGCTGTCGTCGGCTGGGAATGAACGCGCAGCCAGGCTTCGCGCGCCGGTTCGAGTTCGGGCGCATGGATGACAAGGTCGTAACCGAGCTTGCGGCAGCGCTCCTTGCCGATCTTCTCAACGATGCGCAGACAGGCCGTCGGCGAGCCGCCGATGCAGGCGTCGTCGGGGGTGTAGAGGAGGGTGAGGTGGGCACGTGGCTCGTCGGCAAGGACTTCGCGAATGCGCGCCACCGGAGCGAGCACGCGCCAGTTGTCCCATGCCGCATCCTGGCCCCAGTCCTTCAGCACGTCGAAGCGCCCGGCCAGGACGTGGCTGTACATCTGGTCTTTGTGGAGCGCTTCACGAAGAGAGTCGATGCTGCGCCAGGCGCCCATCGCGTAGAGCGCGTTGGTCTCGCCTGACGACACGCCGATCGCGGCTTCCGGTTTCAGGCCAAGAATTTCGCGCGTGAAGATCGCGTGCGCTTGCGACATGAGGGCCGCGCCCCAGAGTTTCTCTTCGGCGGTGGGATGGCCGTCGCCTTCCTCGAAGATCCAGCCTGCGTCTGCGCCCACACCGCTCCAATTCCGGGACACGCGGTCGATCAGCTGGGGGAGAGCCAGGAAGAGGCTTCCACCCATGCCACGCGACGCGCCCGCGGGACCGGTGAAGACGAACGCCATCTCGCCCTCGATACGTGTTTCGCCGAAATGCGCGCCCGAGGGCATCGGCTGTCCGCGAAGCAACGCGTCGCGAACCTGCGCCGCCAGCTCATCACGTCGGGACGCTTCGCAGGAGAAGCCCACACGCATCGCGCCATCGGCCGACATCTCCCGTCGCTCGATAGCGCGAGCCAGCGCGTCGCGCGAGTCGGCGCTATAGAACTCAACTGCCTTGGCGCGTCCTGCGAGATCACTGAAGCACGCTGTCCCACCGGCTTGCGCGCGATAGGCTGACGCGGGGCCGAAGATGCTGTGGGTGTGCGCATAGGCCGACCGCGTGCCGTCCACTTCGGGCAACTGGGGCGCCGCAGTCGCATGGGAAAGCTGAGTGCGCGCCGCCGCGGAAACGATGGCGCTTGCCACGTCGAGCAGTCCCGACGCCGCGTGAGCGCTGGGACCGAGCTGCGGCGGCGTAGGCAACGGAGTCGTGGCATCCAGGGTGGCGATGACGACGTCGTTGTCGGCCAACGCGTCATCCAGGCGCTTCAGGATCAGGACAACGGCTGCGTCCGCGGTTGGCGGATCCGTGGTGTTCTCAATGCTCTGCATCGCCGCGCCGTGGACGGCTTCATTCGACACATCGACCGCGGCCACGAGAGCCGCGTCGATCTCGCCCGCGCGCAGGGCGCGCAACGCGAGGCCCAGGGCGACGTGCCCGGACAGCTCTTCTGCGGACACCGAGAAGCCGGGGCCGCGCGCGTCCCACTGGCTCGAAAGACGGTTCGCGACGATGTTGGGCATCGTGCCCAAAACACCCGCCGCCTCGAGCGGTCCGATCGGCTCGGTCGTGATCGGCTCCTCAAGGAAGAGCGAGCGCCACCGCAGCCCGTAACGCGCAACTTCGGGATCGCAACCCATGCCGACAAAAACGCCGGTGTTTTCAGTGTTGACGCGCACCGCGGCAAGCGCTTCCTGAGCGGCCGAGAGCAACAAAGTCTGCTGAGGGAGCGTGGCTTCAAGATCCCTGGGCGGGAACTTCAGGCCGATCGCATCCAGGGTGACCTGGGGAGCGCGCGTGCCCAGGGGACGCTTCTTCAGGGTGCGGGCGGCGAAGTCGCGGGTATCGACACAGTCGCCCGCGCGCACTCCGAGGCCAACCACCGCGATCGCTGCCTCCATTGCGGGAGCGGTGACGCTGATGGATTCAGACGCGGAGGTACGCGATGCCTCGGTCCACTCCTCCACGATCATGTGAGCGTTGTTTCCACCGAAGCCGAAGGCCGACAGCGCGGCCCGACGCGGCCCGACGCTCTCCCACGCTTCGGCGTCCTGCAGAATACGGAGGCTGGAGCCTTCGAGTGCGTCGTTGGGCGTCGAGATTGGAGCAGACGGTGGTTTCACCCCGCGCTCGAAGGCGGAGAGCGTCTTGGCGAGGGCGGCCATGCCGGCGCTGGTGATCAGATGCCCAAGATTTCCTTTGACCGAGCCGGCCGCGACCTGATGAGACCCAAAAACGCGGGACGTGCTGCGGATCTCCACCGCATCACCGACGCGGGTGCCGGTGGCGTGACATTCGAGGAGGGAGATGTCACGGGGCTCCAGGCCCGCGGACGCATAGGCCGCTTCCATGGCGCGGACCTGACCTTCTTCCGAAGGGGCAAGCAGACCGTGGCCCCGGCCGTCGTTGGAAAGACCCACGCTTCGGATGAGGCCAAGGATGCGATCGCGGTCGGCGATGGCGTCATCCAAACGCTTCAGCGCCACGCAGCCCGCACCCTCCGCGGGAACCAGGCCGTCGGCGTCGCGATGGAAAGGACGGCTCTGGCCCGTGGGAGAGAGCGCCTTCAGCGCGGTGAAGCCCATGTGGATGAAGAGATCGTCGGCGCGGGAGACAGCACTTGCGAGCATCACATCGGCGCGGCCATCGTGCAGAGCGTCGCACGCAAGTTTCATCGCGTAGAGAGAACTCGCGCACGCAGCGTCCAGTGCGAAGGCGGAATCACTCAGCCCGAGATTGAGGGCGCGCGCGGCGAGGAACGCAGGAAGTCCGGAAGAGAACCGATTGCGCGGGTCAATGCGATCGGCGGCGGGAACTCCGCTCCACACCTGTTCGGAGAATTGCGACAGACCGGACGAGGGGAATGAGAGATTCGCCAGGATCAGACCGGTGCGGGCGCGATGTCTCTCGGCGGCCTTGATCGACTGAAAGGCTTCACGCGATGTGTGGAACACCAGTTTGAAGAGCGGATCGAGGCCGTGGATCTGCGCCGCCGGAAGAGCGAAGCCGCTCGGATTGAAGCGGTCTTCAAAGCCACGGACGTAGCCGCCGCGGAGCGACGACACTCGGTCGAGAGTCGACGCCCCTGACGCTGCGAGCAGTGGCTCAGGGTCAATGCGCCAGCGTCGCTCCGGAACGGAGGACAGAAGGTTCTGGCCGCCAAGGACGCGGTTGAAAAGTTCTTCGGCGCTGTAGGCGCCGGGCAGGGCATACGCATGCCCAACGATCGCGATGGGTTCGAAGCGTGTCACGAGGCTCGTGTCTCCCGCTATGCCTGGATATTCGTGTCGACCATGTGCATCTCGATGCCGCGCAGCTCGCACACCACGCGGCCGTCGTCGGTGAGAAGCACGGCATCCGACACGGTCTTCAGGGCGGTCACGGAACGCGAGCGGATGGCGCAATGAAGCGGTCCGGCCATGGGTTCATCGAGATGGATGGTCAGGGATTCGACGCCGGTAGGAAGAGACGTCTTTCCGTTCGCGCGCATGCCCATCAGAATGGCCATCTGCAGTCCGCCGTCGACCGCTGCGGGATCGGTCGCGAAAGGCCCGCCGACCCAGCCAAGGTCTTTGGTGGAGACGAGCGTCGCGGAGCCGCCCTGAGCGCCCACCGACTCGACTCCCTGCAGGACCTGGAAGTCGGGACCGTGGAACAGCACGGCCCCGTAGACTTCGCTCGCCGACCACGGAGTGCCCGACTTGGGCGCATCGAGAGGATGCGGAGCTGCTTTAATCGCGGAGCGTTCGGTCATCTCCGCGGTGGCGCGGTAGTGCGCCGGGCCGTTCGGAGTCTTGATCTCGCACCTGAGGTGCGCGCCCGTGCCGTTCGAGATCTGTTCGCACGAGATCTCCAGACGCGTGCCCAAGCCCCTGAAGTCTTCCACGCGGATCCCCTTCAAGACCTTGAGGTCGCGGATGGCCGAGAGCCGAAGGTCAGGGCGCGTGCTGCGCGCGATACGAGCGAAGGATTCAAGCGCCAGCGCCACCGGGAAAACCGGGACGCCTTTGACGGTGTGCGACGCCAGGTGAGGGGTCGTCGCACTTGAGATGACCAGGTCGCCCGTGACCTTGCGAGCGGCCACGTGACCCAGCAGGACGGACGCATCGGGGCGGCCTCCGACCACGACGGAGATCGGCGCTTCACGATGGCTGATCGCATCGACAAATGCCCGTGCACCGTCGGCGGTCGGAATCAATGCGACCCCGCGTTCGATGAACACCGAGCGAAGAGATGGAGTCACCATGCCGCCGTCCCAAGGACCCCAGTGAAGGACCCGGACGGTCGCGTTCGGGCGTTGCTTCGCCTCGAACTGTGCGACGGACTCGAGCGTCTCATTGGCCATCGCATAGTCCGCCTGGCCTGGATTGCCCGCGCGACCGGCGACGGAGCCGAAGAAGCAGAGCACCTTGAGGTGATCGGTGCTGGTGGCGTTGAGGAGATTCCGAAGGCCGGCGATCTTCGTGTCGAAGACGGAATTGAACTGCGCGTCGGTCTTCTCAGAGATCTTCTTGTCGGCCAGAACACCCGCGGCGTGGACCACGCCATCGATGTGTTTGAAGTGACCGCGCACCATGCTGACGGCCATGGTGACGTCGCCTTCATCTTTGAGGTCGCAGGGGATGTAGAGCGCTTCAGAGCCGCTCGCGCGGAGCGCATCCAGGGTGGCGCGGGTCTCACGGGCGGCATTGACGGTTTGAGCGGCGCTCTTGGCTTCGGCGGGCGAGGGGATGTGCCCCGCGGCTCTTTCCGCGGCGATGTAGGCGCCTTGAAGTTCGCCCTCCGCCCTGCCTTCCGCCCAAGCGGGCGCGAAGTCGGAATCGGTGCGACCGAGAATCGCGAACTTGTAGGAGCCCGTCTTCGCCAGCGCTTCGAGACAGATCGCGGTGACGCCGCGGGCCCCGCCTGAAACCAGGAGAACCGAACCCTCTTCAAGAGGAGTCGCCGTCGAGGAAATCAGGTCGTCGGCATCTTCAAAATACGGCACCGTGCGATGGCCGGTTCCGTCAATCGCGACATCGAGATCGCTCCCGCCGTCGAGGATTTCGGAAGTGACCACGGCGGCCACGCTGGACGCGTTCATCGCGCCGATCTGAAGCGACACGAAGCGACTGGTCACCTCGGGAGTTTCGAGCGCGAGAGTGCGCACAAGTCCCGCGACACCTCCTGCCCACTGGGCGTTGGCGGAACTGCCGTCGGCGAAGGCGATGAAAAGCCGGTGGGTGTCGGTCGACTGGGCGACGAAACGTGCGGATTCAAAGGTCTTCTTCTGAAGATGAACGCCGTCAAGGGCGCTCGCCATATCGGATAAACCGGAAAGGTCGATCACGCGCGCGGCGCCTTTTTCGGCGGCATCCATCACGGTGGCCTTCACGCCACGTTGGGCCAGACTTGCCGCGACAGATTCGGCGATGCCGTGAGAATCACGGACCATCTGGATCGGTCCATCGAAGAGACCGCGGGGCGAGAAGCCGGGGCGCTGGAGCTCACGACGGGACGCAACAAAACGCCCCAGCTTGGTCGCTGGGGCGTTTTGGGACATCGTCGGAGCCGAAGACGGTGTCGCCTGGGTGGACGCGGGCGAGAGGCCGCCGGGCGGAGGCGTCGGCTCGCTGTCTCCTCCAAGCCGTTCCAGGATCTGACGCAGCGTGCGCAGCGCGCCGAGTTCGGCCGCGGGGATCGACGGAAGTGACGGCACCTGTTCCTGAACCGCCGAGAGAATCTCGACACGCTTGATGGAGTCGATGCCGAGGTCAGCTTCGATTTCCATGTCGAGTCCGATCATGTCCTTCGGATAGCCGGTTTTGTCGGCCACCACGCTCAGCAAGACGTTCTGAATTGACACGTCAGATCCAGCGGCAGCGCTGGGAGCGGGGAGACGCACCGCAGATGAAGCAGGGACGATATCGCCGGCCAACTGTGGTGAGCCTGTCGAATCCACTTGTGGTGAGCCTGTCGAATCCACTTGTGCTGAGCTTGTCGAAGCAAAGCGATCCAGGATGTTGCGGAGCGTGCGCATCGCGCCGAGTTCGGCCGCCGGGATGGAGGGAAGCGACGGCACCAGCTCCTGAACCGCCGATAGGATCTCCACGCGTTTGATGGAGTCGATACCGAGGTCGGCTTCGATCTCCATGTCGAGACCAATCATGTCTTTCGGATAGCCGGTCTTGTCGGCGACCACGGCCAGCAACGCGCTGGTGATGGAATCGCCGCTCGCTGCGGGGGCCGCGATGGCGGGCGTCACGACAGGCTGTGAGGGCGTGGCCCCGGGAGTTGCTGAGACTTGCCCTGAGCCTGTCGAAGGGTCGGCTGCCGCTTGTGCTGAGCTTGTCGAAGCAAAGCGCTCGAGGATATTCCGCAGCGTCCTCATCGCGCCGAGTTCCGCCGCAGGGATAGACGGCAGAGACGGGACGCGTTCCTGAACCGCCGAGAGAATCTCCACGCGCTTGATGGAGTCGATGCCAAGGTCGGCTTCGATTTCCATGTCGAGTCCGATCATGTCCTTCGGATAGCCGGTTTTATCGGCGACGACCGCGAGCAGCGCGTCCGAGATCGACGGGCCAGCGGCGGCCGCGGGTGCGGCGACCGGATGCGGGGTGACCGGTGCTACCGGAGCAGCGGCGGCCATCGGCTGAACCGGAGCGGGGGTCGCAATCGGCAGTGGCGCGATCGCCGCGGGCACCGGCATCGGAGCGGACACCGGAACGTACGCTGCCTGAGGCGCGGACGCCTGGGCAGCGAACCACGGCGATGGAACAAAAGCCGCGGGCAGGGGCTGTCCGCTGATGGTTGCGATGGCCGCCTCAGACGTACGAAGGAAGGCCATGTGCGCATCGGCCATCGAGCGCTGATACGCCGAGTGCGCCTCGGCCGTCTGGCGCTGAACGTCGGCGAAGGCGCGCAGCCACTCGGGATCCTGGGTGTTCGACTTCAAGCTGATCTCCTCTTGCGGGGCGTGGTTCAACACAACGGTTGGGGATGCGGCAACGGCAGGAGCCGTGACGACAGGTTCAGCCTTCCGCGGCGGATTCGGCTTCGGCAAGGCGGCGGAGCCTCCCTTAGGCGGATAGGGCTTCGCGTAGTTCGCGCCCGACAGCATGATGGCGTGAGGCTTCGGCGTTTCTTTGCGGGCTTCGACGCGTGTTCCTTCGAACAACTTAGCGAGGTCCACGTCGACCCCGTGAGCGACCAGGGCGCCGAGCGCTTGAAGGAATGATGCGGCTCCATTGGCGCCCTTGCGATCGGTCGGGATCGCGAGATGCGGCTGATCGAGCAGAGTGTCTTTCACGAGGCCGGTGAGAACCGCGCCCGGGCCCACTTCGACAAAGGTACGCACCCCATCGGCGTACATCGTTTCGATCTCTTCCGAGAAGCGCACGGAGGACGCGATCTGCGATGCGAGGGCCGCGCGGATGCCGTCCTCACCGCCGGTGTAGCGCTGCGCGGTGGTGTTCGCATAGACCGGCTTGCTCGGGACGGTGATCGCTTGATCCTTGAGGAACTGCGCGAAGGGCTCCACGGACCCTGCGACGACGCTCGAATGGAAGGCGGTGGCCACGGGAAGGCGCGTGCCCTTGAACCCCTGCGCTTTCAGTTTCGCCGCCGCCTCGTCCACCGCTTCGGTGGGTCCGGCGATGACGACCTGTTTCTTCGAATTGTGATTGGCGATGACAACCGGGTCGCTGATCTGCGACTGCAGTTCGGCGACCGTCTTCTTGCCAAGGGCGATCGCCCACATCGCTCCTGATGTGGTGGCGGCGTCACGCATCAGTTCGCCGCGTCGTCGCGCGATGTTCAGCAGCGACGTTGAGTCGATGGCGCCCGCTGCGTGCAAGGCGGTGACCTCGCCGAAGCTGTGACCGCCGAAGACATCGCCATCCACGCCGAGGTGCCGCAGCATTCGTAGCGCGGCGATACTGGCGATCCCGAGTGCGGGTTGGACCCATTCAGTCGCGGTGAGCCGCGCGGTCTGCGCGACGCGCCCCTCATCGGTGAAAACGGAAGGCGGGAACACCACGCGATGGAGCGGCGCTTTCTCGTTGCCTTCGCCGAATTCGAGGTGCGCGTGATCGTCCCAGGCCTGACGCGCGGCATCAAAGGCCATGGCCAGATCGCGGCCCATGCCCACCGACTGGGAGCCCTGACCTGGGAACAGGAAAGCGATCGTGCCCTCGTTCTTCGCGCCGCGGCCGTAGGTCGGTCCGCCGGGAAGGGCGAACGCCGGTCCGTCAACCTTGGGACGGGCCAGGCCGATCTGCTTTTCGAGGTCCTCAACAGAGCCGGCAACGATGCCGAGGCGGCAATCCGCCTTGGAGTCAAACTTCGCCGCGGCGGCCTGGGCCACACCGCTCAGCGACGCGCCGGCTTTCAGGTCCGCCAGGACCGCGTCCAGCGCCTGTGCGAGTGCTGCGGGTGTCGCCGCGGAGATCGCGACCAGTTCGGAGGTCATCGTGCGCATGCGGGCGGCGCGTTTGGCTTTGCCGACGTATTCCTCCATCGTAATGTGGAAGTTGCTGCCGCCAAATCCGAAAGAGCTGACCGAAGCACGACGCGGATGGGAGTGGTCACGCACCCACGGCTTCGCTTCGGTGTTGAGATAGAACGCCGTCTCTTCGATCTGCAGTGCCGGATTCGGCGTGTCGACCTTGATGGTGGGAGGCAGGACCTTGTTGTGGAGCGCCAAGGCCGCCTTTATCAGGCCGGCCGCACCCGCCGCGGCTTTCGTATGGCCGATCTGCGATTTGATGGAGCCAAGGGCGCACCACTGCTTGTCTTCGCGCGGAGCTTCGGCGAAGACTGCCTGGAGTCCGCCGAACTCGGCTGCGTCTCCGGCTTTGGTGCCTGTCCCGTGAGCTTCGATGAGCTCAACGGATTCAGGCCCGAATCCGGACACTTCGTAGGCGCGACGCAACGCCTTCGCCTGACCGGCGCTGACTGGCGCGTAGATGCTCTTCGCGCGTCCGTCCGAGGACGAGCCGATGCCTTTGATCACGGCGTAGATCGGATTGCCGTCGCGTTCCGCGTCTTCAAGACGACGCAGGCCAATCAGGCCGATGCCTTCGCCGAGCATGGTGCCGTCCGACTTGACGTCGAAGGGACGGCAGTCGCCGGAGAACGACAAGGCGGTTGTCTTCGAGAAGCACATGAACATGAAGATGTCGTTGAACGTCTCGACACCGCCGGTGATCACGAGGTCGGAACTGCCGAGATGAAGTTCCTGCACGGCCATGGCGAGCGCGCCGAAGGCCGAGGCGCAGGCCGCGTCGACGACGCAGTTGGTGCCGCCGAGATTCAGGCGGTTCGCGATGCGTCCCGCGACCACGTTGCCAAGGAGTCCAGGGAAAGTGTTCTCCTGCCAGGGGGTATACGAACCGGAGATCCGGTCGCAGACCTTGTTGACTTCGTCTTCGGGCAGGCCGTGCTCACGGAGCGCGCGCACCCAGATGGGACGCTGGAGACGCGCACCCATCTCGACGAGAAGCTCCTGCGCGGAGGTGATGCCGATGATGACGCTGGTGCGTTCACGCATCGCGTCGGGGAAGACGCCGTGGGTGACGTCGGCGAGAAGCTGCTTGGCGACGATCAGCCCGAGAAGCTGCGACGTGTCGGTCGCGGGGATGACGTTGGGCGGCATGCCATGTTCGAGCGGATCGAACGCCACCTCAGGAATGAACCCGCCGCGTCGCGCGTACGTCTTGTCCGGCGCTTTTGGGTCGGCGTCGTAGAAGTCGTCGATCAGCCAATGCGCCTTGGGGATCTCGGTGAGCTGATCCTTGCCGGCCACGATGTCGCGCCACATTCCATTGGCGTCCGTCGAACCGGGAAAGAGGGCGCCGAGGCCCACGATGGCGATGGGAGGATGTTTGGCAGGCATATTGGATTCGTCGCTTTATTCGTTGCTTCAGGCGATCGCGAGGAGTCGCGATCGGAGCTTCGGATTATGGCAGGGGTGCATCGAACAACCGAGAGGGCGATTTCAACTGTTACAAAAATGAGACTTGCCTTTCTTGGCGCGGATTTCTCTCGGTTTCAGCCTTCGCACTCAACGACTTAGCACGGTTGTTCGGATCGGCGGTTACAGCCCTTGTTTCGACGCGGGTTTACGAAGCAACCGAGCTTCGAGGAGGCCAAGGGCGAAGCGTTCGCGGGCCAGCTCATCGAGGCCGATTCCCCGGAATGCTGCGTCGAAGTTCGGTAGGCCTCGAGTTCGCAGGCTGCAGGTCCACCCGAAGAAAGCGTAGAGCGTGGTGACGATGGCCTGCCGCGCGACGCCGCGGCCGATACAGAAGTCGCTGAAGAGCCAGAGCCCACCCGGGTTCAAGGCGGCATCGAGCCGACCCACGATCGCCCGCAGTTCTCCATCATCGAAGAGGTCGAGGAAGCAGTGGGTGGCGATCAAGTCGAACGTTTCGCCATCACGGATGTGTTCGAGGCTCCCGATGCGCAGGTCCGCCCGCGTTGACAGTTCCGATCGAGTCAGCCGAGCGGCCGTCTCTCGAGTCATTCCGGAGGAGAGGTCGATCGAGACCGCGGTTCGCGCCACGTTGTTCCGTAACAGCGTCTCGAGGAAGCGTCCCGTCCCTCCGCCCAGAACCAGCGCGCTTTGGATGGGCGGAAGGCGCGGAAGGAGCGCCACCTGGCTTGCGCGAATTCTTCCGAGAAAGGCTACGTCGCCAAGAAGATCGTAGACCGGAGCCAGTCGGTCAAAGCCGCGAGCGATCTCGGCGCGGTGATCCATCAGTACATTAGCCGGGGCAAGGCCCCTAGGAAGAAAACCGAATCGCCCCAGATGCGATAACGCTCGTTTCGGGTGGACCAAACGCGGGCAAGAAGGAGCATCGCAGGCGTCGCGAGCTGCATGGCAAGGACAACGCAAACCGGTGCCATGTCTTTCGGAGCCATGAGACCTAGCGCGACCGTCAGGACGGCGCCGACAACCCCCAGAGCGATCACGAAGATCCGCGTGCGTCCTGATCCCCAACGAAGCGCCACCGACCGGCTGCCTTGTTCACGATCGCCCTGCGCCTCAAATACGCCGAGCATGAGGAGGTTCAAAACCGCGGCGATGGCGTGAAGACCGGCCGCCAGCCACAGCCACGCCCGTGGACCCTCGCCCATGACGATCGGACCGCCCCAGATGCCTGCGGCGTAGAGGAGGCCGGCGATGGGCTCTTTGGGGACGCTTCGCAAAATCAGGCCCTGCGCTGAGGCGAGATAGAGCACGACGGCGATCGACAGGCCGATTCCATAGATCTGCACCGCCGGACGCAGAGTCAAGGCGGCACCCAGACCGGCAACCACTGCGAAGCCAAGGGCGATCGTCAGTGCGCGGGCGTGGCGCCGATGGAACTCATGTCGGTAGGAGCCGGACACGCCGAAGGCTCGACGGGCATCGAGCAGGTGATCGCCGGTGTAGATACTCCACACCGCCGCCAGCAGGGCGACCCACCATCCCGGACGCATACGCGCGTTCGCGACGTGCTCGGCCAGAAGCCCACCGCACAGAGCACCCGCGACGACGTCGAGGCTGAGGGCACGAGCGAAGACGCCGAGGGTCAAGGACTCGATCGTATCGCGTCAGGCGGCGGGGGCATCCTCGGTGCGTGAACGTCCGGGAAAAAACAGGTCCAGCGCGTTGACACGCTCACGTCGGCGTTCGGCGTCGAGATTCGTCGCTCGCGCCTTGAGGAGATCTTCCAGAGAGATCATGCCCACGAACTTTCCGCTTCCGTCCGATTCCACCACGGGCAGGCGTGTGTGGCCGGTTTCCGCCATCCGATAAACAACCACGCGCAAGGGTTCGTCTGAATGCGCCACGACCGGCGCACCCGGTGCCGCCTCGGCGAGCGTGCGGTTGACGTGTTCGCCGCGCGACAGATCGATCAGCGCTGCGCGGCCCGACACGCCCACCAGCTTCTCTCCTTCGAGGATCGGATAGAGGCGCTGTCCGCGTGCTGGGTCCTTGTGCAGGGAGTGAGGGAGATTGCTGATAAGGGTCGCGCCATCGAGCGCCACCACTTTGGTTCGCATGACTTCCCGCACAAAAAGAATCTCGAGGGGGTCGACGGCATATTCACGACTGAGATGAAAGCCGCGACGGCTCACTTTCTCCGTCAGGATGGAACGCCGGAGGGTCAAAACGGTGAAGAGGTGAGCAACCGTCGCCGCCACGAGAAGAGGGAGCACGACGTTGATGTCGTGCGTGAGCTCAAGGGCAAAGACGATGCCGGTGAGAGGGGACCTCATGGTGCCACCGAGGATGGCGCCCATGCTGACGAGGGGCCAGAAGCCGAGGCCCGCGTCGGGGAAGACGAAAGTCTCGAGACCTCCGAGCGCGCCGCCCATCATCAGAAGGGGTGCCAGCACGCCGCCCGACGTTCCCGAGCCAAGCGACACCGCCCAAATCGTCGACTTGATCAGCAGCACGCCCATGATGAGGTGAAGCGATCCCTCGCCCTTCAGAAGCGTTGCGATGACGTCGTAGCCGACGCCCAGAGCCTGCGGAAAGATCCAGCCGCCAAGTCCGATGACCAGACCGCCGATCGCGGGCCACCACATCCAGTGCAGCTTCAGCTTCCCGAAGGCGTCCTCGGCCCCGTAAACCGCGTGGGTCAGAATCAGGGCCATGAGTCCGGCCAGGAGTCCGCAGACCACGCAACTGACCAAGCCTGCCGGCCCGAGGAACAGAGCGTGGGGCGGCGTTGGGAAGATCGGTCCGGTTCCCATGAGGTAGCGACGCGCCGCGCCGGCGGTGGCGCTCGCGAGAGCGACGGGAACGAAACTTCGAGGCTTCCATTCGAACAACAGAAGTTCAACCGCAAGAAGAACCGCCGCAAGGGGCGCCGCGAACGTCGCGGACATGCCGGCCGCCGCACCCGCAACCATCAGGGTCCGACGCTCCGCGCTGGTCAAGTGAATGAGTTGGGCGATCATCGACCCGAACGCGCCGCCCGTCATGATGATCGGCCCCTCGGCTCCGAACGGCCCGCCCGAGCCGATCGAGATGGCCGCCGAAAGGGGTTTGAGCAAGGCGACCTTGGGCTCGACCCGACCGCCCTTCAGAAGAATCGCTTCGATCGCTTCGGGGATGCCATGGCCGCGGATTCGATCGGAGCCGTAGCGCGCCATGATGCCGACGATCAGTGCGCCGATGACCGGGACGATCACGACGTAAACGCCGAGTTGATTCCCCTCTGGTGAGACAAGGTCGGTTCCGAATCGCTGGAAGAAGAACAGATTCGTGAACAGGCCGATCAGCTTGCCGAGGACCAGGGCGATCACCGCGCCGAGTGCGCCGATGATGATCGCGAGACCGGAGATGGGTACGACGCGCCAGGTTGTGGTGAAGTCGCCGAGTTGCTCGGGACTGGCTTGGGCGGGATGATTGTGCGAGTTCAAGTAACATATCGTATCACGATATATATTAAGTCGAGAGCCCACCATGCCCAGACCCAGACCCGTCACCGCCCGAGAATTCAAGACGCTCGCCGACTTCCGCTACGCCATGGCTCGCTTTCTTCGCTTCAGCGAAGACGCGGCGGAAGGAGCAGGGCTGGCCTCGCGCCAGTATCAGGCGCTGCTTGCGCTGAAGGGGAAGGGCGACGCGATGAGCATTGGCGATCTCGCCGAGAGGCTGCACATTCATCACCACAGCGCCGTGGGACTGGTGGATCGGTTGGAGGCGCTGGGCCTGGTCGCTCGGACGCCCGATCCCGCCGATGCAAGGCGCGTGCGGGTTACGCCCACCAAGGAGGGCGACGCACGCGTTGGTCAACTGGCCGCGGTCCACCGGGAAGAGTTGAAGGAGATGGCCGGGACGCTTCAGGCGTTGCTCGGTCTTTTGGATCCTTCAGCGTCTGACGGCGGAACGACGGGGGCGCGACCAAAGCGCGTCCGGGTCATCCCCGCGGACACGAGACCCTAGGCGAGGCGCACCGGGCGGAACTCGAACGCGGTCGGAGGAACGGGAACTCCGAAGGTCCGCACCTGCTGGGCGCGAGCGATGGCCGCGGCGCCTTCAAGGAAGTTCAACGCGATCTGCGCAACTTCACGGTTCTTAGGATCTTCGAGAAACGAACCCTTCGCCCACGTGTTGAACGCGCCCATCGCGGGGCCGCACCAGATCTGATAGTCCATGATGCGTGTTGGCTCGCCGGCATTGGCCCAACGGCTGGCTTTGCCAAGGTACCAGCGGAAACACAGCGCCATTCGGTGATGCGCGTCCTTGTTGGCTCGCGTGACTTCGTGCGGATCGCGAACTTCCCAGAAGGCGCGGGTGTCGGCCCAGATCGCATCAAGCGAGGTCTTGAAGATCTCGCTTTCGAGCCGCGTGCGCACTCCTGCCGGCAGGCTCTCGATCGAGTCGTGCATCATGTACGCGTCATAGAGCTTCTGCGCGCGTGTCGCGAACATCGTGCCGCGACGGAGGACCTGAACCTTGACCCCCATCTCGAACATGTCGGCGGCGGGCGCCATGGCGACATCGGCGATCCCCGCCTGCGCGAGGAGAAGGCGTCCCGCTTCAGACAGGCCCGACTCGATCGCCGCTTCGTTGACCGTGCCCGTCATGACGTAGGCCGCACCGAGAGCAAAAGCGGATGCGACGGAAGCTGGAGTGCCCAGACCGCCGGCCGCGCCGATGCGAATCGGAGTCGAGTAGCCACGGGCGGTCGCGATCTCATCGCGCAACGCGGCGATGGTGGGGAAGAGAGAGCCGAGCGGACGATTGTCGGTATGACCGCCCGAGTCCGACTCGACCGTGATGTCTTCCGCGATGGGAATACGCTTGGCCAGATTCGCCTCGGCTGCCGTGATCGCGCCGCGCGCGACCAGGCCCGAGAGAATGGCGTCGGGTGCTGGTTCGAGGAAGCGTCGTGCGACTTCCGGACGCGAGACCTTGGCGAGCACGCGATTCTTGCGTTCGACCGTTCCGTCGTTGTGAAGGCGCAGCCCCTTGGCGGCGTAGCGAACCACCGCAGGCGTGATGTCCATGAAAGCCGAGGCGTCAATGCGGACCACGCCATATTTCAGGTACAGGTCGACCACGGTCTCTTCGAGGCTCGGTTCATTCGGCGAGTGGATGAGATTCGAGCCCCATGACTCGCCGTTCTTCAGCGCGTCGATGATCGTATTGAGATTCGCTTCCACGGAAGCGGGTGACAGTCCGGCGGCGCCGAAAAAGGCCAGGACGCCGGCGCGTGCCGATGCGATGACGAGCGGAGCCGAAGCGATTCCGTTGGCCATGGGCCCGACGCAGTAGGGGAATCGCACGCCATGTGATTCCTGGAAAGACCGGTCGCCCAGCCATTCGGGGTAGAGCGGCGGCAATGCGCCAACGACCTCTTCGCCTGCGCTCACGGCGGGCGAGAGGCGCAAGCCCATGGCAGAGTCGGAGGCGCGCCGCACCACGTAGAGCGCCTCGCGGATACGACGCAGGGTGGCGGTGATGTCGGGGGCGGTGAAGGAAGTCTCGGAACTCATCGTTGAGTGAAGGCTAATCGAACGTCTCGTCGGAAACCATGCGGAGATTCAGTCGGGGCTCCCGTTCGCCCAGAACCGCCACCGCGCCCATGAGCCGATGATCAGGAATCTCGAACGTTGTGAGCTTGCATTGACCGCGCTCGCCGACGTCCGGGGCGTCTTCGTAGCCTGGATGTTGGGCCCCCGGATCTAGCTCCACGGTCAGCGTGGCGAGACTCTCAGCCATCGTGATTCCGCGCGCCTTCACGATCGCTTCCTTCCGGGTCCAGCCCGCGAAGAACGTGCGATGAAGATGGCTCTGAGGCGTCGCCTTCAGGTGCGCGACTTCCTTCGGTGTGAAGAAGCGCGTCGCGATGTCGAGCGGCGCCGCCAAACGATCGAGGCGCTCAATGTCGATACCGACGTCATGCCCGCGGACGAGGGCGATCACGACGTGAGGTCCCGTGTGCGACACGCTGAATCGCCAGTCCGGGAGCGTCGTATCGTGAAGCCTCAAGTCAGGCTTGCCCGAAGTGCGCAGGTCGAAGGAAAGATCGAGCAGCCCGACGCCGACCCGCCGTGCGAGTTCCGTGCGGAGAAGCGCGCGAGCGAGCAACGACGTCTCCCGGGGCTCGCGAACCTTGTAGCCGTCAACACGCTGCCTCTCGATGTCGGTCAAACGCGCGCGCAGGCGGGCCAGTTCGGAAATCTCGGCCAGACTTGCGAAAACGATGTCGACGTCGATGGCCTCCTTCATCAGCGTCGGCTCAGCGTGAAACGCGGGGCTTGAACCACTCGATGGTTCGCTCGAAGCCTTCCGCGGCGCTGGTCGTGGGCGCGTATCCGAAGTCGCGAACCGCCTCGTCAATCGAGTACCAATGGCTGATCCCCAGGTTGCGCGCGACCGATCGCGTGAGCGGTGGTTCGCCGCCCAGACGGAAGGTCCTCCACAAGAACTCCAGGACGCCTCCGATCTTCACCGCGGTCTTGATCGAAAGTCGACGCTTGATGGGGGGGAGACCCAGGCGACTCACCAGAGTGGTCAGCCAATCACCGAAGACGACGGGCTCGGGATCGTTGATGAAGTAGGCGCGCCCCGCGCACGGCGCACCGAACGAAAGCACCTCCGCGGCCTGCAGATGTGAGGCGGCCGCGTTGTCGATGTAAGTCAGGCTGACCTTGTTGGATCCGTCACCCACCAGCGCCAATCGACCCTTGGACGCTCGGTCGATCACGCGCGGGATCAGGTGCGGATCGCCCGGTCCGTAGATCAAATGCGGCCGCAACGAAACCGTTGCGAGCTGTTTCGAGTTGGCCTTCAGCACCAGACGCTCCGACGCGGCTTTGGTCGCCGAGTAGTGACTGGAGGGTGGGTCGGCGTATCGGAGCGCTGAAGTTCCGTTCGCCTGATCCGTTCCGTCGAAGACGACCGAAGGAGAGCCAGTGAAGACCAGTTTGGGAACCCTCATTGCCAGACACGCGGCGATCAGCATCTCAGTTCCAACGACGTTGGGCTTGGAGTAGCTTTCGTATGAGCCCCAAATGCCGGCCTTCGCGGCGGTATGGAACACCATGCCGCATCCGTCCAGCGCCTGAGTGAGGGCGGGGAGGTCGGTGATGTCGGCGCGCACAAGGGTGGCGCCCATCGCTTCGACGTCGGGATAAGAACCGCGCGCCACCACCACCACGTCGTCTCCGCGGGCGCGAAGCTTCTGAACGATCGCGGATCCGAGGAATCCGCCGCCGCCGGTAACCAGAGCTTTCACGTTGTGAATGAAGGCTTCGTCGAGCGGGAAAAAAGAAGGGCAGGCGCGCCGGATGCGCCTGCCCTCTTGTACTACTGGACCTTGAAGGTCTTCGTCACCGCGGGCGCTTCCGCATCGTTGAAGAAGATCTCAACTTTGTAGTCGCCCTTCGGCCACGCCTTGGTGTTCTCGATGTGGAACTCGTTGACCGCGGGACCAGTGGAATCGAGTTCCATGGTGGTCTCGTTGACCTGCGTGGTCTTGTCGCCCTTGACGAAGGACCACACCGCGCGGAGCTTGATGTGACCTACGCCGGACGTGGCGACGGAGGCATAGACCTTGTCCTTCACTCCGAACATTTCCTTGCCCATCGCGACGGTCTTGTCGGCGGCAAGTTCGCTTCCGAGGGTCACCTCTCCCATGGCGGCCGGGGGAGGCGTTGGAACGGGGGTGGCGACCGCGACGGGAGCCGGAGGCGGCGGAGCCGGCTTCGAGCAGGCGGCGGCGAAGGCAACGAACGTCAGTATGGCTGTGCGACGCATGAAATTCTCCATTAGGTGGTTGATTCCGGTTTCGCCGGGATCTTGAGTTCCCAGCCGACCTGGATCAGGTCGGGGTTCTTGATACGGTCCTGGTTGGCTTCGAAAATCGTCTTCCAGAGGCTCGCGTCGCCGTAGTGATGCTTCGCGATCTTGGAAAGGGAGTCGCCCGACTTCACGGTGTAGGTCTCAAAGACCACCGCCTCGGGATCTGCGGTGGTGGAAGCGCCACCGGTGACGCCGGAAAAATCGGGCATGTCGTCGGCGGGCTTGTTCGGATCTGAGTTTGTGGGATCTGCCATGAGACCTCTCTTGTAGTGTCGAACGCCCCCTGTGGGCGCGGTACAGGGAGGTTACACGAAGAGGTCTTGCAGGCGCTTAAAGAGTGAGGCCGCCCGTCGCGCTACGCCTGTCAGCGTTCGACAGGTACCATTCGCCCGCATGTCCGCTGACCTTCGTGAGTTCATTGCCGCCCTCCGTCGTGAAGGGGATCGCGACATCGTCGAGATCGACGTTCCTGTCGATGCGAATCTGGAAGCGGCGGAGATCCATCGGCGGGTGATCGCGGGCGGCGGCCCCGCGTTGCTGTTCAAGAACATCATTGGTGCGGACTTTCCGTTGATCACCAATCTTTTCGGTACGCCAAGGCGCGCGGAGATGGCGTTTGGCGGCAACGCCGCGAAGTTCGTGCGCCGTGCGGTGGACGTGGTCGAGCACGCGCTGCCGCCGACACTGGGCAAGGTGTGGAACGCGAGAGATCTCGCCCTGTCTGGCTTGAAGGTGGGTCTCAAGCGTCTCAAGAGCGGCCCCATCACCGAAGTCCGGGAAGGTCCGAACCTCACCAAGCTTCCGGTCCTGACCTGCTGGCCCGAAGACGGCGGCCCGTTCGTCACGTTGCCGCTGGTTTTAACGTCCGATCCCGATGGCCGGGGCACGAACCTCGGCATGTATCGCATGCAGATCCACGACGCGAAGACCACCGGAATGCATTGGCAGATCGCGAAAGGCGGCGGCTTTCACTTCAACACGGCCGAGAAGCGAGGTCAGTCGTTGCCGGTGAGTGTCTTCGTCGGGGGGCCGCCGGCCTTGATTCTTTCCGCGATCGCTCCCTTGCCGGAGAACGTGCCTGAACTTTTACTGGCTTCGTTGATCCTGGGGCGGCGCCTCGACATGGTCGAGGGGGTAAGCGATGTGCCCCTGGTGGCAAACGCGGAGTTCGCGCTGGTGGGCCGCGTACCCGCGGGTGTGCGTCGCGCGGAAGGTCCCTTCGGCGATCACTACGGCTACTACTCGCTGAGGCACGACTATCCGGTCTTTGAAGTCGACCGGGTGTATCGACGTCGCGACGCCATCTATCCGGCGACCGTGGTGGGGAAGCCTCGGCAGGAAGACTTCTTCATCGGCGATCTGCTTCAAGATCTCCTGTCGCCTTTGTTTCCTCTGGTGATGCCGCAGGTGAAGTCGCTCTGGTCCTACGGTGAGACCGGCTATCACTCGCTGGCCGCCGCCATTGTTCAGGAGCGCTACGAGCGCGAGGCGATGGCGAGCGCCTTCCGCATTCTGGGAGAAGGTCAGCTTTCCCTCACCAAGTTTCTACTGCTGACCGACTCGTCAGCCGGCATAGATTTGAAGGATTTCCGTGCGACCCTGACCCACATCCTTGAACGCACGACACCGGAGACCGACCTGTTCATCTTTCCGAATCTGTCGATGGATACGCTGGACTACACGACGCCGACCATCAACCGCGGATCGAAGGGTGTCTGGATGGGGGTAGGTCCAAAGCGCCGCGAACTTCCGCGCGAGTTCAGTGGAAGCCCGGGGCCCAGCGTGACCGACGTGCGCGTGTTCTCTCCCGGATGTCTCGTGGTCGGCGGTCCCGCCTATCGCGGAAACGATGCCGACGAAGCGGCGGTGGTGTCACGCATCGCGAGTGACCCTGCGTTCGCGGCGTGGCCGCTGGTGGTGCTGTCGGACGAACCGGCGCGTGCGGCCAAGTCAACCATCAATTTTCTGTGGACCACCTTCACGCGCTTCGAACCGGCGCGTGACATCCACGGCGCGAGCCAGAGCGTGATTGCGCATCACGTCGCTTTATCGCCCCCCATCGTCATCGATGCCCGCACCAAACCCTGGTTTCCCAAGGAACTCTTCGCGGACGATGCCACCGCCAAGAAGGTCAGTGACCGCTGGATGGAGTACTTCCCATCCCGCAAGGTCGAAATGGGTGACTCCGAAAAGGGCCATCTGGACTGACGGGCGGCCCTGGATAGGCCTTCCCGGAGTCGAGTACCGTGGTAATGTGATCCGTGGAAATCGCTCACTCGCGCCTGACCGGACAGGGTCAAATCTCGGTCCCTGTGGCGGTACGCCACAAACTCGGGATAGGGCCCGGCGGAGTTCTCGAGTGGAGCGAGGAGAACGGAGTGGTCACCGTGCGACGCGCGGGACGCCATTCATCGGAGGAGATCCATCAAGCGGTGTTTCCCGCGAAACCGAAGAAGCGGAGCCTGGCCGAGCTCAAAGCCGGTCTGAAGAAGAGCGTGGCTCAGCGTCATGCGCGCGATTGACACCAATGTCGTCGTTCGGCTTCTAGCGCGCGACGATGCGAGACAGACGGCGGCCGCTGATCAGTTCGTCGCGCGCGGAGCCTGGGTTTCCCTGATCGTCTTGATTGAAACCGTTTGGGTTCTCGGATCGGTCTACGAGATGAAGACCCAGGCGCTCGCCACGGCCATCGAAATGCTCCTGGATCATGAGCACCTGACCGTTCAGGACGCCGACGTTGTTGCCAAGGCTCTGGTGCGTTTCAAGCACGCGCCGCAGGTCGGTTTCTCAGATTGCCTTGTCCTGGAGCTGGCCCGGAAGGCCGGACATCTTCCGCTCGGGACCTTCGACCGAGCTCTTGCTCGCATCGAGGGAGCTGAACGACTGTAGTCGTTGACGATCAGCGTGCGCGTCGGGTTCGGTCCCAATCAACGATCTGGGCTGCCAGCACTCTCACCTTCGGACCTCGATCTGGCTGGGCCGCTTCAATAGCGGCGAGAACTTCGCGTGCCTCTTCCACGAATGCGTCACGCTCCTCTTCCGGAAACCGCTCAAGCGCGCGTTTGAGTTCACGCTGCGCTTGATCCTCTTCGCCGTTGGCGAGGAGTGCCCACGCGAGCCGAGCATTTTGGTTTGGTGTCTTGGCCGAATCGCGCTTGAGGCCCGCGCGGTACTCGGCCACCGACTCCTCGAATCGGCCCGCCAGAAACAGGCAATGAGCGAGATTGTAGTAACCGAAGACGAAGGTTGGGTCCATCTCGATAGAGCGACGAAAGAGGCGTTCGGCTTCGTCGAGTTGGCCTGCTTCCCGACGAAGCACTCCCAGGTTGGAGGTGGCGTCGCGGGAGGTGGGATCAAGTTCGAGAGCGCGTTCCAGCGCGCGCGCCGCTTCGCCCGCCAGTTCCGCCTCCCCGCAGGTCGCGCCGTAGTTGATCCAGGCCTTGACGTTGGTGGGGTCGAGTTCGGTCACACGCTCGAAGGCTTCGCGCGCGCGATCGATGTCGTCCTGCTGGAGACAGTCCTGCCCGAACGCGAAATGAACATCGGCGCTGTCGGGGAAGAGCGCGCGTGCCTCGTTCAAGACGCGTCGCGCCAGCGCCTGATCTCCCATGCTTCGAGCGATCTGCGCGACACCGAGGAGCGTCTGAGGACTATCGGCTGTGGCCACGCTGGATCACTCGACCGGATCGAAGAATCCGCATGACCCGATGCTATCGCCGAAGGGGCCTCCGGCAGATTTCAAGCGCGTCCAGCGCGGTTTTGCTAACCTCCGCGTCCCCCAAAATGTCCACTCCGCGAAAGCCCTCATCGAGTCCCGTCGAAACCGAGGCCAAGATCTCTGTCTCTTCGTTCGCGCCGATCAAGCGCGGACTTGTGGCCGCAGGCGGACGTCTCACCAGCGCGCGCGCGCTGGAGATCAACACCCTTTTCGACAACATCCGCGGTTCGCTCCGCTCGGAAGGGAAGTCGTTCCGAGTCCGAAGCTACGGCAAGCAGGGTGTGGTCACGCTGAAGGGCCCGGCCACCGTGCGCGATGGGTTGAAGTCGCGGATGGAACTTGAGACGGAGGTCGCCTCGCCCGGGAGGCTGAGCCAGATCCTGGGATCGCTGGGCTTCGTCCCGACGTTTCGGTACGAGAAGTTCCGCGAAGTCTGGAAGATCGGTTCCGCGGTGCTCTGCCTCGATGAAACACCGTTAGGAAACTTCCTTGAGATCGAAGCCACGGCTCCGGTCATCCGGCGCGTCGCGGCGAGGCTCGGGATAGCGTCGAGCCGCTTCCTCAGCACGTCGTATCCCATGCTCTGGATCGAGTCGGGTCGCCAAGGCGACATGGTTTTCGCTAAGCGGGGCGCGACCGTGCCAAAGGCGAAAGCGAAGACACGCGCATGAAGGCGGTCATCCTGGCCGCGGGCCTCGGAACGCGCATGCGCCCGCTGACCGACAAAACCGCCAAGCCGGCCCTGCCCGTCCTCAACGAGCCCTTGATCGTCCGCACTCTGCGCGAGTTGAAACGCGCCGGTGTGAGCGAAGTGATGATCAATCTGCATCACCGGCCCGAGACGATCCGCGCTGCGATCCCGCATGGTGACCTCGGGCTCAAGATCAAATTTTCGCGTGAGACCGCCATCCTCGGCACCGGCGGCGCGCTCCGCAAGGTCCGCGCCTGGGTCGGTCGCGAGCCGGTCCTTCTGGTGAATGGCGACGTGATCTTCGACTTCGATCTGAAGGCCATGGTCGCGATGCACAAGAAGACCAACGCGCTGGCCACGTTGGCCCTGAAGCCGAACACCGATCCCAAGAAGTACAAGCCGGTGATCTCAAATCGCGCAGGGCGCATCCTCTCCATTCGTGGACTGCCCGCGGGTCAGAAGGGCATGGTCTCCCTGTTCGCGAGCGTGCACATCATCGAGCCGGTGATCCTCG
>JBDTQB010000024.1:0-26060 GCA_039932395.1 Vicinamibacteria bacterium | reverse complement strand
CTTTGGAGGCTCTCCGAGCAGCTGGCGGACCAGGCTGGACTCACGCGAATAGAAGCCCGCGGTGTGGAACGAATCGCGGAATTTGTAGTGGGCGTAGTCGAGGTGATGGAGCACTTCATGGAGCAGGGTTCGCAGGAAGGTCTTGAACGCAACCACCTTGCCGAGCTGCGCGGTCCGCATCCAGACCTTGATGCGCGGCTTTTTGCCAGGCGTCACCGTGTAGAGGCCGTGAAGCTCGCTTCCCTTGCGCCTGGGACGTTCGGCGAGAACTTCGACCGTCACCTCCGGAACCCGCATCAAGCGGGTGATGCCAAGGACCAGCGCGTCGGCCGCGGCGGCCACCGCTCGATGATCGTCTTTGATGAGCGCCTCTCTCAACAGGGGCAGGAGCGGATGCAGCAACTCCGCTTGAGGGAGCGCGACCTCCTTGACCGCATCGCTCGCGAGGTAAATGCGCTTCCCCAGAATGGAGAGCCGGTTGAAATACGAGAAGGGCATGCGGCCGGAATTTTAGGGGCGAGCCGCCGCTCGCCTTTGAGAGGCTACTTGGTGCCGAACAAGCGATCGCCCGCGTCACCGAGGCCGGGAAGGATGTAACCGTGGTCGTTCAGCTTCTCGTCCACCGCCGCCGTGATGATCGGAACATCCGGATGGGCCTTCGCCAGATTCGCGATGCCCTCAGGACAGGCCAGAAGGCAGACAAGACGCAATGAACCGGGCTTGCTCTTCTTGAGCCGGTCGAGCGCTGCGATCGCCGAATTGCCGGTCGCGAGCATCGGATCGCAGACCAGGACGTCGCGGTCTTCAAGCTGCTGAGGAACCTTGTAGTAGTACTCCACCGCGTTCAGCGTCTTGGGGTCGCGATAGAGGCCCACGTGGCCGACACGCGCGGAGGGAACCAGTTGAAGCATGCCGTCGACGATGCCCTGTCCGGCACGCATGATGGCGATCAACACCAGCTTCTTGCCTTCGAGCGTGGAGGCTCTCATCGACATCAGCGGAGTCTCGATCGTCTCTTCCGTCAGCTTGAGGTCGCGCATCGCCTCGTAGCCGAGAAGCAACGCGATCTCGGAGAGCAACGCACGAAACTGCGCCGTGCTCGTTTCCTTGCGGCGCATCAAGGTGAGCTTGTGCTTGACCAGCGGATGATCGACGACAGTGAGGTTTGGATGCATAGCGTCTTCTACCTCAGTTCGGCGGCTAAGTGATGCGGGCAGGAGTCAGACTTCGAGGCCGACCGCGCGCATCAGGCCCAGCGCGTTGCCACGCTGAACCGGGCCGGGCTTGATCCGATAGTCGAAAGCCATGCGGTCGCCTTCGAGGTGGTCTTCAAAGTGAACGTTCATGGCGCGGGGAGCGAGGCTCACCGCGATCTCGGCGAGGGCTAGATCGTGGGAAGTGACTAGGCCAATGGCGCCGCGCTCGACCAGGGAACGCACCACCGCCTCCGCTCCGACGCGTCGCTCCGCCGAGTTCGTGCCGTCGAAGATCTCGTCCATGAGGAACAATGCGGGAAGCGGTCCACGGGCGACGTCCAGAATCTGGCGGACGCGTTTGATCTCCGCGTAGAAACGCGACTCCCCATCCTGAAGTGAATCCTGGATGCGGATCGAGGCTCCGATGATCATGGGAGAAAGGGTTAACGCGGTCGCCCTCACCGGCGCGCCGGCGAGGGCCAGCACGGTGTTCGTTCCAACCGTCCGCAGGAACGTGCTCTTCCCTGACATGTTCGAGCCGGTGATCACGAGCATCTGAAGCGCTCCGTCGAGGCGAAGGTCGTTGCGGATCGCACGCTCAATGGGAAGAAGCGGATGACCGAGGCCCTGGCCTTCGAAACGAGGGCCGCCTTCCACGAGGGTTGGGAACGGATCGACGGGATTCTCGAAGGCGTAGGCGCCGAGGCTGACGACCGCCTCGATCTCTCCGAGCGAAGCAATCCATCCCACGATGGCGGCGCCGTGACGCCGACGCCACGCCTCGACCGCGATGGACAGATGCAGATCCCACGCGATGAAGAAAGACAGGAGGCCGAAGAACACGTTGCTCTTCGACTCGTGAATCTCCATCCAGCGACGCAGTTTTTCGATCGGCTTCGAGGGAGACTCGCCCGAAGCCGTCAGTGCGCCATGCAGCTGAACGAGACGGGGCGACTCAAAGCGCTCCACCACCAGCCGGTCGAACAATTCGGTTAGGGCCTGCAGGTCTTTCACAGGACGGCCGATGCCTTCAAGAACCTGGTGGGCGAACGCGCGGCCTTTCCAGACGCACACCAGCACCGCAAGGAAGGCAAACCGAAACGGAATCGCGCCCCACAGATCGAGGCCCCACCCAGCGAGCGAAATGAAGAACGCCGTCGATGCGACGATGGCCGCGATGCGAAGGGTTTGCGACGGCACCACGGGCTGGCCTTGCGCCCACTGCATCAGCGCCGCCGAGTCGATGCCTCGACGCGCCTCGGCGCCGAGCACGGCGAGGTCTTCACGCAGGTCGAGCCGTGGGCCCATTTCCGTGACGCTGCGCTGCCGTTCTCTGATCTCGGCGATGGAGCACGGATGCTGGAGCCACGACGCGAGACGATCCTGCCCGGCATGAGTGCGCGCGGTGGACAACCGCTCGAAGATCGATCCGCGTCCAAACAGATCGAGGTCGATGGCATTGGGATGCGAGGCATCGAGAAAGCGCGCGCCGGTGTCGCCCCGTCCGATCCATTGACCCTGACTGCGGGCGAGCGCCGTCTCATAAAACGCCACGCGTCCCTTCGCGCGAGCCAGGCGAAGAGCCAGACGTTCGTGAAGAATGATGAGGATCACGAAGGTGAGGGCCGCCAGAGCGAAGCCGAACACCGCGATGGGGCGGAAGCCCATGACAATGAAGGCTCCAAGGGCGACAAGCGCCACCCCTCCCCGGGCAAGGGACAACCGGGCGTCCTGCGCTTCAAGGGTCGCCATTTCAGAGCGGCGCGCCTGGGCGCGGCTCACGTACGCAGACTGCGGATCCACCTTCACGTTGCGAGCCTACCGTGTGAGCTCAGTGCGTCAGGGAGCCAGGCAGAGGCCGACGCGATGACCGAAGCCCACACCCGCCGCGAGGAAGCCCGTGGCGGAGCGCGACACGCGGGATGCCGGGGCCGGCATCGCATCCCAACCCATCCGCTGGGCGAGGCGTCGATGCGCTTCGTCATACGTGAGGCCGATGGATCTCGCCGGCGCGTCCGCGGACGAAGGCAGCGCGACCTTCAGCATCCACTGACCATCGACCGTCGTGACCGCGATGGAATCGGGCTTCACACCGAAGACGGCTGCGATGTCCGACTCCTTCCACGCTCGATGCCAGACCTTGCCGTGACCTTTCGGGTGACGCGGGCACTGGGTCACGCGGCGATCGCCGTTGCCCCAGATGAAGTGCGGAGACACGGAATCACCGCCGCAATCCGCGGTCCAGACGCTCGGGCCGTCTGGCTGTGCGCGCGCGCCATCCAACGCCGTCGCCCACTCCGCGTCTGACAATTCCCCTGCCATGCTCGCGTCCTCGACGGAAGCGTCGGGCCTCAGCCATCTCGGAACCGGACCCTCTCCCACGAACCAGGCGCAGTGCGTCGAATCGCAGACGTCGATAGCACCGTGACGAGGTCCACGCAACAGGAACCGAAGCGCAGCGGCGGTGAGTTGAGAACGCAACGTGCCGACCGCGGCCGAGGGACCCAGCTCGGCCTTGAGGATCCCATTCGCGTAGTCGCGCGCCTGCATGGTCGCGACCAGACCAACGGCACCCAGGCGATCCACGACGTCGATCGATCCACGAACACCTCTGGTGAAACGAGGCTTGGTTGATTCAATCCGCCACTCGCCCTTGGCGAAGTGATCGCCGGGCTGCGCATCAATCACCGCCCTTGGACCCACGAATCCGCGCGACGAATCCACCGGCGCTGCCCCCACGTTCTTGACGCGGATGCTCTTCAGCCGAAGCTCATCCAGCATCTGCACGCGAACTGGATCGTCAATGGCTTTCCTTTTCAAATTCAACACGACGCGGGCGAGCGGCCGAGGTGCGCCCACCGGAGATGGAGCGGGGTGCGACATCGACGCCGGACGCAGCTTCGCAATCTCGACTCCGGCTCTGATCGCCGTCTCGCGGCCTGTCCCGCGAGGTAGAAAGCCGAGGTACGCGAAGCCCGCATCATCCAGAACCATGGCGAAGCCCGAGGTCTTGAGCGGCGTTCCATCGATGGCGGGCACCGTCCCCGTCTTGGCCATGAAGCCCCAAAGGCGCAGGCCTGACGCCGTGCCGTCATTCGCCGCACCACGAAGGCCCGCGAGAAGTTCGCCACGAACGTCCTCGCGCTGGGCCCACGGCGTCCGCACAAGCTGGATATAGCTCTGCAGCAGATCCGCCGGAGTCACCGCGACCTTCGCGGGTCCGGGAAGCCCGATGGCTTCGCCATCTGTCATCGCTCCCTGCCAGGTGAAGCCCGCTTCACGGAACGACGCCGCCAAAGCATCGGCGGGCGTCTCGCGCGCCAGCATCTTGAAATAGGTGTTGCACGATTCGCGGATCGCATCGCGCAAACCCACTGTGCCGTGGCCGGAGGGCCGCCAGCAACCCGAAGTTCGGGTGCAGGTGAAACGTGGCGTGTCTTGTTCAGCGTGGGCGCGGGCCCACGCGCGGACAATAAAGGGTTTCTGCAGCGAGCCGACCGGCAGCCGCTCGTTTGCGGAGGGCTTGAGCGAAGGAGGCTGACCCGGACGGATCACCCACGACTCGAAAGTGCCGGGTGCCGCGGTGACCGCGGCAGACACGGCGAGCGTCACCAGGATCGCGGTCACGAACGCCGTTGGCCGTCGCATGGACGGTCGTCTACTTCGCGGCGGGTTTTGCCGCGGGAGAAGCCGCAGACTTCGCGGGAGGCGGCGCAATGCCAAATACGATCCGCTCCTTAAACGCTGCCCCGGTTACCCGACGCTCCACTTCAAGAGTGCGCACCGTCGGCATCCATCCGAGGAGACCGAGGACGCGATCCGAAAGCGGTCGCGCATGTTCAGGGGAACGCGGACCTTCGATGCGCGCCCAACGTTTCCCTTCTTCGCGAACCTCGGTCAGATTGAGCTTTGAGAAACGAACAAGTTCGTTGCTCCAGGTGATGGTCGGAGCCTTGGCAAGATCGGCCGCGGTGGGTGCCATCCAGATGAAGTCGCCGCTGCGCTTGAAGGCAAGCACGGGAAGGTTCGGCCCGAGGAAGTACTGCTTCGCATCTGTCGACGATGCGGGCGATGCGGGCGACGCAGACGTCGCGGACGAAGGCGCGAGCCGAGCGCCGCGACGCGTCAGGGTGGCGTCGATGAGGGCGGTCATTTCAGCGTCGCGTTCCTTCGGCCACGGGATGGCCAGGAGGCGCGCGCGCGACTTCAGAGTGGCGTATCCAAATCCCGCGACCGGCTGAGCCGAGAGCAGAGTCGTCCAGGCGTCCAACTCCGCCGACTCGGTCAGGGTTACGCCATTCACCGGAGCCGCGACTTCGATGTTCGTGACGTAGCGATCATCGGCAGTGGACGCGCGCGACGAAGGCAGGGCGGCGACGGACAACTGCGGCATCAGACTCGGTTGGGGCGATGGCTCGAGGAGGCCCCTACGAAGCTCGGCGAGGAGCTGCGACGCATCCCCGATCCATCCGCTGGCGATCGCGCCAGGCGCGTCAAATGTCGCTCCCCGCTGCGCCGTCTTCGCAAGAGCACCCTCGCGCACTTCGATGAGCCGGCCTGCGTCGAGGCGAACGGCGGCGCTGATGCGGCCCTTCGACTCGTCGGCGTTCGAGAGCGATCCAAAGAGGAACTCGCGCTTAAAGTAGAGGTCACTCTTCAAAGCGTCGGTGTCGAGTTCAAGGCTCGCGAGACCGTCGAGCTTCGGCGCGAAGCGCTCTCCCGTCTCCATCGCGGCGAGCGTCAGCTTCATCGCGCGTTCGGAGGTGGTGATGATGAGGAAACCGGCATCACGGGACCAGACGAGACCCATGCGCGTCTCGCCGCCGGAGCCTTCATCCCCCGCACCCGTGCGCACGAGGTGATAGGTGCGACCGTGGTCGATGCGCGACGTGCCCTCTTCGAAAATCGCCGGAAGTGCCGCGAGCGGTGTCTGCAGCACCAGCGCCATTTCCAGGTGGCCGACGTTAAGAATGGCCAGGCCCATCGATGTGGTCTGCAGGTCCACGATGGTCTGGAACGACAACTCCGTGTCACCGCGGAAGCGAGCCCACTGATCGGTGAGCTTCGCTCCCACCTGACTCTGGCCGAACCCGGCAGCGACGCCATCGTTCTCAGGAAGGGTGTTGTAGAGCGCTTTCTTGAAGCCGCCGCCGAGCGCCGCGTTGAACGCGCGCACATCCTTGATCGACAGACGCACCATGGCGTCGGGGAGCGGCAGCCCTGCGATCGAGGGACTCACCGGAGCCGCGGTTTGGGGTGAGGCGGTAGCGGCACAAAGAGTAACGACGACCGCGGTGAAGACTCGATTGCAGGTGAAGGTCATCAGCGTCGCGCCTCCTGAGGTTGCGCGTCATGCGGTTGGGCCTGAGGCTGGGGAGACGTTGAAGGAGAAGGTGCCTGAGGTCGCCGAGATAAATCAGCCTGCACCAACTGAGAGACGACCGCGAAAGTCAGGTCACGCGGACGGTAGAGCAGTGCTTTTCCGGCCACCACTCGATGCGAGACCATCGGCGGTTCGATCACCTGAGCCGCAAACTCGGCGCGCAAGGTCTGGACTCCTGTCCATTTGCGATCGGCCAGGAGATCGAGAGCCGCGCGGAGATTGACGCGGTCGTCCGTGGCGGACGCGATACGCGCGAGGTCGGCGAGGACCGCGTTGATGTCAGACGCCTTGAAGCGACGGCGGGACAGATCGGCAACCACCGAGTCGGGCGAAAGGCCGCCGCCCATCGCCTGAGCGGCGCGGGGATGATCTACGAGCGCCCGGGCGGCCCGCATGCGAAGGAAGGGCTCGTCGGCATACACATCAACGTAGCCCGTGTCCTCGACATCGTGAATCGCGCGGGTGGCGAGGAGTGCAAGATCGGGCGAGAGGGCGGTCGGCCTCCGCAGCGCTGCGCGCGCCGACAGAGTGTCGAAGGAATGCTCTTTGAGCCGCGCCAGCAAAGGTGCCCCGATTGTCTCGGGCGCATCGCGCCAGAACTTCAGCGCCTGCTTCCAGACCTCGGGACCGCCGCCGCTCGCATCGACGTAGCGACGCCAGAGATCGAAGGCGCGAAGCTCTTCTGCCCGCGTCGCAAGATGCTTGGTTCGCGCTTCGGCGATATAGACCGCGGCTTCGCGCTTCAGACCCAAAGCGTTCAACCGGCTCGCCTGCCGTTCGACGTTCATGAAGCTGAACCAGAAATTGCGCGTGCCGCGCACCCACGGCGTCGCAAGCTCCTTCGCATGAGCGACCAGCACACCGGCGATCTCCCCATGGCGCTCAGTCGCGAGGTCGCCTCGGCGATAAGCGCGCTTCAGGCGATCGACGACCTCCGCGTGCTGCGATACGACGCCCACGTCAAGGCGCAGCGACCAGAAGTCGAGATCCGAAGGCTCCTCGTCGATCCGGGCGTCGAGCCAGGAGATCGCGTCGCTGTCCACGAGCGCCGCTTTCCTGGTCGCAACAAAGGGCGCGCGCAGGGCACGCAGGGCGCTGGCTTTGGGGTTGGACGCGGGCCGCGCGCCTTCCTCGCTCTCATCGAATCCTCCGGGATGCGTGAACGACACGTCGCCTTCCTCTCCTTCGGATCCGCTCGAGACCGTAATCGGCTGGAGGGTGAGTTCCGCCTCGGTCTGCAGGGTCGCGAGACCTTCGCGGAAGAGAGCCACCGCCTCCGCGTCCTGGCCAACGGCGAGACGAGCTCGGATCATCACGACGCGGCGCATCGACGAGTCGCCCGTGGTCAAGGGAATAGCTTCGAGCAGGGTCGTCGCAGGAAGGGCGTCGATCGCGGCGAGGGCGCGCGCGCGGTCATTCACGGGAAGGCTCTCTGCCCAGGGTGCCGCGGTGGGCCAGAAGTCTCCCAGCTTGTTCAAACCCGCAGTCGGAAGCGGAGCCGCTTCATTGGCCCACAACTCAGAGAGCCAGAAACGCAACTCCGGCGCCTTCAGGTTCGCGGCCTCGGAACTCCAGGTCGCGGCCAGAGCCGCGCGGAATCCGATGGGATCCGCGGTGTTGAACTTCGATCCGACGGCTATGCCCTGCTGGTCATAAAGAGAGGCGAGGAGTGCGGGAAGAATCGGTGTGGCCGGATCGAGCAGACCGAGAGGCGCCGGCAGATCGAGATCTTCCGCCATCACGGTGAGCATGCGCAGGGTCACTGCATCGAGGCGCTTCTGATCGCCGACCAGACGACGCTTAAGGGTCTCGGTGGCATCAGCCTTGCGGCCCGAATCGATCAGCAGCTTCAAACGGAAGCGCAGCAGTTCGGGATCGCTTGTGCGCAGACCAAGACGCTCGGCCTGGGCCAGCGCTTCGGCCGGGCCCTTTAGCGCAAGCGCGAGGCGAGCGGTGAGAAGGGCGCGTTCGGTCTCGCCACCCGACTCGGTCCACTCCGACGGCACGTCGATCGCCGACGGATCCTGAGCGCGGTAACGGGCATACGTCTGAAGCGCGTACCAGGCAAGGCCCGGACGTTCGCCCCACAAGGCACCGGGGAAACGCAGACTGTCGGCGCCGCGTCCCACGATGCGGTCGTCGCCGGTTTCAACAAGATCGCCCGCGGCGTTTGTACGCGGCTGGAACATCGTCCACTGCAGACGGGGCTCAGTCGCCAGAATCTCGCCGAGCGCCGAGGGGCCAAGAAGCTTCTGAGCGAAAGGATCGAGGGGCGTGGGGACTGTCGGAGCGTTCGCATTCGCGTTCATGAGAAGCGGCTGCGAGAGGAACTGACTGAGCGCAATCGACGTCTCGTTGACGGCGGTGCGACGCGCGACGAGCCGCGGATCTTCCGCAGTCGCCTTGCCGACGATCACAACCGGGCGTTCCCAGAACGACAACCAAGCGACCCTTGAGGCCGGACGAAGTTCAGCGAGAAGCGGTGAGGTATTCCATCCGCGCGCGCCCAGCGCCCAGAAGCGATCCCACGCCACCCGCTGCTCAAAGACGCTGGAGAGGCTGGCCGTAAGTTCAGGCTGCTGACGCAGGCCTCGCGTGAACGTTTGCATCGCGGGTTCGGAGTCGAGCCAGAGGGTCCAGGGCAAACGTTTGGTGTCGGCCGTGACCGGAGTCTTCCCTTTCGCGAGTTCGATCATTGACGCGATGCGCGGCTGGAGGTACTTCGCGAGTTCGTCACCGCGATCGAAGCGGACGAGATGAGCCGCCCACAAAGCGTCAAGGTCCGGCGCTTGGATGGCGAACTTCGTCTCGCCTTCCTTGCCTGAAGGCACTTTCGCGATCACGACATCCGCTGCATCCGTCAGGATGTCGACGGCCGCATCGGCTGTCCACGGTCCATTGATCTGACGCGCGAAGCGCTGGGCGAGACGGAAACGAAGCGGCGCTTCGAGCCGTGAGTTCTCGATGAAGCTCCACCACTTATTGAGGAAGGCCTCGTCGGCGCGGGCGGTCGGATAGAGCTTCTCGATCAGCCATCCAAGAACCTGCTCGCGATTCTCGATCCGACCGGACTCGTTCAGGACGTTCGCGGCGGCGCTCATTCGGTCGTCATCGTCCATGCTCGCGGTGAGCATGGGTAGGAACGCGTTGTTCAGGATGGCGAGCTGGAACTGTTCGTGGGCGGAGAGACCGGATGCCGCGATCTGATCGGGGCGTTCCTGCGGTGCGAGGAAGCGCCACGCCAGCTGAGGCTGTCCCAGACGCCAGAGACGACGAGCCACGTCGGCCGTCCGCTCAGCGAGGTCCTGATCGGTTTTCTCCTCGGATTTCTCATAGGCGGTAAGCGCCGCGCGCTCAACCGCGACCGCCTTCTTCAAATCGCCGCCCCGCAGATACAAGGCGCTGCGCTTCTCCGCCGTCCGCGGATCGTCAGGGCGCTGAACGCTCCAGCCTTCGAGGAAGTCGCCGGCTTCGAGGTAGCGCTGGTCGCGCTCCATCAAATCGACGCCCTCGTCCCAGAGTTCCTTGCGTTCGGGACGAATCGCGGCGGCCGTCTTCGCCATCTCAATGCCGCCCGGGAGGTTGTCGGTGGCGACTCGAAGATCGCGAGCGGCCACCGCCCAGCGGACGTCGCGAGGCGAGCGCGCCTGCTGCTTCTCGAAGAAGGAGACGAGGACTTCGGGTTTGCCGGTCTTGCGCGCATCACGGGAGGCTTCTTTCAGCCAATCCCGCTGCGTGCTGCGATTGATGGCCTCGATCCACACCGTGACGGCGGTTCCGTAGGACCTCTCGGCGGACGCGGCGCGGGCTACTTCGGCGAAGACTTGGGGACGAAGTTCGGGCTTGAACTTAGGCGCCTCGGCGGTGGCGAAGGCTACGGCTTCAAACGCCGGATCCTGCTGGAAGCGAAGCCGCGCCTGAAGCGACACCGCACCCAGATGCTCCTCGTCGGTCAACGTCGAAGTCTTGAGCAGGCGATCCAGGGCGCGAGACGCGCGGGTGAGATCCTTCGCGGCAAGGGACTCGGTCACAAGACGCGTGAGAAGCGGAGCGTCGTGACCCTGCGCGGCCCGCTGAGTGGCGTCTTCAAGGGCCTGACGTGCTTCGACACCTTTGCCATTGCGCGAGAGGAAAGCGACGCGATCCTCGATGACGCCAAGGCTCCACGGATACTTCGCGATCAAGGAATCCCAGGCAACGCGCGCCTTGTCGAAGCCGGCGTTGCGCTCGATGAACTGCACACGCGCCACCTCCGCCTTGATCTTCGGGGCGGTGTCGGGCAGCGGAGCGATCCGCGTGGCGAGCGACTTCCAGAGAGCGTCCGCTTCCGGCAGACGGTCCGCCGCGGCGAGACGCTGGGCGAGGTCAATCTCCAGGCGAAGTCGTTCTTCAATGGTGGGTGCCAGTTCCGCCTGACGCGCCACGATGCTTGTGAAGAAGCGATCGCGTTGGGCCGTCTGAGTCCACGACGCCGCGGCGTAGGCGGCGGCCGAGCTTTCGAGCGAACTCAGGAACTTCCCGTTGGTCGCGGCCGGTGTCATAGCCGTGGCCTTGGCGACCAGCGCCTGCGCAACCTTCGCGATGCCGGCGTGCTCATTGCCGCGCGCGGCCAGACGCTTCGCTTCGCGCTCTTCGCGGCCGATCGGATCGTTTGGCTGATCCATCGCGTCGATCCAGTCGTCGGCGTCCCAATCGACTCCCGCGGTCGGAGTTTGGATGGAACCAAGCGGCCAGAACGCGAGAAGCGTCTTCTCATCCGTCGCGTCACCCGGCTTGAGAGCGTCGATGGTTCCGAGGACGCGCTTGAGCACCCGGTCGCGGCCCATCCACTGAGCGAGACGACGAAGGGAACGCTGGTCGTTCTCGAAGCCGGAGCAGTAACAGGAATCCGTTTGGCCGAAGGGACGGACGGCGGCGAGATACTCTCGAATCGCTCCGTCGATATCCCTGACCTCTTCGCGAAGGACGCCCGCTTCAAACGCCAGCATGCGCGGCTGGTTTGCACGGACGCGACCCGCCTCGATGGTGTCGAGCGCTTCCTTCATGTGGCCGTAGTCCCAGAGCAGGGTGGCGGTCTCGCTGATCCGCGCTTCCTGGCGAGGGTCCCGCTTCAACAGATCCTTCCAAATCGTGAGTGCGATCTGCGGACGGCCGGTCTCTTCATAGAGTTCGCCCAGTTCCGTGATGAAAGGATGCGGATCCTGCAGTGCGGGAACCACGCGATCGACCACGGCACGCGCAGGCGCTTCATGGGAGAGGTCGAGCCCGGCGAGGGAACGATGGATCTGGAACGCCTGCTCGGCCATGTACGCATCGCCCGGATAAGTGGCGGACAAGCGCGAGGCGGGATCGGCCGCTTTCTCGAACTGTGACAAACGCGCGTAGCCCTCGGCGAGGATCAATTCGTCGACGGGCGTGCGGGAAGCAGCGCTCGCGACGGAGGCGAGTTTCGCTTCGAGCGCGTCGGTCCTCATCAGAGAAGCGAAGTACGACTCACGCACCGCGGCGTCGCTCGCGAAAATCGCCCACCGACGTTCGGCGAGCAGCGAGTCTTCAACCACGGCATGCTGATTCGGATCGGTCTCCTTCGCGGCCATGCGTTGCCAAACAGATGCGGCGATGAGGCGGCCCTCCGCTGCGTGCAGGACGGTGGGACTGTGCGGGAAGCGCTCGAGCGCTTTCAGAACGACCCAGTCGCCCCAGGGAATCATGCGCGCGCGAACGCCGACTTTCGGCTGCTCGGGAACTTCGATGCGGATGTCGTCGTTGGTGGCGCGCTCGAAAATCGCGGAGCCGCGGAAGGTCGCCGCGATCTTCTCGGCCAGGGTCTGAATCTCCGCCTGACGCTTCTGACGGGTGAGGAAACGCGCCATGCGGTTCCACCAGCTCGGATCGTTGAAGCGTTCGATCGCGGCTTCATAACGGGGGCCAAGTTCGTCATCGAGGTTCCACCCGTCGAGGCGCTTGGCAAGATCGAGCCAAAGCGGCTCGGCGTTGGGAAGCCGATCCATCTCCGAGAGGATCAGCGCGAGCGAACTCCGATGCGTCTTGTCGCGTTCTTCCAGACGCCAGATCGCTTCGTCGAAAAGCTTCTTATAGCGGCGCAGACGGGTCTCGGGATCATTCGCGAGGTCGTCCACGTTCTTCAGGTCGCCCGACTGGAAGCGGCTGGTGGGCTCGTAGTGGTAGTCCTCCATGACCGGTGAGGAACCATCCGGCGCCAGGTATCGAAGCTGCGCTTTATAGAGCCGCGTCTCTTCCGTCAGAGCGGCTTTCGTCTGCCGGAGGGCGAGAAGGCCGATGGCTTGCGCCTGTTGCTTGACCGCGTCCGAACCCGTGGCTTCCACATCGCGAAGTAGCGCGATCGCCGGCGCTCCTTCGCCGCGATCCACATGACGGCGCATGATCTCGACCTTGAGAGCGGGAAGATCGGCGTAGGTCGAATTGCGCTTCGCGAGCTCGGCCGTCAAAGCGCGCGCGGCGGCAAAGGTCCGCTCGGGAACGGACTCGGCTTCGAGACGGCTGAGAGCTTCGCTCCAATCCTGACCGGTCAGGAGAAGCGAAAGACCGCCGGTCCAGAATCCGGGCGTTGGATCCATGCGCGCGATCCAGCGGTAGTCAGCATCGGAGTAGTTGCCCCAGGCGAGGGGACGTCCGCCCGCGCGCAAGGCGAGACGTGTGAGTTCGGCGAGGTCCGCTTCCCCCGCCCTGGCTTCGCCGAAGGTCGCGGCGGCGAGACGAGCGCGGAACGCTTCGGGGACCGCGTCGATCTCCGCATACAAAGAAGAGACGAGCGACCAGCCGGCAAGATCCAGCTCTTTCTGGTAACGGCGGTCGACCTGCTGCAACAGCGCGAGGCAGGCATCGCCGCGTTCCTGTCCCTTGAAGTACGTGAACAGGCGGGTCAACGCCGCCGCGTCGTAGCGCGTATTCAGGGCCGCGCGCCATTCGTCGGGACGGCCTTTCGCTGATTGATCCACCACGCGCACGTAGGTCGTCTCAAAGAGCCGACCGCGACGCGGGTTCTTGACGAGGGCAGCATCCATTTCCGGCAGAACATCGGCGCCACGCAACTGAGCCGCGCGCAGCCGTGCCTTCAAAACCAGCGCCGCTTCTTCGGGCGTGTTCTTCGGGAGATTCGCGAGACCGATTTCAGCCTGTGCCAGGTTCTCGGAAACGATGTCACCATCCACCCATCCATAGGCGCTTGCCCAGTCTGTGGAATTGAGTTCGAGCGCCTTGCGCTGCATCTCTCGAGAGTCGGCGAAGGCCGGCTGCTCTTTCGCCCACTCCACGCGCAAATTGGCGAGCACGCGTTGAGGATCGCCTTTGAGCTCCTTGATCGCGTTGTCACTGAAACGGAAGGCGACGTCATAGGCGCCGTACGACCAGGCCCAGCGCGCGGCATCGTCCCAGGCCGCACCCGCACCTTCCTTCTCGGTGGCGGCCCAACTGGTCGCCCACTTTTCGATGGTGGCGAGCGCCTTGTCGCGCTGACCCAGATCCATCTGCGCCTGCGCGAGATGACGCAGCGCTTCAGGTTCGGGACGGGCTTCAAGTTGGGCAGCGAGTTCGGACGTCGGCGTCTTGTAGTGGACCTTGTGCGCGTCCACCAGAGAGAAGCGAGTCGCGAGGGTGTAGAGCCAGTCGACTTCGGTCAGCTCTTCCCACGGGATGATCGGTTTCGAGATCGCACCCAGGAACACCGTGGCCGCGAGGCCGAAGGAGGTGACGCGAAGGAACCGCTGCGTGCGGGGACTCATGGACGCACCTCAATCGTGGCCCGGCCGAAGCCGACATTCTTTGCGAGATCAACCGCTTCAAACACAACCTCCTGCGTGCCGACCACGGAAGACGGCAGACGCAAACGCCCGGTGGACGCATGAGCCGCTTTGTCCCAGCGAAGTGGAACCGGAGGCAGATTGCCGACACGCGCCGAGAAGAAGATGACGTCGTCATCGGTGGACGCGGTCAGCACAAGCTCATCGCCCACGCGCGCCACCTTCGGCACGTTCGGCGTGACCGTCGGCGCTTGTCCGTCGATCACGAAGGTCTTCGACTCCGTCACGGTTTGTCCGCTGCGGTCGCGCATCACGATCTGGACGGAGTAGCGGCCGTCCTTGAAGGAATCAGGGACCAGGAATCTCCCTTCGAAGACATTCGACTGGGGACGCTTCACAAGCGGCAGCTTCAGGCCGAAGGGAAACAGCGCGGTCGCCTGCGCGGTGCCTTCGTCGCATTCGACGCGCAAGACGGGATCGCCGGGCTGGATACGGCGCGGACGCAGCAGGGAACGAGGTGCGGCCAGGAACGCAGTATAGGGCGTGATGAACTTGTAGCGACGTGAGAGCTCGATGATCTCGTCGACCCATTCGCGCCGCTCGCCTTCCGCTTCGATGCGACGTAAGAGGTCGTCGACGCGGGCACGGGCCCAACGTCGCGGAAGATCGCGCGCTTCCAGCGCCTTCGCGGGAAGAGTCGCGCTCAGCGTGCTGGATTCCTTCGGCAGAATTCCCGACGCCATCGCGAACCTGACGTCCGTCGCGGGCTTCGCATAGCGGCCGACAAAGCCGGACAAGGCCTGCGGGGTCGGCGGCTGAACCATCACCGGATAGATGTCGTGCAGTCCAGGGTCGCCACTCGTCACGCGAAGCGCGCCTTCGTTGGCTGAGCCCGTCGACGCGGGGGGCGTGGTCTTCTTCGCACTAAGAATGCGGTCGAAGAAAAGATCGGTTTCCGGTTCGGAGGACAAGGCGGTCACCGCACCATCTGACGCGCCTCGCAGGCCGGCTCCGACATCGGTGGTCGCGACGCTGACAAAGAGTGACGTCTTCTTGCGAGCAGCGACCAGATCTTTCGACGCGGGCATGGCAATGCCGTCTGTGAACATGACGAGACGGCTCTTGTCGCCTTCACCAACCAACGCCTGAGCGGCGCGCAGCGCATCAAGAGTGTTCGTGCCCGGGGACAACGGGCGCGCGCGGAGACGATCGAGAGCTGAGGTCTTGGCCGCGTCGGTGGCGGGGGCCAGCGCGGGCGGCGCATCGGCGGTCGCATCAAACGCGATGAGCGCGAACTTGTCTTCAGCGTTCAGGCTGCCGAGCAGGCGCACGAGGCGCTGATACGACGTCTCCAGTCCGGTGAAGCGGTGCGAAAGCGACGTGTCGAAAAGGATCGCGAGCGAAAGCGGGGATCGCTTCGGCTGCGCCTTGGCGGCTCCCGGTCCCGCAGCCGCGGCGTTCGTCGGCGCGGGCGGCAGAACTTCCATCAGGAAGAAGCCATCCTTGTCGGGCGGGATATCGGAAGGACGCTCCCACGGCGCCAGGGCCAGACCGTCCGGCATGCGTCCATCTGGATTGCGGAATGTGGAGAGGCGCAGAGGTGTCTCATCGCGCAGCTTGAAACGCACGATCAAATCGCGATCGAGCTTCACATTCGTGCCTTCAAAAGTCACACCGTCGCCGGCCGGTTTGAGCGGAAGTCCGTTGGCTGTCGCTTCGTGAACGAGACCTGGAAGGCCGACGCGTATCTTCAATGTTCGCGCGACCAGAGGTTCGCCATCGAGCGGCGCGAGGGCCATACGGAACTCGCCCTTGAGACCCACGACATTGACCTCCTGCTGGAACTGAAGCTCCATGCGCTTGGTGGCGCGGGCAGGGATGGGTGCCACCTTCACGGAAAACGGAGCGGCGCCCGAGGCGGAAGGCGGCGCCGGACCATCGCCGGGAGCGCGATCCTCTTCATCGCCCTGCTGCAACAAGCCCGGATCGACCTTCTGCGAGTTCAGGGCGTCGTAGATGGCGCGGGCACGGCGCTTCTCAAGGATGACTCCGGGGATGCGGACCATGCCGTCCCATACCGCGAAGTCTCCGATAGCCGCGCTCGGCGCGAGCGCGAAGCGGTACGTGCCTTCCTGAGCCTGGTCGGTGTGATTCTCGAAGATCTGGCGGACGTTGACCCGCGCGTAGCCACGCGCGACCGACGCATCGATCGTCATCTCGCGCAGGGAAAGCACCGTGGCGTCGGCGCGACCGGTGCTGGTGGGAACGAGAAGTCCCGATTGAGCCTGTGCGGAGCCGGCGAAACACATAAGCGCCAGACCTCCGAGCCATTGAAATGCTCGCCGCGCTACTGCAAGTCCCCGTCGACCGACCATCGTGTCAAACCCTCGTCCGTCCCGATGTAGAGAAAGCCGTCTTTCTCAAAAAGCGCAGTCACGCGCGGGGACGGCAGGGCAAGTCTAAGCGGTTCAAAGCGGCTTCCATCCCTGGTCATGCGAAACAACCCGAGGCCATCGCTTCCGGCGTAAACACGGCCCTGAGCCTCGATGAGACAGCCGGCGTTGATCTTCAATCCTTCAGTTTCCGGGAACGGTCTCCATTCGCCTTTCGAGGCCATCGATCCGACGCGCCGAACGATGCCGCCGCCATAAGTCCCCACCAGGATGCTTCCGTTCTGAGGAAGGATGGCGTTGACCCAAGGATGCGGGAGCTTTCCTTCGCCCGACGTCGCGCGCCAGCGAACGGTTCGGCCTTCGAGGTAGCCGATTCCGGAGGGAGTTCCGACGAGCAGTCCCTCTTCAGCGGAGGCGAGTGCGGTGGCCTGATTTCCGGGAAGTCCATGGAAGGCGGAGAGGAGTTTGCCCTCGGGCAGAAGGACGCCTTCCCCGAATCCGATGGCAACACCGCTTCGCGTCTGCGCCAGGGAAAACGCAGCACCCGAGCCCAAAGTCGCGCTGAAGTTCACGCCATCGAAGCGGAAGGCGCCCCGCAGGCTGGCGATGTGAAGGGCTCCGCCCGCGTCGAGCAGAGCGTTGACCGCCCAGACGGGAGATGGGGCTGCGGTCAGGGGACGCAGGCTCATCGTTGCCGTGTCACGGGGCAGCGCGGGGGCGGGGCCGCGCGCTCCCTCCACAAGCTCAGAAAGGCCACCGTCGAAGAAGCCGATCACGAGTCGTCTTCGAAACGCCGCGATCGCGCCGACATGAGTTTGGCCGAAGGCTCGCTCGGCGCGCGCCTTCGAAAGGATGCGCCACGTCTCGTCGACACGCTGGGCCAGTCCGTTCTGCGTGTCCGCGAGCACGCGGTCACGCGAAGCAAAGACCTTCCGAACCGCGGACGGAACCTGATCCAACTGCAGCTTGCCCGCGCTGTCAAACCGTCGCACGAACGTGTCAGGAGGATCCGCAGTGGCGAAGAGGATGTCGCCCTGCGCCGCGATGGACCCGACGTTTTGTCCATTGGAGACGGCCCGAAAAACGCCGTCCGGAGCTTCCGCCATCAGACCCATGGGAGTGATGGCATAGATACGACGCCCGAAAAACGCGAGGCCATCCACCCACGCCGCTTCGGTCCCTTCTACGACCACCGCTTTGGTCGCGCCGCCTTGAGTCGAGAACAGGCCCTTCTCGCCGCCGCTATAGACCCGGCCGTCATCCGTGAACGCAATTGCCTTCACGGGCGACGTATGGAGACGCGCCATCACACGTTCAGCCAGTCCCATGCGAAAGAGTCCTTCCCGCGCGCCGATCCAGAGTTCTCCGGCCGGCATCTCCGCGACGGTGCGGACATGGAGGGTTCCATAGCCCGAACGAACTTCTGTCCAGGAACCATCGCGGTAGACAAACAGACCACCCGCATCGAGTCCCGCGACGAGGTCGGTCCGCCATGAACTCAGGCTGGCGACGCGTCGCGTCGGCAAAGTCTGCGAAAGGTCGATCCGCTGAAGGCCCGCGCCGTCAGCGCTCTGCTGAAGACGCGCAACTCCGAACGCTCCCGCAACGTACATGCCGCCGGGCAACTCCACCACCGACTCAATGTCCTCACTTCCCCAAAAAGGAAGAGCCGTACGTTCGGGCAACGCCACAAGCTCGATCGGACGCTCGTTGGACACGGGAACATCAAGGGCGCGATCCACCCGACGGTTCAGAACGAACACCGCCAAGAGTGAGCCGAGGCCCGTAAGGGCCGCGATTGAGAGAAGGACCTTCCGGGTCCGGGGGGTCACGCGCACATCCTTCGGTTCAGCGGCTCTCGTTCAGCGATCATGACTCTTTGTGCGCAGGCAGCGGAAGGATACCGTCCGCCCCTCGCGATCGGCGGTTGCCCGATTCGTTATCCTTCTTTGATGAAGAGCACGCCTTCGAGAGTTCGCCGCGCCGTATGGACAACGGTCGCGCTGACCGTGTTGCTGGCATCCCCGGCCCGGACCTTCGCCCAACCAGCCCGTGCTTCGCAAAATATCTACGACCAGATCGGCCGTATTTTCGAGACCAAGGATTATGACGCGCCCCGTTTCGGGCCAGCGCGATGGCTCGAGGGCGGGAGGGCCTACGCGATCGTGGAACCCGCGAAAGCTCCAGCCACTGGCCGTGAAATCGCACGGTACGACTCGACCACCGGGTCTCGAACCATTCTGGTCTCAGCGGCTCAGCTCACGCCCCCGGGCAAGACGGCGCCCATCAACATCAATGACTACGCCTGGTCCGACGACGGCGAGCGCCTGCTGATCTTCACCAATACGCGCAAGGTCTGGCGCAGCAATACCCGCGGCGACTACTGGGTCCTCACTTTGAAGGATGGACGTTTGCGTCAATTGGGCGCAGGCGCGCCGGAATCGTCCCTGATGTTCGCGAAGTTCTCCCCCGACGCGACGCGTGTGGCCTACGTGCGCGGCAACAACATCTACGTGGAGCGCCTCGGCGTGAACAACGAGGACAGCAAGATCACGGCCCTCACCTCCGATGGGTCAGAGACGACGATCAACGGAACGTCGGACTGGGTTTATGAAGAGGAACTCGGCGTGCGCGACGGCTTTCGCTGGAGCCCGGATGGGAAGCGCATCGCCTACTGGCAATTCGACAGCACCGGCGTCGGAATTTTTTCGCTGATCAACACGACGGACACGCTCTACCCGGTGGTCACGCACATCCCCTATCCAAAGGCTGGTTCCACCAATTCCGCGGTGCGCATCGGCGTGGTGGGCGAAGGCGGCGGCGAGACACGCTGGATCAAGACGCCTGGAAATCCGCGAGAGACCTACCTCGCGCGCATGGATTGGGTCGACAACGGCACGGTCTCGATTCAGCAACTGAACCGCCTGCAGAATCAGAACGACTTCCTGATGGGAGACGCGGTCACTGGCGAGGCGCGCCGCGTGTTCCGCGATGAGTCGAAGACGTGGGTTCAGTTCGTGGACGACGTGAAATGGATCGCTTCTGGCAAGTCGTTTTTGTGGGTCAGCGAACGCGACGGATGGCAGCATGTTTACCGGGTCGCGCGCGAGGGCGGGGATCCGAAGCTCATCACGAAATTCGACGCTGACGTCATCTCCGTGGCGGGTGTGGATGAAGCGCTCGGCTGGCTCTACTTCATCGCCTCGCCGAAGAACGCGACGCAGCAGTATCTCTATCGCGCGAAGCTCGACGGCAGCGGCGCGCCGGAGCGCGTGACGCCCGAGAATCAACCCGGAACGAGCGGCTACAACATCTCTCCGGATGGACGCTTTGCGTTTCAAACCTATTCCCGGTTTGATCGCCCCGTCACGACGACCGCGATCACGCTCCCCGAACACAAAAGTTTGCGCTCCCTCACCGACGTCTCGGCGCTCATGGCAAAAGTGGCTCCGGAGGTCAAACCGCCGGTCGAGTTCTTCACCGTCGACATCGGCGGCGGCGTGACGCTGGACGGCTGGATGCTGAAGCCGCGTTCGTTCGACGCGAAGAAGCGCTATCCCATGATCGTGCATGTGTATGGCGAACCCGCCAGCCAGACCGTCACCGATCGCTGGGGCGGCGGACGCATGCTGTTTCATCGAGCCCTCGCCGAAGCGGGCTATCTCGTCGTCAGCTTCGACAATCGAGGGACGCCCGCGCCCAAGGGTGCAGCCTGGCGGAAGGTTGTCTACGGAACCGTGGGCGATCTCTCCTCGAAGGAGCAGGCGGCCGCGGTCAAAGCGCTGGCTGCGCAGCGTTCGTACATCGATACAGACCGCGTGGGAGTCTGGGGATGGAGCGGCGGGGGATCCAACACGCTCAACGCGATGTTCCGCTTCCCCGACGTGTTCCGCGTCGGAGTCTCCGTGGCCCCGGTTCCCGATCAACGCCTCTACGACACGATCTATCAGGAACGCTACATGGGCGTGCCTCAGGACAACGCGGAGGGCTATCGCGTGGGGTCGCCCATCAATTTCGCCGAAGGCCTCAAAGGCAAACTTCTGATCGTGCATGGCTCCGGCGACGACAACGTTCACTACCAGGGCACGGAGCGCCTGGTGAATCGGCTGATCGAACTGGGAAAGCCCTTCGACACCATGGTCTATCCGAATCGAACCCACGGCATCTCCGAAGGGCCCGGTACCACGCCGCACGTCTATCGCCTGATCGCGCGCTATTTCCTCGAACACCTGCCGGCCGGTCCTCGCTAAGTCGGCGCCGATGTCGCTCGACTTCTCTGCGCGGCGGATCGTGCCGGTCGCGGTCGGCCTCACGGCGCTTTTCTTCGTACTGCTCGACCTGGCGGGACGCTTCCGTCAACCGATCATCGTGGACATCGGCCCGTCGACCGGTCGCTACGGTTCCGGCTTTGAGGACAGCGAGGAAACGCCGCCGACCACGTCGCGCTGGACCCGTCAGGACGCTGAGTTCGATGTTCCTGTGAATGTCGAAGCGTCGATGGTGCATTTCTCCGTCCGGGCGGCGCGCTACGTTGACGAACCGACGCGCATCACGGTCACCGCGGATGGTCAGCCGTTCGCGGGCTTTGACCAACCGCGCGGACGTCAGCGCATTCAGGAATTGGATGCGCCTCTGCCCAATGGCCCGCTCCATCTCGGTCTCCACAGCGAAGATCCAAAGCTCGGTATGGCGCTCGACTGGATCCGCATCGAGGGCGCGCGCTGGAGCGTCCCACTCAGCGAATGGACCGTCTGGATTCTGCCGACCGGGATAGCGCTCGCGCTCCTTCTGTCGGGCGCTTCCGTCGGGCTCGCCGCTTTGCTGACTGGGTTGATCCTGGCGGCAGTTGCAGTGGTCGCGGCCGTTGATCCCTTCGGTTTCGTCCACATCGCGCGCGACGTTTCGGTCCCAGCCGTCGTCTTGTCCTGTCTCGCTGCTTTGATCTTCCGCGGGCAGACCTCCGTGGTTGTCGCGATCGCCGCGACGCTGCTGCTGAAGGGCGGCTTCCTGTTCCACCCTGACTACTTCTACAACGATGTCCGCCAGAACGATCGCTACGTAGGGGCGCTCAAGTCGTACCCGGGATCGATCCTGGAGCGGTCGCTGAAAGCTCAGGTGGATCTCGGCGTCGGCTATCCGCGCATCGTGGCCGGAAAGAAGTACGCCTTCCCCTACTCGCCCATCTTCTACCTGCCCTTCACGGCTCTACCTTCCGACCGGGATCTGGTGGTGCGCGCGATCAAACATGTGGCGTTGTTAACGACCGGCATGGAGGTGGCACTCGCCTTCGTTCTGGCCCGCATGCTCGTGCCCGCAGCGGCGTCCCTGGCGGCGTGGCTGACTTTCGCTTTTCCGATCCTGGCGAGCCGAATGCTGTTCGCGATGTGGTCAACCCTTGCCGGCCACGCGCTGGACCTGCTGGTCGTGGTCGCGGGCGCGTACCTTCTTTCCAGGCCAAAGGACGTGAAGGCCTGGGCGCTTCTCTTCGCCGCGACTCTCGCGACGTTCCTCATCTACGTGTCGAGTCTGTTCAACACCAGCGCCTTCCTCGTGATGTTGGCGCTGCTCGCCGCAAACGTACGCTGGCGCGTGATCGGGGCGTGGCTGACGGCTGCCCTGATCGTTGTCTTCGGGATGTACGGCGCATTCACGAGGGCCTTCGTCAGCGAGATCCTTCCAGCAGTGATGTCCGGCAATCACGGGGGCGCCGCAGCCGTGGCGTCGGCTCCCGCGGATGGTGGAGGCCTCGTCGGCGCTTTCGCGCGGATTGTAGTTTTCTCGGGCTATGGCTTTCCGTTGTTCGCGGTCGCGGGTCTGATCCTGATCCTCAGACGCAAGGATCCCGCCGCCTTGACCATGAAGGCCTACGCCCTGGCCTTTCTGGGACTGATCTTGCTGCGCGGCCTGGCCTTCGGACTCTTCAAGGACCTGAAAGAGATCGAGTTCGCAGGGCCCGCCTTCGCGATCCTGGCCGCGACCGCCATCGCGCGAATTGAGCTGCCCCTGGCCCGGAAACTGATCGCAACCGGACTGGTGCTCGGCGGAGTCTGGATGCAATACGGGTTCTTCGACACATGGAGTCAGCTCGTTCTTCGGTAGAGTCGCGGGCTCTATGTCAGCCGTTCAGATCAAAGATGCGACGTTCGCGGTCACCGGAGGCTGCGGCTTCATCGGCGCGGTGGTCGTCCAGCAGCTCATCGATGCGGGCGCGAAGCGCGTTCTGGTGCTCGATTCTCTGAAGGCGGGCCGCCGCGAACGACTGCAGGAACACGGCCGGATCGACTTTGTTCAGGCAACACTGGGCGAGATTTCTCTCGCGGAACTGACCCGGCTCTTCAGCAGCGTCGATGGCGTCTTCCATCTGGCCGCGGAGAAGCACCGTCCGTCTCTCGACTCGCCCCGCGATCTTGTTCTCACCAACGTCCTGGGGACGCGTGATGTCGTCGAAGCGGGCCGCGAAGCCGGAATCAAGAAGCTCGTTTTCTCCTCTTCCTTGTATGCGTATGGGCGGATGTCGGGCCCTCCCATGGTGGAAACGGAAACGCCTCATCCCCACACGCTCTACGGCACCACGAAATTCGCCGGGGAAAATCTGGTAGACGCGGCGTATCGCGCCGGTGCTTTCGCGACGGTTTCCCTTCGCTACTTCTTCGTCTACGGCTCGCGCCAGTACGTGGGCACGGGCTACAAGAGTGTGGTGGTCGCGAACTTCGAACGGCTTCGGCGTGGCCAGCCTCCGGTGATCTTTGGCGACGGCAAGCAGGCGCTCGACTACTCCCACGTGGACGACATCGCACGCGCCACTCTTCTCGCCATGAGCCGTGAAGTCAGCGGCAAGGTTTTGAACATCGGCTCCGGCAGCGCCTTGTCGGTGAACGAACTGACGGAGGCCATGATGAAAGCCTCCGGAGTGGGCCTGGCACCGGTGTTCGAAGCTCCAGATGGAACCGCGGGAAGCTGTCGTGTCGCCAATCCAGGCCAAGCCGAAAAGCTCCTCGGCTATCGGTCCAAGACTCCGCTCGACGAGGGACTGCGCTCCACCTGGGAGTGGCTGCAGCACCAGCTCCTGTGATTCAAGTCGAGCTGTCTGTCGTCGTCCCCTGCTACAACGAAGCAGGAAACCTCCACGAGCTGGTCGATCGGCTGCTGATCGTTTTCACGAAGCGGAAGGTGCGCGGCGAGATCGTTCTCGTCAACGACGGAAGCCGTGACAAAACCGGCGAAGTGATCGACGCTCTCGCGCGGGATCATCCCGAAGTCGTGCCCGTTCATCACGAGAAGAACCGAGGTCTGGCCGCGGGTTGGGACTCGGGCGTCGCGAAGGCCACCGGCGTTTACGTCTGCCTGATCGACGCGGATCTTCAGTATCAGCCGGAGGACGTGGCGCGCCTTCATCGCGAACTCCTCCATACCCGCGTGGACATGGTTCAAGGTCGTCGGAGTTCGATCGGCCGTCAGCGCGACTCGCGCTATCACCTGTCGCGCGGACTCAACCTCCTGCTCAACACTCTCTTCGGCATGAGCCTGTTCGACAACAAGTCCGGCTTCGTGATCGCGCGCCGAGAGACGCTCGCCGACATCCTTCACCACCGGTACAAGTACGCGTACTTCCAGACCTTCATCGCGGTATCGGCGCACGCGAAGGGATACTCGATCCGCGATATCGAGACGGTGTTCGAGACACGACTCGTCGGCCAGAGCTTCATTCCGAGCTTTCCTTTCAGCCTGATCCTCAAGGTCTTTCCCGATCTGGCGAAGGGCTTCGTGGAGTTCCGGCTCGCGCCCAAGCGAGAGACCCTGGTTGCGAATTTCCTGGCCCGCAATCCGCCGGCGCGCGCCGATGAGGAACTGTCGTGGTCGCGGAGGTGGCGGCGCGCCATCTACTTCCGCACCATGCCTCTGCACGCCTGGTTACTGACCCGACGGACCGAGCTCTATTACCGCGAACTCAAGCAGAGTCAGTGGCTGTCGCTCGGGCAGATGCGGAAGCTTCAGGACGAGAAGCTGCGCCGGCTCGTCAGTCATGCGTATCACCACGTCGGCTTCTACCGCGAGCGGATGCAGTCGCTCGGCCTCGGTCCGGATGACATCAAGACCGTGGACGATCTGCCGAAGCTGCCGATGCTGAGCAAAGCGGATGTGCGGGAAAACCTGCACTTCGACCTGCTCTCCGACAACCACGACAACGATCTGATCCTTCGTATCGCGACGTCCGGTTCCACGGGCGAACCTTTCGTTTGTTACGCCGACCAGCATCAGTTGGAGATCCGCCTCGCGTCCACGTTGCGTTCCATGGAATGGACTGGCTGGAAGTTCGGCGACCGGCAGGCGCGCCTGTGGCATCAGACCCTCGGCATGAGCCCGTCTCAAGTCGCGCGCGAGCGTTTCGACGCATGGCTGCTGCGGCGTCTCTTCCTGCCTGCTTTCGAAATGTCCGAAGGCGCCATGAGCGCCTTTCTCGGCCGGCTGTCCGCCTACGAACCCGTCCTGATCGACGGATACGCGGAATCCTTCAACTATCTGGCGGGTCATCTTGGTTCCGCGAAGGATCGGCCGGGCTTCCGGCCACTCGGCATTATTTCGTCGGCCCAGGCGCTTCCGGACGAGAGCCGACGGATCATCGAGGACGCGTTCGGCACGCGCGTGTTCGACAAGTACGGCAGCCGCGAGTTCTCCGGGATCGCTTACGAATGCGGCGCGCACGATGGCCATCACGTCATGGCCGAGAGCTACATCGTCGAGATCCTCAAGGATGGACGGAAAGCGCTGCCCGGTGAAGTCGGCGAAGTCGTGATTACCGACTTGAACAATCTCTGCCTGCCTTTCATCCGCTACCGCGTGGGCGATCTCGCCGAAGCGATGGACGACACCAAACCGTGCGCGTGCGGACGCGGTTTGCCGCGGGTCGGCAGGATCGAAGGTCGGGTGCAGTCGCTCGTCATCGGCGCGCACGGTCGGGTCATGCCGGGGTCGTTCTTCCTGCACGTTCTCAAGGACTACGACTACCTCGTTCGCCAATTCCAGGTGGTCCAGGAAGAGCGTGGTGCCATCATCCTCAAGGTGGTCAAGGGCAGCCGCTTCGCGCCGGATCTGTTTGAGAAAGAAATCCTGTCGGTGTTCCGTCAGTATCTTGGCGAAGAAACGCGCATCGACGTGCAGTTCGTCGATCTGATTCCGCTGGTGCGCACAGGCAAGCGGCAGGCCGTCATCTCGAAGCTCAGCCTCGACTTCCAGAAGCTCGACTACCCGGACCGACGCGAGCCCGAGTGATGTCCATCGCGCGGTCCCGCCTCCTCATTGTGATCGC
>JBDTQB010000023.1:0-26099 GCA_039932395.1 Vicinamibacteria bacterium | reverse complement strand
CCTTGGTGCTCGGCAGGTCGAGGCCTTCGCGCCGGATGGCCTGACGCAGCGCGCGTGCCACCGACTTGAAGCACGCCTCCACCATGTGATGCGCGTTCTCGCCCTGGACGCTCAAATGCAGGTTCAAGCCGGAGGTTTCGCAAAGAGAGCGAAAGAAGTGTGGCACCAGCTCCGTGTGCAGGCCGCCGACGCTCTCGCGTGGGAAAGCGCCGACAAAGACGAAGTACGGACGCCCCGAGAAGTCGAGCGTGGCGGTGGCCTGTGTCTCATCCATCGGGAGAGTGAAGCCGTAGCGCCCGATGCCGCGCTTGTCGCCCAGCGCCTGCTTCAGAGCGGCACCCAGCGCGAGCGCCGTGTCTTCCACGGTGTGGTGCTCGTCGATATGGAGATCGCCACTGCAACTCACCTCCAGAGCGAAGCCTCCATGTTTTCCGAGCTGCTCGAGCATGTGATCGAAGAAGCCGAGACCGGTCTTGATCAGCGGGTCGGCGGCCTGATCGAGATCGACGGCGACCTTGATGGTCGTCTCCTTGGTGGAGCGTTCGACCCGACCGATGCGTGGGGCGTCGACCAGCGCATGAGCGATCTGCGGCCAGGAATAGTTCTTCGCACCGAGCTTGAAGCCACGCACACCCAGGTTCTGCGCGAACTGCATGTCGGTGTCACGGTCACCCACCATGGCGCTCCCCGCGAGGTCGATAGAACGATCACGCAGATAGTGCATGACCATGCCGATGCCGGGTTTGCGCGTGGGTTTCAAGTCCTGCAGGAAACTCTCGTCGATCAGGATCTCGCGGAAGTGAAGTCCCTGAGAGTTGAGGATCTGCATCAGCAGGTCATGCGGGCCCTGGAAGGACTCACGCGGAAAGCTGGCGGTGCCGAGACCGTCCTGGTTGGACACCATCACGAACTCGAAGCCCGCATCCCGTAAACGAAGGAGCGCGGGAATGACGCCGCTCACCAGCCGAAACTTGTCATACGCATCGATCTGGAAATCATGCGGCTCTTCGATGAGAACGCCGTCGCGATCGATGAAAAGAATGCGGGTCATAGAGAATTCTCGCGCAGCGCGTCGATCAAGGCCTTGTTCTCTTCGGGGGTGCCCACGCTGATCCGCACCGCATCGCCGAGCTGACTCATGTCACGCATGTCGCGGACCACGACACCCTTGCCCAGGAGCCGCGCGAGGGCGGCCTCGGTGTCCTTGAAGCGGGTCAGCAGGTAGTTGCCCTCGGAGGGATAGACGGTGCTCACACTGTCGAGCGCCTTGAGTTGTTTGAAAACGACGTCGCGCTCCTTGATGGTCAGAGCCACGCGTTCACGGGCCTGCGCTTGGGCTTTCGGGGAGATCGCGGCGAGGGCCGCCGCGGCGGAGGGCGCCGGAATGGGGTAGGGCGCCGCCAGGCTGCGCAGAATACGAATCACGTCGGCGTCGGCCAGAACCGCGCCGATGCGTGCGCCCGCGAGCGCAAAGGCCTTCGAAAGAGTGCGCAGCAGAATCAGGTGGGGGAACTCGCTGAGCATGGACGTCGCGGCCCCGACGGACGAGAACTCCGCATACGCCTCATCCATGACGAGAACCGCCTTCCCCTGCAAGGCTTTGGCGAGCTGACGAATCTGCTTGTGGGTCAGCGTCTGGCCGGTCGGATTCGCGGGGGATGAGAGGAAGACCACGCGGATGTCTCCGTGAGCGACGATGTCCTCGACCGCGGTGAGATCGAGCGAGAACGTCTCTCCGTCATCGTCGAGCGGAACTTCCACGAGCGGCGCGTTTTGAATACGGGCGGCGACCGCGTACATGCCGAAGCACGGCGGTGCTGTCAACACGCCATCGATGCCGGCCCGGCAGAACGTGCGTACGATCAGGTCGATGCCTTCATCGCTTCCGCGTGTGACCAGCACCTGATCGGCCGTGACCCCGTAAAGCGCCGCCATCTGGTCTTTCAGTTGGACCGGTTGCGGTTCTGGATAGCGATTCAGGCCGAGGCCGGTGTCACCCGACGACGTCCACGGACTTTCATTGGCATTGAGCCACACGTGACCGGAGCCTTGGGCGCGTCGCGCGGATGCGTAACCCGCGAAGGTGCGGAGGTCCGGACGGACCAGATCGAGAACCGATGTCATGACTGCGACTCCAATCGGCGGACCACCGCCTGGGCGTGTGCTTCGAGACCTTCCGCGCGTGCCAGGGTGACGGCGCAGGGACCGATGGCCTCGAGGCCTTCGCGGGTGGCGGATTGCACACTGATGCTGTTCTGAAAACTTGCGACGCTCACGCCGCTGTAGGCGCGCGCGGCACCGTTGGTGGGAAGGACGTGGTTGGTGCCGGAGCAGTAGTCACCGAGCGATTCCGGGGTGAGTGCGCCGAGGAACACGGAGCCGGCGGCGCGAACGCTGGTCAGGGCTTCACGAGGATTCTCAACTGAGAGGATCAGGTGCTCTGGCGCGTAGTCATTGCTGATGGAGACGGCCTCCGTGATGGTGGCGGCCACGATGATGCGCGCGTGGTGGAGCGCCTCCCGGGCGATGTCCGCCCGTGGAAGCGTCGCGAGCTGTGTGCCAAGTTCCTCGATCACCGCCTCGGTCAGCCGAGTGGAATCGCTGATGAGGATGACTTGTGAATCCGGACCATGCTCGGCCTGGGCCAGAAGGTCCGCTGCCACGAAGACCGGATTCGCGCGGTCGTCGGCGATCACCAGAACCTCGGAAGGGCCGGCCGGCATGTCGATGGCAGGCCCGCCGGGCGTGGTGCTGACGTGTTGTTTGGCGATGGTCACATAAGAGTTGCCGGGACCAAAGAGCTTGTCGCAGGCGGGAATGGAATCGGTGCCGAAAGCCATGGCCGCAATCGCCTGAGCGCCGCCCACTTTGAAGACCCGCTTGATGCCACACAGCTTCGCCGCCATGAGGACGGTCGGATCGGCGCGACCGTCCTTTCGCGGCGCGGTGCAGAGGACGACCTCCTCGCAGCCGGCCAGACTTGCGGGGACGCCGAGCATCAAAGCCGTCGAGGGCAACGGCGCGGAGCCCGCGGGGACGTAGAGGCCAACACGGCGGATGCCTCGAAGGACGCGGCCGCACGTCACGCCCGCCGCGGTTTCAACTTCGAACTCCCTGGCCATGCCGGCTTTGTGCCAGATCAGCAGACGTTCACGGGCCTCGACCATCGCGGCCTTCACCGCATCGGCGACACCGCGCTCCGCTTCCGCGAACTCCGCTTCCGACACTTCGAGCTGGTCCAGCGCGACACCGTCGAATCGCTGGGTGAACTCACGGAGCGCTTCATCTCCGCGCGACTTCACCGCGTCGACCACTCCGCGGACGATCGCTTCCATTTCCGATGAAGTGGCGGTGATAGGCCGTTTCAAAGCGCTGGCCCGCGCGGCCGCGTCGAGGTCGTTCCACGAGAGGGTCGTGAGCTTCACAGACGTCATTGAAGTCATTTCGAAGCCTTCCTTTTCCCTGCCGGCGGAAGAACACGCTCGGCGGCCAGGCGATAGCCGCCCGCACCGAAGCTGAGGCAACGCGCGATCCGTCCGATCGTCGTGACGCTCACTCCCGTCCGATCGTGAATCTCCCGATAGGGCGTGTCTTTGAGAAGCAGCGGAACCACCCGCCATCTGTCGGCGATGGCTTCGATCTCGGCCGGCGTGCACAGATCGTCCAGGAAGCTCCGAAGTTCCGCCGGAGTGCGCATCGACAGGAGCGCGTTCAGCAGCGGCCCGACGGCTTCGGCCGACTGGGCGCCTCCGCCCGGTTGTAGGACCACTCTGTGTTTCACTGAGCTATTGTAATAGCACGTTGTTACATTGATCAAATCGCGCCATGAGCTCGAGCCGATCCGGCCGGTCGGCCGGGCTCAGGCTTTTTCCACCCAGAAGCTTTAGGATTCCGAAGGGCGAAGACGGTGGCTGCTGCTTTTTTTCGAGTGACTCAACGCTCTCATGACCTCAACATCCCCGCCCTCTCCCACCGCACCTTCGCCCACGTTCGAGTTCAAGCAGTTTTATCTCGGCTGCCTGGCCCAGGCCTCCTACCTTCTTGGGTCGAAGGGCGAGGCCGTCGTCGTCGATCCCCGCCGCGATGTCGGCGTCTATCTGGACGAAGCGAAGTCCCGCGGCCTCACCATCCGCTACATCATCGAGACGCACCTCCATGCCGACTTCGTCAGCGGCCACAAAGAACTCTCTGAGCTGACCGGAGCGCCGATTCTGATCTCGCGCAAGGCGAACGCTCTCTATGAGCATCGCGGCGTGGGCGACGGCGATGACGTGCGGGTTGGCGCGTTGTCGCTCCGAATTCTTGAGACACCGGGTCATACGCCGGAGAGCATCTCGATTCTGGTGACGGACACGAACGTCTCAGACAAGCCGCAGATGGTTCTGACCGGCGACACCTTGTTCATTGGTGATGTCGGGCGTCCCGACCTCCTGGGAAGCAAGGGTCTGACGGCGGACCATATGGCGGGTCTGATGTACGACTCCCTTCACGCCAAGCTCCTTCCGCTCGCCGATGACGTCCTCGTCTATCCGGCCCACGGTGCCGGATCCCTGTGCGGCAAGAACCTTTCGAAGGAGACGTTCGCGACGATGGGCAACCAGCGCGCCACGAATGTCGCTTTGCAGCCCATGTCGCGCGATGAGTTCATCCGCTTCCTCACCGCCGATGCGCCTGAGACGCCGCGGTACTTTCCGATGGACGTTGAGATCAACCGTCACGGTGCGGCAAGTCTGGGCGCGGAATCGGCACCCGAGAGCCTGACCGTCGAGGCGTTCGCGCGTCGACAAGAAGAAGGCGCCGTGGTTCTCGATGTCCGTCCCTCGGCTGACTATGCCCTGGCCCATATTCCCGGGTCATTGAACGTCGGTCTCAGCGGTCAGTTCGCGTCCTGGGCGGGAACACTGCTCGACCCTCGGCGCGATCTTCTGATTCTGGCCGCGAACGAATCGGACGCGCTTGAAGCGCGCACCCGCCTGGCCCGGGTCGGACTCGAACGCACGGTTGGGTGGCTGGCGGATGGCATGAACGCATGGAAGGCTGCGGCACGTCCCGTCGAAGCGATGCAACAGCTCACCGTTCGCGAGCTTCATTCGCTGCTCACTCGTCCCGATCCCCGTCCGGTTCAGGTGGTGGACGTGCGCCGCAACGCAGAATGGCAGGCGGGGCATATCGCAGGCGCGCTGCATGCGTCGCTTCATCAGCTGGAGGACCACGCCGCCTACCTCGACCCCACGATCCCGACCTACGTGATGTGCGGCGGCGGCTACCGTTCTGTGATGGCCACGCAGATCCTTCAGGACATGGGGATCCGTGAGGTGATCGACGTGAAGGGCGGCATGGGGGAGTGGACCGCTCAGGGCCTGCCCACCGTCACTCCCTGAATCTTCTCCTAGCCCTCTCGCGGGGGCGTGCTCCGGCGCGGCTGAGCTTCGGGAATCCGCTTACTTCGCCACGTGGCGCTCGATGCGCTCCATGCGCGCGAGCATCTGGGCGCTGTGGATGTCGAGTTTTTCGTGCAACTGCGCGATCTCCATCTCGGCCTTCAGATTCACGTCGTACTCGATGTCGGAGCGGATCTTGTCTTTCGCGACCTGACGGCTCTGACTCAACAGAACGAAGACCGAGAGCACGATCGCTTCGAGCGACACCGCCATCGTCAGCAGGCCGTAGGGAAAGGCATCGAAGCCGGTGAACGGTTCGAGGACCGGCACCGTGGATGCCCAATGGGTGTTGAGCAGGATCCAGAAGAAGAACCAGAGGAGATGCAGAAACAGGAAGGTCAGACTGCCCGAGAACTCGGCGATCCAGTCGGCCACGCGTTGCACCGAGGTGCGGGTGTCGTCGACTTCCTGATTGACGTTGCGCGACGCGGTCTGACGCAGGAGCCCTGCGGTCTGACGCAGGCGCCGGCCCATGGCGGCGAGCAGGTCGAGTGCGGCGGTCGGATGACGACGCAGCAGCGCGTCGAGATCGTGACGGTCGACCCGGATCGCTTCGATGTCTTCCTTGACGATGACGGACGCCGTGCGCGGCCCGGCATCGAGAAGGGAAATTTCGCCGAAGAACTCGCCTTTGGTGAGGGTCTCCAGAACGATGCGTTGACCGGTGGTGTCCTTCAAGAACACTTCGACCGAGCCCTGGGTCAAAAGATAGAGCGAGTCGCCTGGATCACCCACCGAGAACATCTGGTGTCCCGCGGGGTGGCGAACCAGTTCCGCCTGTTGACTCAGGGTCTGCCGTTCCTCCTCATCCAGTCTTTCGAAGAACGGGACTTTGAGGAGTTCGTCAGGATTTTCGCCAGCCATGGCGGGCAAGTGTGTCAGATGCTCAGAGACCGGTCAACGATCTTCGCGCGTGGCTTCAATCACTTCCAGGGCGCGACGGTCGCCTGGATGCCGCCCGAGGTGGACAAGCGCCATGGCGTGGGCCTCGCGTTCCCGCCGAAGGCGCAGAAAAACATGGGCGAGTTCCGCAGCGGCGAATCCCGTGGGGTCCAGCGTGACCGCGGCGGCGAGGGGAATGAGGGCGCGTTCAGGCTGATTCAGCTTCAGCCAGACGGCACCGAGGAGCTGGAGGGCGACGGGATGCGGATCGAGGTCCACGGCGCGCAGCAAGACTTTCGATGCGGCCGTGTACTCGGCGCGATCGAACATCTGCTGCGCCTTGATCACCAGACGCGTCGAAGCCGGCCGCGACAGTTCATTCGTCTGAAAAAGATCTTGTTCGCTCAAACGCGCACTCCTAGCTCGTTCAGCATAGACCGTCTAGAACGTTTCCACCGCCCTCTTCGCTCCGAGGCTGGTCATCAAGGCCTCGAACATATCGAAGGTCAGGGCCTGCGGGCCATCGGAGAGGGCGGTGCGGGGATCAGGATGGATCTCGACCATGATTCCATGCGCGCCCGACGCCAGGGCCGCGCGGGCCATGGGCGGAATGAACTGCCGCACGCCTACCGCATGGGAGGGGTCGACGATGATGGGCAGGTGAGAGCGCTCCTTCACGACCGGCACGGCGCTGAGGTCCAGGGTGTTGCGGGTCGCGGTCTCGAAGGTGCGGATCCCCCGCTCGCAGAGCAGAACCATCTGATTCCCCTGCGCGAGGATGTACTCGGCGGCGTTCAACCATTCGTCGATCGAAGACATCATGCCGCGTTTCAGCATGACGGGCCGATGGGTCTGGCCGACTTCGCGCAGCAGCGAGAAGTTCTGCATGTTGCGCGCGCCAATCTGGATCATGTGCGCTTTCTCCGCCACCGCTTCGATGTCGCGCGGATGCATCACTTCGGTCACGATCGGCAGGCCGGCTTCCGCGCCGGCTTCCGCCAGCCATTCGAGCGCTTCGTAGCCATGGCCTTGGAACGAGTAGGGCGATGTTCTTGGCTTGAAGCATCCACCCCGGAGCATGGTGCCTCCCATTTCCTTGACGATGCGCGCGCACGCCCGGACCTGCTGGAGCGACTCGACGGCGCAGGGGCCGGCGATGACGACGGGTTTGTGCGGGCCTCCGATGAATGAATGCGATCCCACGGAAATGATGGAGTCGGTGGGACGATGATCGCGCGAAGCCAGCGCGGGCGCGGCGGACTTTTTCGAAGGCGGTGCGAGTGCGCCTTCGCCTGCCCCTGTCTGTGGGGCTACCTCATCGACACTGATGGCCTGAACGCGCGGTCGGGGCGCGGCGGGGCGAGCTTCGATGGCGGTCCGTGACGGATAGGACCCGAGCACCCTCAGGAAACTCGCGCACGACTGAAACTCGCGCACCGCCTCCGCCACATCGGGATTCGCGATGTTGCCCTCGAAGTCGGCATAGAAGAGGTATTCCCAGGGCATGCCGGGCCGCGGACGTGACTCCAGCTTGCTCAGGCTGAGGTGATGCTCGGCGAGCACCGCGAGACATTGAAGCAGAGCGCCTTCCTCATGACGTGTGGCAAAGACTAGCGACGTTTTCGCGGGAACACGAAGGTCGCAGGGCTCGGGCTTACGCGCGATGATCGCCATACGGGTGAAGTTTTCCCGCTGATCGGCCAGCCCGCGCTTCAAGATAACGAGACCGTGGATGCGCGCGGCTTCTTCGCTCGCAACCGCCGCCTGGGTCGGATCGCCCTCCGCGCGGACGCGTTGCGCGGACATCGCGGTATCGGTGAACGACTCGATCCGGCAGTCGGTCAAAGTTCCGAGGAAGCGTCCGCACTGGCTCAGGGCCACGGGGTGAGACAGGACGCGCCTTATGCGCGACAACGGAACATCCTCGATCGCGAGGAGGCAATGATCCACTTCCTGGATCTCTTCGCCCACGATCGCGAGGGTGGTGCGCGCCAGCAGGTCGTAGTTGGTGGTGATCGATCCGGAGGTGGTGTTCTCGAGGGGAAGGATGCCGCGGTCGAGGTCGCCTGTTTCGACGCCTTCGATCAAAGCCTCGAATGAGTCATAGCCACGGTAGTGAACATCGCGAGCCTGCGTGCCGAAATGACGCAACCCAGCCATGTGGCTGAAGGCCCCTTCGCTGCCTTGATACCCCACGCGTAGCGTCGACGCCTCCGCCGCCTGCCCGGGGGCGAGCAACGATTCCTGCGTGCGGAGGGAGTGTCCGAGGATTTCGCGGAACAGCCGGGTGAGATGAAACGGGTCAAGACCGCTCTCGCGTCCGAGTTCGACCACGCGGGTCAGGACGTCTTCCTCGCGGCTGACATCACGAAGCGCCGCCACGCCTTGTGATTTCGCCTCCGCGACTTCGCCGACCAGGCGTTGCCGGGCGGCGAGCGCTTCCACAAGAGCCGCGTCCGCGGCACTCAGACGTTCCCGAATTGAAGTGAGGTCCATGGTGTGTGTTCTCCAGAAAAGCAAAAGGCCCGCTTCTTGATGTGCGATCAAGGGAGCGGGCCTGGATACTCAGGCTCAGGCTTGAGTGAAGGTGCTAAACGACCTCTCCACCCGCTCCCAGGGAGCAGGTAAAGACGAACCGGCCGCGTGACACCGCGATATTCATTGCGGGCGCATTCTGCGCCGATTCCACGAGACGTGTCAAATACTTAGCGGGGCGTGTGTACGCCGGCGCTCAAGTTCTGGCTTAGTCGGAATTGGTTTCCAACGTTCTTGGCTTTCTAGCTGCTCCGGGGCTTGGTCGTGGTCGTCCCTGGAGCCGCGGCCCCCAACAAGAATGTCAACGGCACTAAGCGGCTAGGAAGAGCAGATTTGTGTCTGTCGGCTTAGAAACGAAAACGGGCCAAGTCACTTCTCAAAAAAAGTGCGGCCAACTCACTTGCGTTTGACAATACTTAGCGGGGCGTGGGGGCGGCGTGTTCGAGGATCAGGCCCACCGCTGTCTTTCTTTTGAAGCCTTTCCAATACGTGTACTCCGCGGTCGGCTTCCCCTCGCGGTCAACCGCGAACACACCATCCTTGCCATTCGGAACAACATCCAGATACGCCTTCTTATCCTGTTCGCCCTTGAGCAGCAGACCGAAGTAGGCGGTCGCGAAATGATCGAGGATGTTGTTCATGCGGACGGTGTCCCAGACAGGGTCAGCGTAGTGAGCGAACCCGCCCGGCTGACCGTCGGCACTCACGTACGCTTCCTCAGGAGCGGGGATGGGCGCGCCCGCGTTGTGTCCTGCGCCGACGAACGTCAGCAGATATCGGTCGGCGTTCGTGGCACCATCGTAGATGGCGCGCGTGCCCTTCTCGTACATCGAGACGTCGTCGGCGCTGCCCGCCACGAACATCACGGGCGTCTTGATGCCCTTGAGTCCCTCCGCGTCCCAGAAGCCCGCCTGCATGCCCCACGGTGCGATGGCGAGGGCGGCCTTGATGCGCGGATCCATCGACTTCTGATACTCGGGGTTTACCGCGGAGCGCTCAGCGAGCATTCCATTGGGTGGGATTCCGGCAAGTTTCGACGAGGCCGCGCTGAATCCGCCGCCGATCACGTTCACCAGACCGTAGCCGCCCATCGAGTACCCGACCATGCCGGTGCGGCCGGCATCGACGCGACCCTCGAGGAAGCTGCCTGAGCCTGTTCGGCTGAGCCGATCCATTTCGTTCAAGACGAAAAGCTGATCGAAGGGACGGTTGTAAAGCGTGCTGGCGAACGCCTTCATATCTTCGTATCCGCTGTCCGGATGTTGAATCGAAGCGACCACGAAGCCCTTGCTCGCAAGGTTCTCGGCCATGTGGCTCAGCAGATAGCGGCTCCCCGGATACCCGTGAGAAATGACGACGAGCGGAAATCCTCCGGCCATCTTCTCGGGATTCGCATCGCGCACAGCACGACCGTGCAGGGTCACCACTACTTTGGGATCGCGGGTGATGACACCCGGATAGTCGCCCGATTGAGCCTGACCCGCAGCGAGCGTCGCCGGGTACCAGACTTCAACGGTCAGCGTTCGGTCGTAGCGCGGGGCCGGCGTTCCCTCCTTCGTGCCGAGGATGTCCGGGCGATTCCTGTCGGTCACTTGAATCGTGCGCACACCGATCGCGTGCGAGCCGTAGCTCGCGAGGTCAGGTGCGAGCGGCGTCACCCGGTCGATCCGATTTGACTGCGCCTTCACCTGCACAGTTGAAACGACGGCGAGCGCAAGACCGAAAACGAAGCGGGCGGCTGGATGCATCGGACCTCCAAAGGCCGAGGATAGTCGAGCGCTGAAGACGTCAACGCGGAGTCGTGTAGTATGCCGCTTCGACGTGACCTTCTCCACTTCCAAGTTCAGCGCGCGCCCTTTCTCGGGCGGCGCGTCGTTTGCGGTAGAGATTCCCCTCCTTCTTAGCGTGCTCCTTCTAGGAGCCTTGGGGTCAATGATCTAGGTCGAAGGAAACCAGGATCATCAAACCCCCAAGGCCATCCTTGGGGGTTTTTGTTTTTGAGGCAGGAACATCATGACGAAAAGCGCGTTCATCACCATCTTCGATACCACGCTGCGCGACGGCGAACAATCGCCGGGCTGCAGCATGAACCCGGCGGAAAAGCTTCGTCTCGCGCGTCAGCTTGAACGACTGGGCGTGGATGTGATCGAAGCGGGATTTCCCATTGCGTCGCTTGCCGAGGTGGATGCGGTGGAACGCATTTGTGGAGAGATCCAGACCGCGAAAATCGCCGCCCTCGCGCGTTGCAAGCCGAAGGACATCGAGGTCGCCGCCCACGCGTTGCGCCGAGCGGCCCGTCCGGTCCTCCATACCTTCCTCGCGACCTCCGCGCTCCATCTGCGCGACAAGCTGAAGATCACCGCCGACCAAGCGCTCCAGCAGGCCCGCGAAGGCGTTGCCCTCGCCAAGTCGTTGATTGGCGAGGTCGAGTTCTCCGCCGAAGATGCTTCGCGGACCGAGTACGCGTATCTCCTTGAAGTTCTGCGCGCCGTTCACGAAGCGGGCGCCCGTGTTCTGAATGTCCCCGACACCGTGGGCTATTCCCTTCCTGATGAATACGCGGAGATGGTGCGCAAACTCGTGCGCGACATTCCGACCGCGGTCATCTCGGTCCATTGCCACAACGACCTCGGCCTGGCCGTCGCCAACTCCATCGCGGCGATCAGCGCGGGCGCGGGTCAGGTGGAGTGCACCATCAACGGGATCGGCGAACGCGCCGGGAACACGTCCCTCGAAGAGATCGTGATGGCGTTGCGCGTCCGGCGCGAGGCGCTGGGTTTCGACACGCGGGTCAACAGCGAGCTGCTGGCGCCGACCAGCGCCGATCTCTCCTCGATCACCGGTGTGTGGCCGCAGCCCAACAAGGCGATCGTGGGGCGAAACGCCTTCGCCCACGAGGCGGGTATCCATCAGCACGGCATCCTCGCCAACCCATTGACCTACGAGATCATGACGCCGAAGAGCGTGGGTGTGGGCGAGACGCTTCTGGTCCTTGGAAAGCACTCGGGCCGTCACGCGGTGGAGAAACGGCTGCGCGCGCTTGGCGTGAAACTCAACGTTGATCAGCTCGATGACGTCACGATGCGTGTGAAGGAGCTGGCCGACCGGAAGAAGTTCGTCTATGACGACGACCTGCTGGCGCTGCTCGATCAGCAGGGCGAACGCCGGCCGATCCTGGTTCGTTATCAGACGCTCTCGGGAAACGGCGTCATCCCCACCGCGACCGTGGAGATCGACGCAAACGGGGAACGGCGCACGGCCTCGTCCGTCGGCAACGGACCGTTGGATGCCGCGTTGAAGGCGATCGATCTCGCCCTCGGGGTCAGTCTGGAACTTCTCGACTGGCACACGCGATCGGTCAGCAGCGGGAAGGATGCCTTTGCTGAAGTCACGGTCCGTGTCCGACATCGCGATCAGGAAACGGTCGGCCAGGCGGCGAGCACCGATTCCATCGAGGCATCGCTGAAGGCGTATCTGTCGGCCATAGGCGCTGCGGAACGGGCGATCGAGGTGGCGGCATGAGCGCTCTGCGAACTCTGCTCGACAAGGTCTGGGACGCGCATCTGGTGAAGCCTGCGACGGCTGACACGCCGGCCACCGTCTATATCGACTTCCATCTCATTCATGAGGTGACGTCGCCTCAAGCCTTCGCCGTCTTGCGTGAGCGTGGCCTGAAAGTCCGACGACCTGACCGAACCCTCGCGACGATGGACCACGCCATTCCCACCAGTGTGGGAGCGGACGGCCGTCGAACCGCCGTGACGGATCCCGCTTCGGTTCGCCAGATCCGAGCGCTAGAAGAGAACTGTCGCGAAGCGGGCATCACGCTCTACGGTCTTGAGAGTGACCGCCAGGGGATTGTCCATGTGATTGGTCCCGAACTCGGGGTCACGCACCCTGGTCGGACGATCGTGTGCGGCGACTCGCACACGAGCACCCACGGAGCGTTCGGCGCGCTGGCCTTCGGCATCGGCACGAGCGAAGTCGGTCAGGTCTTCGCCACGCAGTGCCTTCTGTTGGAAAAGCCCAAGGCGATGTCGGTGACCTTCGATGGAGCGCTTCCGCGAGGCGTCACCGCGAAGGACTTGATTCTTGGCCTGATCGCTCGCATCGGCGCTTCAGGCGCCGTCGGCCACGTGATCGAGTTCCGTGGCTCCACGATCTCGGGGCTCTCGATGGAGGAGCGGATGACGCTGTGCAACATGGCGGTGGAGGCGGGTGGGCGCACCGGCATGATCGCGCCGGATGAGACGACGTTTTCCTACTTGAAGGGCCGGCCGTTCGCGCCTCAGGGTGCGGATTGGGATGCGGCCGTGACGCGATGGCGGGAATTGCGGACCGATGAAGGCGCCGTTTTCGACAAGGAGGTCATGATGGATGCGTCGGCCTTCGAGCCGATGATCACGTACGGAACGAGCCCTGGAATGGGCGCGGTGATCGGAGGCGTGATCCCCGGAACCGCAGGCGACGAATCCACTGAGAAGGCGCTGCGCTACATGAATCTGCAAGCGGGCCAGCCGCTGAAAGGCCAGCCGGTGCAGGTCGTCTTCATCGGAAGCTGTACCAATGCGCGGATCTCGGACTTACGACTCGCCGCAGCAGTCTTCAAGGATCGCCGCGTTTCGTCAACCGTGCGCGCGTTGATCGTCCCCGGCTCGCAAGCAGTGAAGCGCCAGGCGGAGTCAGAAGGCCTTGATCGGATCTTCCGCGATGCCGGAGCGGAGTGGCTCGATGCGGGTTGTTCGATGTGCCTTGCCATGAACGACGACCGTCTTGCTCCCGGGCAGTACTCGGTCAGCACCAGCAATCGCAACTTCGAAGGCCGTCAGGGACCCGGAGGGCGGACCTTCCTTGCCAGCCCTCTCACCGCAGCCGCGTCGGCCATCGCCGGCTGCATCGCCGATCCACGGGAGTTCATCTCATGAATCAGCCGCTTCGCCGCATCACATCCAATACCGTCGTTCTTCCGGCGGAGAACATCGATACCGACCAGATCTGTCCTGCGCGCTTCCTCACGACGACCGCGAGGGATGGCTATGGACCGGCGCTGTTCGCCGACTGGCGTTTCGACAAGGACGGGCGTCCGCGTCCGGACTTTCCGCTGAATCGAACTGAAGTGGCGGATGCCTCGGTTCTGGTCGCGGGCCGGAACTTCGGCTGTGGGAGTTCGCGCGAACACGCGGTCTGGGCGCTGCGTGACAACGGAATCCGCGCGGTCATCTCGACATCGGTTGCCGACATCTTCAGACGCAACGCGCTCAAAAATGGCGTGATTCCGGTGGTCATCGACGAAGCCAGTCATCGGGGGTTGGTCGATCGGCCAGGCGCCGAAGTGACGATCGACCTGGAACGGCTGGCGGTCTCCTGGCCCGGCGGAGAGGCCGCGTTTTTTGTTGAGCCATTCGCCCGCCATTGTTTGATGGAAGGCGTCGACGAACTCGGCTATCTGGTTGCACAGGATGCGGAGATCAGTGCTTTCGAGGCGAGGCAGGTGGGATAAGGCGCACGCTGGGCGGGTCTTGGAATAGGCGGCCTCGCCCCTCCGGCTGATAATGGAGTCCACACCTGAATGACGACTCCTGAACCGCGCCGGCCCATGACGTTCAAAGACATCCGGATGCTGATCGACAAGACCGTGTCGGCGTGGGTCGATGACTACGCGCCGAGCATGGGCGCGGCCATCGCCTACTACACCCTTTTCTCGATCGCACCTCTCCTGATCCTCGTGATCGCGGTGGGTGGCATGGTGTTCGGGCAGGAGGCGGCCCAAGGCGCCATCGCGTTTCAACTGCGCGATCGTATCGGCGCGCAGGCGGCGGGAACCGTGGAGCAGCTTCTCAAGAGCGTGAGTCAGCCGGCGGAAGGCGTGATCGCATCGCTCATTGGCGCCTTCACGCTGGTCCTTGGCGCCACCAGCGTCTTCGGAGAACTGCAGAGCGCGCTCAACCGCATCTGGCGCGTGCCGGAACCCGCTGGAAGCAATAGCCTGGTGAAGCTGCTGCGCACGCGTCTCAAGTCCTTCCTGATGGTGGCGGTCATGAGCTTTCTCTTGTTGCTCTCCCTCGCCTTCGGCGCGGTTCTTTCCGGTGTGGGCGAACTGTCCCATGGCTGGTTCGAAGGCCGGCACTCGCTGCTGCAGGTGGCGAACTCTCTTCTGTCCTTCCTCATCAGCGCGCTCCTGTTCGCCATCATTTACAAGGTCATGCCGCGCGCCCGTATTGCGTGGCGTGACGTCGGTGTGGGTGCGGTGGTGACAGCCGTCCTGTTCGAGCTGGGGAAGTTGCTCATCGGCCTGTATCTCGGACGGAGCACGGTTAGCTCAGGTTTCGGCGCCGCGGGATCGCTCGTGGTCTTCTTGATGTGGATCTACTTTTCGGCTCAGCTTTTCCTCCTTGGAGCAGAGTTCACCTGGGTCTTTTCCCATCAGCGCGGATCGCGCTCGGAACGATTCGTCACGAAGGTCGTGCCGGTGGTGCCCAGTCGTTCCGGCGAAACCACCGCGGAAGCAAAGGCTGAGCACACGATGCGGGGGCTCGAGGCCTATCCCCTCACCACGCATTACGCATCGAAGGTGGGGCGCAACGTCAAGAAACACGCGAACAAGGCCGGTCGCTATTTGCAGCGCAAGCCGCTGGTGGGTCTTGGGATTCTCGCCGGCGTGGGCCTGGTTGTGGCGGCGGTCGCCAAGCTCTCCGAGGGAGAGCGCCGCGTGCGGCCGGACCGCGATTCCCCTCCAGGGGAAGCCCCCTCTAGCAGCCCGTACGAGTCTGATCCTTTAAACTAAGTGGTTCGCCGGTCTCTTGAGCGCCTTGGTCGCTTGGGCTTCGACCGTATCCGCCATGGAATCCCAGAAGACACTAGAGAACAACGCCCCGGCCCCAGGCCTCACCATTGTCCTTCCGGCCTACAACGAGGAAGGCAGCATCGAACGGGCGGTCCGAGAGGCAGTGAGAGGCGCTCTCACGGTGACCTTGGACTACGAGGTCGTCGTGGTCAACGATGGCAGCCGCGACGGCACGTCGGCGATCCTTTCGAAGCTGGTCGCGGAGTTTCATCCGCGGGTTCGAGTGGTGGATCACCCCACGAACCTTGGCTATGGGGTCGCTTTGCGCGATGGCTTCCAGGCAAGCCGTGGCGACCTCGTCTTCTACACGGACTCCGACAACCAGTTCGACCTTCAGGAATTGAAGGACATTGTTCCTCTGATGGCTGACAACGACGTGGTTCTCGGCTACCGCGTCGATCGTCAGGATCCGTGGCTGCGGAAGTTCGTGTCCGGCGGATTCAACTCGCTCTCATCGATGGCGTTCGGCATGTCGGTGCGCGACCTGAACTGCTCATTCAAGCTGTTTAAGGGCGACATCATTCGCGCCCTGCCTCTCGACAGTCCGGACTTCTTCATCGACACCGAGCTGGTCGCGCGGATTCACCGCGCAGGCTATCGGTATGTGCAACGCGGCGTGAGGCACTATCCGCGCACCGCTGGTCAGTCGACCGTGCGGCCAAGCGACGTCCCGCGGACGCTGCTTTCACTGGCGCGCATGTGGGCCAGGCTGCGCCGCACGCCTCCATCACCTCGATGAAGCTCCTATGAAGGCGCTGGTCCGGCTGATCGCGGTCAGCCTCCTGCTCGCGACCGCGGCGTATCAGATTCAGCGTCCGATCGTTCTTCACGCGGCCGACGGTCTTGTCTCCCACGCGACCTTCCGTGGTTTTTTTCCAGCGGAAGACGGTCTGCGTTGGAGCAGTGATGGAAGCACGATCGTCCTTCCGGGACCTGGGGCAGGTGCCACCGTGCGGGTGGAAGTGTTGCTCTCGGGCTGGCGTCCGCCGGGTCAGGACGCGCCGCGGATGACGCTGAGCGCTGGCGGCCATACGGTCACGCAGACGCTTGGTCCTTCCGCCGCCGTCGTGTTTCTTGAGACCGCGACGGCAGGCTTTTGGAACTCCGACCTTGAAGTCGGGCTTCAGTCCGATGCGTTCGAGCCCGGAGCGGGCGATGCGCGGCGGTTGGGCGTGCGCGTGGAGGAGGCACGGCTGATTCCCATGGGGCGTGGCATCCGCGTTCCGCCTCTCAGTTCCATCGCGGCGTTGATTCTTCTTGGATGGCTAGTGGCCTTCGTCGCGATGACGGGCGGCGTTTCACCCCGAACCGCCGATCGAGCGGCCATGCTTTGCATCGTCGTCTTAGCCGCGTTGTTTGCCTTCGCGCGTCCGATCGCCGCGGTGTGGGCCTGGCCGCTCATTGGTGCGCTGGGCGTGATCGGCCTTTTGGCTCGTGTGATGCCTCGCGTTGCGGTCTGGGTCGCAGCGGTGACTCGATCCTCGGGGCAGGCTCTGCGCGTTGGCCTGAGCCGTGTGAAAGACGTCCAGGTTGCCGCGATGGTGTTTGCCGGAGTTGTGCTGATCACGCTGGCCTACCGTGCGCAGTCTCGTATCGAGATCGACCTCGGCTCGGGACACGAGGTGGCCGTCGCGCAGGGATTTGGTTCGTTCGAAGGCAAAGGTGGCGGGCGGTCTCGTCGGGCTCCACGCGGCGCGCAACTGGACCTGTCCGACTTTGGAGGAGGGACCTCTTGGAAGGTCACCTCATCCGCCGCCATCGATGGACCGCCACGCGATGTGGATGTCCTCCGCGTCGGCGATCGAGAAATTGTCAGCGCACTTCAGGAGACGCAATGGACGGAAGGATCCACATCCGCGCCCGCCCCCTTTGGTTGGACCTCCGGCCTGATCCTCACAATGCCCGGCGCTTCCGATGCGCTGCGTCTCGATGAGGTCACGGTGGAGCGCGATGGTGCTTTGCCTTCGATCCGGATTGTGGCGGCCATCCTGATCGCGGCCCTGCTTGCCCTCGTCGCGTTTGGCGGCGCCGGGCTCTCTGCGGTGGCGGGACGTTGGGCATGCGCCTTGTTGCTGATCGGCTCGTCCACGGCCATCGCCTTGAATCCACTCGCGGCGATCCCGTTCACTTTCCAGTTCCTGTGCATCGTCGGCACGGGAACTGCGCTCGCCCTGCTCGTGCGCGGCATCGTCAGTGTGAGCGACAACGGCTCGCGCGTTCTCCCAGGCGACGCCGCCATCGCGGCCGCGGCCTCCGGATGGGTGGCGTGGCTGAGCGCCACCGCCTTCCCCTACTACCGCGGCGGGCACTTTGTCTTCCACTCGTCCATCGCGGAGGAGATCTGGAAGGGACGCTTCCTCATCTATTACCTGCCGTTCCCCGGCAGCATGCTCAGCGAACAGGCGCAATGGGGAAAGATCGTGATGCCGCATCCGGCACTTTGGCAGCTTTTGATGTCCCCTCTGTCGATCCTGCCGAGGCCTTGGTTCTACCTTGCGGAGAAGGTGGTGCTCGCCACTCTGTTCGCGTCGCTGGTGCTTGTGGCGTCGGTCGTCGCCGAGCGCGTTTCCGGAAAGCGTGCCGCCACCTTCACCGCGATTCTCTTCGTCGGCCTGGTCCCGGGATTTCAGATGCTGGGGCTTGGGCATCTCATGACGATCCTCGGCGTCTGGACTTCGAGTCTGGCGTTGCCGTGGCTCATGTTCCGGGTGGATGACCTGACTCGCTTTCGCACCTGGCTCGCGACCAGCGCGATCTTCACCTTCTGCTTCTTGTCCTACACCGCCGCGCTGTTGTTCACGGGAGCCGTGATGGTCTTCCTCATCCTGGCCTCGCTCCGCGCCAACTTTCCCAGAGCACGCCTGTTGTTCACGATGCTCTGCATGGCTTCCGCCTGCGCGTTCTTCCTGTATTACGTGCACTGGACGCTGCCGTTCCTGATGCAATCCGTGCCGAAGATCATTGGCGGCGCAGGCATGGGGGGCAAGGCCGCCGAGGCGACGCCCATTCTTTCGAGACTGCTTCTCGAGCCGGGCAAGCTCTCCTACAGCTACGGCTCGATGCTCATTCCTCTCGCCGGAGCGCTCAGCCTCTTCGTGCTCCTGCCTCGTTCCTGGCCGCGTCTCGTGCTCACGACCTGGATCGGCATTCTGTTCTTCGTGAGCGGCGTGGACCTGTTCTTTAACTTCCTGCTGAAGCATCACTACTACGTGATGCTGCCGGTGGCCGTGGGATGGGGGGCCTTGACCGCCAGGATCGAAGAGCGTTGGGGCAAAGCTCCGTCCATCGCGCTCACCGTTCTCATTCTGGGCGTCGGCTTCAAGACCGCGATGGAAGTGGCGCTCGGTCTTATTCCGTAGCTAACCCAATCCGCTTCGGGTGGTGGGCGATGTCTTACAACCCCCGAATTACGACCTCCCGCAACTCGCGCACCGGCTCCATCCAGTGCCGTATCTCCTCCGTCGATGGCGTGAGTTCATACGGATGGTGATGGCACGCGCGCGACATCGCTGCCCAGGCGTGGGCGATGCGGCTCGCCAAGTCGCCTTCGCGCAAGTACTCGCGAAGGCAGATGAGCTGCGCGTGCATCGAGCAGCTACCGAGAGAGATCTTCTTCATCTGCCAATAACCCGCAACCGCACCCTCAAGCGCCTGTCGAGCGATCAGCACGGATGCCCGCGGCCACATCCCCGGCCTGCGCGCGTTCCGTCGGTCCAGCATCGAAGCGGCCAGGTCGATGAGGGCGACCGATTCGCTCACTTCTGGCTCCTTACCCACTCCGCCAGACGCTGTGTCGCGTTGACCAGGCCTGTCGGATCCTCGACTCCCGCGTGCGATCCCTCGTTCAGCGTGCGGACGGTGTCCGCGAATTCCCGCTTCACACCGTTCAACCGCGACATGACCTCACTCGTCTGGGTGTCATCGTTGAACAGCACCAGGGCCAGTTTCTGGTTGAGCTTCTCTGCCCGAAGCAAACGCTCCTCGACTTCATCACGCGACTTCCCGGCGACGAGCCATCTTCGCCGAAGCACCAGCATCGACGCGGCTTCCACCGCGCCGCGGCACAGCCCCGGAATCACCCGGCCGCGCGCGGCCGCGGGAAGATCCGAAGTCAGGGCCACCGCCCGGGCATCCTCGAGGTAGCGGCCCACCGGATCGATCTGCGTCGTTACCTCCACCACCGACTGGTCACGCCGGGTCACTTCGAGGAACGTCGCGGCCACGCCCTGGCGGCGCATCGACTCGGGTAGCCGGTCGTCGTGAGTGAAGACGATCACCTGGCGCGTCTTCGCGGCGTCGCGCAGCACGCGGGCGAGGCCGTCCACTCGTGCTGGATCCATCGACTGCACAGGATCATCGATGAGCACGAAGCCGAAGGGGCTCTCGCCCAGCATGGCGCGGGGAAGGAAGAGGGCCAGCGCAAGCGCATGGAGTTCGCCCTGACTCATCACTCCGATGGCCTTCGCCTCCGTACCGTCGACCTTCACGTCGAGCTGCACCTTGCGCGATGTGTTGACGCCGGTGAGGCGGATGTCCTCGAGCGACACGTTGCTGTTGTGACGGAGCTGCTCCCAGATGCGCTTCACCTCGGATGCGAGCGGAGCGAAGCGCTCGTTACGAAGATCCTCGTTCGCATCCTTCAGCCATTTCTCGGCCTTGGTGATGTCGCTGAGACGACCGACAGCGTCCATCGCATGGCGCGCGACCGGCAGCCACTCGTTGACGGCCTGGGCCAGAGGACGCCAGAGGTCTTCGCGCTGAGTCAGTTCAACCGCGGCCAGCGTCCTCAACTCGCCCAGAGCATCGCGCAGTCGGGGAAGGCTCTCCTTCACTTCAGCCGCGCACGCATCAGCGTCAAGCTCCAGCGCGGCCATCACTCGAGCGCGGGCGCCGAGAACGTCCTGAGCGGGAAGGCTGAGCGCGAGCGCAGACTTCAGGAGACCTTCCGGGATCTGGGCCATGGAGCGAACTCCATCGAGGGCGGCCTTCCGCAACGACTGTGCGTCATGAACGCCCTTCGCTTCAGCGCGCAGCGTGACCGCCATCGCCTGATGCTCTGCATGCCATGTCGCATGAAGCGCCCCAGGATCGCCGCACACCGGACAATCGCCGTCGCCGTGTCCGGTATGGAAGCGCAGCGCAGCATCGAGCAGGTTGGCAAGCTCGGCCGAGCGCGCGGCCAGCGTTCCCGCCTTCGCGCGCAGGATGGATGTCGCAAGGTCCAGAGCCTCAATGGACTTCGTCACCGCGTCATCGCTGATCTCGCCCAGCGCCATCAAGCCCTTCAGCGTCTTGAGTTCGCTCGCCGAGCCTTCCGGGTCGCTGCCTCCCGCGAGTACCTTCTCGACCTCACCCAGGTCAACGGCCTTCCTGGCGAGGGACGCGGCGATCGCCTGCGCACGCGGGTCGGGCTGACTGCTCAAGTGCGCGGCGAGTTCCTTCTGGGACTTCTGAGAGTCCTTGACCAGGCGTTCACGCTCGGTCCGCGCCTTCTGCAACCGTCCCGCCGCATCCGTGAGCGCATCAAGACCAAGGATCCGCGACAGCGCGTCGAAGAACTTAGAAGGCTGCTCTTCCAGCATCCCGCCCAGTTCGTTGTAGGAAAGAACGGGCCGGTACGATTCCACCGAGGCGGCCCAGCCGAGAGCGTCATACGTCGTGCGCGGTTCGCCCAGCGGCTGAACGTACTCTGTCCAGGCGCCGAGGTCGGCATCGTCCTTCCATTCGAGGTGGACCTCGTACGAGCGCCCGCCTTCGACGGTGAACAGCGCGTGAAGAGCGGCCTTGGGTTGATGGAGATTGCGGAAGCCCTCCTTCCACTGCTCCGTTCGCTTCTCCCAGCGCATGTTCTTGTGAGTGATGAGCAACTCGGCCGCCTCGGCGAAGCTCGACTTGCCGCAGCCGTTGCGGCCGACCACGAGAGTGAGGCCCGGCCCGGGAGCAATGGAGAGCGTCGACTCGAGACCGATGCCGCGAAACCCGCGCACGCGGATCTCCTGTAGGAAGACCTTGCGCGGCTGAGCGGCCGGAGCCGCCGGCGCGTCGGCCTTGGGAAGCCCGATGCGTGCGGCCGGCTGAAGCGCGCCATCAAAGGCGCTGTCCCCATCGAGAGCGGCGATGACAAGGTAGGGCCACTCGCCTTCCGACGCATGAGGCTCGAGGCGGTGGTTGATGATGTGGAGCAGTGAGGGATCGATGGTCATGCAGGGCCTGGGTGCGGTGACTGAGACCCTATCGTGATCCGGAAGGGGACGGTGGCAGAACCTGAAGGCCGATCCGCGTTTGGTGAATGCCATAGGTGAGTAGTTCTGGTGCTCTCAAGACCTGCGCGCCACCTTCTTTCGTCAACAAACCCGCAGCCCCGGCCCCCAATCGGAAGGCGCTCAAAATGGGCCGTTCTTGAACGGGTCTCTCAGCAGGGCCAGCCCGTTTCCGACGCCCACGCCACCCGCGGCCGGATGCCCACGCCAAGCATCAACGGACCACGGCAGTACCGTCCCAAACACAAACGAACGGCGCGTCGGATGGGGGCAGAACGCGAACGGCCGCAGTCCGTTCAGCGTCCGAAGTCGCGAGAGGCGTGAGCGGATACCTCGACCAGATGCTCACCCAACGGTGCTCGGGACCATGATGTCCATCCCGCCCGGGCGCCGAGGAATGCGAGTGGGGAAGCCCGGGGGAAAAGGCATCATGCGACTCGGTAAGCACCCAGATGTCGGCGTCCTCGATATCGGTGTGCTGTCGGATGGCCTCCCGACGCCTGCCAGCGACGGGTAGCATCAGGTTCCAGGAGGCGAGTTTCATTGAGAAATGACTATCGCCGATCAGCATGCTTGTCGCCGTCATTGCGACGGGGCCGTCGAGCCAAAGAACTCACTTGAGCACTTCCCACCGCCCCGCCCGGCTTGGGCCGACGTGTTGCAGAATTCCCGCCGCCCTCAGTCGGCGCAGGTGGTACTTCACACCGTCCAGCGTAAGGCTGACCTCGTGGGCGGTCTGCAGACTGGTCATGGTGGGATGCGCCCTCAACAGAGCGACTATCCTTTCTGGGGTGGGGATTGGGGTAGTTTCCAGGGTAGCGATTGGGGTAGTCCTACCGGCGAACGGAAACTCAACCCAGATGTCCCGGGCCTCGCAACGGATTCTGGGCCTCGGAGTACCCGCGGTCTCGCAGCCTTCGAAGATGCCCTGAACCCCGCGGCCCCAGGCCTCAACTGCGCCGGCTCGGAAGAAGGCCCTCGCGAGAAGAGGGTTGTAGGGACGCGACGCATGCGGCTGAAGAAGGCTCGCTACCGACCATCCCTCGGGCAATTCTCCCGGGTTCCAGATCGAGAGCCGATCGGCGTAGACGCGGATCTGGATGGGCGAGCCCACCGCGTAGTCGCGGTGGATGAGCGCATTGAGCACGGCCTCGCGCAGCGCTTCCTCGGGCATGGGGAAGGACTCCACGCGCTGAATGCCCTCGTAGCTGATCGCCGCTTTCAGGTACTTCGTCAGGACCAGGTCGATGGTTTTCTGCGCCTGCGTGAACAGGTCGCCCTTGATCTCGTCCTGATAGAGAAGATCGGCCTCGGTCCGGAAGTAGCCGATCTTCACGAACGCGCCCGTGATGAAGTGGTCCGGTTCGGGGTGGAACAGCAGCACGGCCGCGCGCTTCAAGTGCTTGCCTTCCAGAAGGCCCAGCTTGTCGATCAGCGAGGGGATGGGCTCGCGCTCCAGGGTCGAGTCGTGGCGGCGCCCCTGCTTTGCCAGCTTGCGGAAGGTCGCGATGGCCGGACGCGAGAGATCGCGCAGAGCGACGTACGGGGCCGGGACCCCGTCCCAGGTGCGGCCCTGCTTGCGGAGGAGGAAGCGCTCCAGCGAAGGACCCTTGAGAGCCTGGTTGGTGCTTCCGCTGCGGTAGTAGAACTCGCCGCGGTAGCTGATCGGGTTGGCGTAGGCAGGAGTAGCGATCTCCAGATATTCGAGATTGCGCTGCTTCCTCAGGCCGACGTCCACGATGATGCCCAGGATGTCCCGGACCTTGTTGGGAATCTCTTCTAGGAGCCTTTGCGCGTCTTTGAGCCTCACCACGTCGCCCGCGTCGTTCCGGCCAATGACCAGCGTGCCGCCCTCGCCGTTTGCGAAGCCCGAGATCCACTTCAGGCAATCGTCGCGCCATGATTCCTTCCACTCGACGCGCTGGCTTTCTCGCGGTCGCACGGAGGGGCGCGTGGATGCTTGCCTCATGATCCGCCGAACCTATTCGACGGCCAGGTCGGATCGGGTCCAATTGTCCACTCGGCGCGTGGACAATCTCATCAGCCGCCCGCCGTCATTGCAGGCCGACGAGACAGGGCCAAGAAGCCTCGCCGGCCAATGAGTACTCCGACAGGGTCATCCGCCGGATGACCGTCCTTTGCGCCGCTGTCCTTCACGACACAATCGAGGAGACCGAGACGCCCGTGGGTGAGCTTGAGAGTGCCTGTGGTCAGAGGTGGTCTCGATCGTTCTGGAGGTGACCGGACTTCTTTCCCGCCGCGCCGAACTCGGCCAACCCGAGCTCGCCTCGGCCTGCGCGGCGAGCAGGCTCGAGATCGAGCGGTTCGACGATCGAATTGGCCCGCGAGCCAGCGCTCCACCCAAGGGATTGGTCTGGGGAATGTTGTTCGCGTGGCCCACGCAGATCGCCTGACCGGGGACATTGTGGGTCCGATTGGCCTACGAAACGGGAATGAGCTTTTGCTCCACGAGTTGCTGGCGCATGCCTTCTGCCCCCGTTTGATGTTCGAGCGGTCCCCAATGACCCGTCACTTTGAACATCGCGCCCTGCTTCGCCTTCGCGCGGAAAGTGGGCTGTAAGTAAATCGCGGGAATGTGGTTCGTGCGGCAGAACGCGAAAAACGCTTTCTCGCGGCCGGTCATGCCGTCATCCGTCCGAGAGATCTCGCCATAGACGGGCAGGTAGGCGAACACCGCCCGCGCGCCGCCCGCTTCGATCGTGGTTTTCATCTCAGTGAGAAGCGCCCACGTCAGATCACGCGTCAGAGCCTGCGTCTTTCCGGAACGCCACTCATAGCGGGATCGCAGCATGGTCAGCAGATCGATGAATCGTGAGCGCCAGTTTTCAGAAGCAAGCGTGGCGTCCGGCGCCGGAATTGAACCGGTCGTGAGCTGCAGCTGGCCCGCTTCCAGGGCGAAGTGCGGCTTGGCGTAGTCGCGGAAGGAGAGAACGTTGCGCTCCATGTCGTCGGGCAGAAAGCCGAGCAGCACCACGTCCGGGTGGTACTTCATCCCTTCCTCACGAAGATACAGAAGCATCTGATCGTGCCCGTAGCCATGGATGCCGAGATTCAGCACCTCGGAGTTCGGGATGAGCTGCTGGAGAAAATGGCTGAACGTTTCGTCATCACCCACTTCCTCACCGAAGGTAAAGGAGTCGCCCAGCACCACGATGCGGGTCACCCCGGCAGGCTTCTCGTACGAAAACTCCTGAAGGCCGCGAATCCCTTTCGAGTTGGAGTTCACCGACTTGCCGCGGAAAGAGACGTCGCGCAGATTCGGCTTGAGCGTCCAGCCCCGGGTCGGCGTCCAGTCATCGAGACCGTACGCAAGCGCGCCCTGCTGTTGCTGACGCGCCACCCATTGCAGTCGCCAGGATGCGTCGTCGTTGGTGAAGAGTCGCGCCCGCATCGACTCGTTCGACAGGACCAGGCGCGCCGTGGCCTCAAACAGCAGGGCCACCGCTAGGACGTAAGCGGACCACGCGACAAAGCGGCGGAACTTCACAGGACCGCGATGATACAAGTCGCCTTTCAACGCTTCGCGGGTTCACGACCGACCGGACCTCGGGTCTAATGTCTTTGCTGTGAACTGGTACGGAAGGCGGCCCTGGCCAGACAGCAGGCTTGTAGGCGTGGGAGTCCTCTCCGGGCTTCTGTTCCTGCTCTTCTGCATTGTCTGGACTCCTGGACAGGATGTCTCCGCAGGCGCGCCGACCGTGCCGTCAGCCGAACCTGCTCCAGATCCCTCGTCGAAGAAGGTTCTCGCCAGACTCAACCAGGAAGACCTGCTCTTCCCGGTTCCCGCCGTGACACCGAAGTCCATGGCCAATAGCTTTACCGACAGTCGCGGCAAGAGGATCCATCACGCCGTGGATATCCTCGCGCCCCGCCATTCGGAGATCGTGGCCGTGGTCGACGGAACCGTGGCTCGCATGATGTCGAGCGTTGCGGGCGGCATTGCCGTGTACCAGTACGATGACGACCACGACTTCGTTTTCTACTACGCGCATCTCCAGGGCTACGCCCCCGGGCTCAAAGAAGGCGACAGCGTGAAACGCGGCCAGGTTTTGGGCTACGTCGGCACCACTGGAAACGCGCCCGCCAACACCCCGCATCTGCACTTCGCCATCGCCG
>JBDTQB010000022.1:0-26309 GCA_039932395.1 Vicinamibacteria bacterium | reverse complement strand
TGACGTCCAGAGTCTCTCTGGACAGGTGGGTTCGATTCCCACGCGCCTCCGCCACCAGCTTTTTGAGCAGTTTTTGAGTAGACTTTACCCAGACGTCCAATCCGAGCCGAGTCTCGTGGACGTACATACTAAGAATGGGAAAAGCCAACCTCGTACTGTTCTGGGCCATCCAGTCCACGGCCCTTTTGGCGTTCGTCTATCCGCCGACTCCCGCGCTGATCCTGCTGGCCATGGTCTCCCACTACGTGCGCATGATCGGCATCACACTGTGCTTCCACCGTCATATGGCGCATCGTGCCTTCAGTCTGTCGCGGTCTGTGCGGTTCATCTTCGCGTGGCTCGGAACATCGGCTCTCCAGAAAGGTCCGCTCTGGTGGGCCGGCAATCACGTGTACCACCATAAGTACGCCGATCGCGAAGGCGACCCGCACTCCCCGGTTGTCTCCGGATTTTTCTATTCACATATGGGTTGGTTCACAAACGACATCCAATGGGACAACGTGGACGCCGCCAACCCGGTGGTCCGGGAGTTCTCGAAGTACCCCGAGATCCGGTGGCTCGATCACTATTACGCCTGGCCTCCGCTCCTGCTTGCCGCTGCTCTCTTCCTGATTGGTGGCTGGCCGGCCTTGGTCTACGGATTCTGCGTGCCGACTTTCACGCTCGCCCATTCCACCTTCGCGATCAACTCGATCAATCACCTTTTCGGCTCCAGGCGCTTCAACACCCCAGACAACTCCCGTAATAATTTCTGGACGACCCTGGTGACGCTGGGCGAAGGCTGGCACAACAACCACCATCGCTTTCAACGCGCCGCGCGCAACGGCTTCTTCTGGTGGGAGATCGACCCGACCTACTGGGTCATTCGCGCGCTCTCCGCGGTGGGTCTGGCGCGGGAGATCGTACCGGTGCCCCCGCGTGTCTACGACGAGGCTCGTACCGGCAAGCCACGTCCCGCAAGCGCCGTTCCAGCCAGCATCGAAGGCTTGACGGCCTAGCCGCATGCGTATTGCCATCATCGGTTCCGGTATCGCGGGCCTCTCCTGTGCCTGGATGCTCCGCCACAAACACGAGGTCACACTCTACGAGGCGGATCATCGCTTCGGCGGTCATGCCCACTCGCACGACATCAGCCACGGCGGCGACCAGCTCGTCGTGGACTCCGGATTCATCGTCTTCAACCAGCGGACCTATCCGAATCTGATCAAGCTGTTCCGCGAGATCGGGGTTGTGAGCAAGCCGAGCGATATGTCGTTCGGTGTCCGCTGTCGAAGGTGTCGCATCGAGTATTCGAGCCGTGGTCTACGGGGACTGTTCGCCACTCCGTCGCTTCTCGCAAGTCCTGGTCACTACCGTCTCCTCTTCGATATTGGCCGCTTCGGGCGGCTGGGCAAGGCCTTTCTCGCTGCCCCGGGCGACTCTGTCGCTCTAAAGGACTTCCTGGACCAGGGGCGCTTCTCAGAGACTTTCAAGCGCCACTTCATTCTTCCCATGGCGGGAGCGGTCTGGTCCGCGTCCTTCGATCGCGTTCTCGACTTCGACACCCTCGCCTTCCTGCGCTTCTTCGACAACCATGGCTGGCTGACCTTGGACGGCGCGCCGCAGTGGCTGACGGTCGACGGAGGATCACGGGCCTATGTGGCGAAGCTGGTTGAAGATCTGGGACCGAGCGCCCGGCGCGACGCTCCGGTCACCGCCGTGATGCGAAACGGAACCGGAGTCACGGTGGAAACCAGCGACGGTCGGGGGCCGGAAACGTTCGATCAGGTTGTCCTGGCCTGCCACGCGAACGATGCTCTGCGCCTGCTTAAGGTCCGGACCCACCCCGAGGAGGTCGCCCTGGCCAGTTTCGGCTACTCCACGAACCGCACGCTCCTGCATGCCGATCGGGACTGCCTTCCCCGAAAGCGCGCGGCCTGGGCCTCGTGGAACTGTGACCTCGCCGACTGCCACGACCATTTGGCACCGGTCTCGCTGACGTATCACATGAACCGCCTGCAATCGATTCACAGTGACACGCAGTATTGCGTCACGCTCAATCCCGCGAGTGAGCCGAAGGCGAAGGTCTTCGCCGAGATGTCCTATACGCATCCCATTCTGGATCGAGGCGCCATCAAGGCACAGGAGCAGCTTCGGCTTCTCTCCGGGGCTGACCGGGTTCATTTCGCCGGCGCGCATTTGTACAACGGATTTCACGAGGATGGCATCCGCTCGGCGGTGGATGTCGCCCAATCCCTGGGGGTGGCGTTTTGAACTCCAGCTTGTACCGCGGTCACGTGATGCACCAGAGACTGGCGCGCCTCCGACACGGCTTCCGCTATCCCATCTTCATGCCGCTGCTCGACCTTGACGAGCTTTCCACTCTGGACCAAACGCTGCGACTTTTCGCCTACAACCGGGCGGGTGCCATGTCGTACTGGGACAAGGATCATCTGCGCAACTTCACGGGATCGACCCGAGAGCGCCTTGAGGGTCTCTTCGCGGCTCATGGCGAAACACTCCCGCGCGGGCGCGTGCTCCTTCTCACTCACGCCCGGATCTTCGGCTACGCCTTCAACCCGGTGAGCTTCTTCTACTGCTTTGACGAAGAGAACGCCCTTCGTTTCGTGGTGGCGGAAGTCAACAACACCTTCGGTGACACCCATCCGTATTTGCTGGCCACCTCCGACGCCGACCACTGGAAGACGAAAAAACTGCTTCATGTTTCGCCGTTCTTCGATATGGCGGGCAGCTACGAATGGCGCCTTCCTCTCCCCGGCGAGTGCCTGGAGGCGCGCTGCGATCTGTACCACGACGGCGCTCTGTCTCTCGCTTCCCGTCTCGCCATGAAACGTTCTCCCTTGACCGACGCAACGATCGCCTTCAATCTGCTCGCCCTTCCCTTCATGACGCTGCGCGTGATGTTCGGCATCCATTGGCAGGCGCTCAAGCTGTGGTTCAAGGGCGCCCGTTTCCACCACGCTCCCAATTACGACCCCGCGCAAGCCGCGGAAGAGGCCGCCTGAAATGCTGAGTTCCTTCCTCAAGAAACAAGTGCTCAATGGACTGGAAAACTTCGAAGGAGGCACCCTCGATCTCACCCTCGCCGATGGTTCCATCCGCTCTCTGGGACAGGGCACGCCTCGCTTCACCATCGACATCCGGGACGACGCCTTCTTCAAGAAGTTCGCTCTGGGCGGGGACCTCGGCCTGGGCGAGTCCTACATGGATGGCGACTGGTCCACGGACAATCTTCCCGGACTGATGTCGGCCGCCCTTCTCGCCCGAGAAACGCTTCCCCTCGATACGCCTCTGTCCTTGGCGATCAATACCGTGAATGACGCGTGGCACTGGACGCGGAAGAACACCCGGATCGGGGCGAAGCGGAATATCGAAGCGCACTACGACCTCTCCAATGACTTCTTCCAGACCTTCCTCGATCGGTCCATGACGTACTCCTGCGGCTACTTCGCGGACAACACGATCTCGCTCGAAGCCTCCCAGGACGCCAAGCTGCGACGCCTGGCCGACAAGCTCGACATCCGACCCGGCATGAATATTCTGGAGATCGGTTGCGGCTGGGGCAGCCTTTCCCTTTTGCTTGCTCGTGAGTACGGCTGCAAGGTGAAAGGTTTGACGCTCTCAAAGCGACAGCACGAACTGGCAAGCGAACGCGTGGCCACCGCGGGCCTGACCGGCCAGATCGACATCGCTCTTGAAGACTTCAGGGACACCACCGGCCAGTTCGACCGGATCGTATCGGTGGAGATGTTCGAGGCCCTTGGCTATGAGAACTGGACCGTCTTCTTCGCGAAGTGCCACGAACTGCTGGCTCCCAACGGGACCATCGGTCTCCAGATCATCACCATCCCCGATCACCGCTTCGAGCAGTATCGAAAACATTGTGACTGGTTGCAGAAGTACATCTTTCCCGGGAGCCTGCTGGGCTCGGTTCATCACATGACGGGCGCGATGATCGAGAAGACGCCCTTGATGGTGCATCACCTCGAGGACATCGGGATTCACTATGAGCGCACGTTGTTGATGTGGCGTGCTCGTTTCTTCCAGAACCTCGACGCGGTGCGGAACCTCGGCTTCGACGAACGCTTCATCCGCATGTGGGACTACTACCTCTCGGTTTGCGCCGCGGCCTTCGGAACGCGCACGCTTTCGACCGTGCAACTGGTGCTGACGCGGCCTTGCAACGTGTCGCTGCCGGAGATCGCGGCGAGCAGGAAGAGAGCGGCGTGAGCACCGACGGGCTGATTGGCTCCGGCCTTCTTCCGGACGCGATGATCCGCTACGGGATCAGGAAATTCTTACGCGAACGCAAGGCCGCGCTCTACGATGGATCGCTGGAGGAATGCAGAGCGCGGGAGAAGAGGTTTGTCGATGGCCTCGCCTCCTCGCCCATCGCGATCGGCCAGGACGCTGCGAACACTCAGCACTACGAAGTTCCGCCGCGCTTCTTCGAGCTGGTTCTTGGCAAGCGCCTCAAGTACAGCAGCGGATTCTGGGACGAAACCGCGACGACTTTGGACGCGTCCGAGGAGCGCATGCTCGCCCTGACCTGCGAGCGCGCCGATCTCGCTCCGGGCCAGGACGTGCTCGAACTCGGCTGTGGATGGGGATCGTTGACTCTCTCCATGGCGGAGCGCTTCCCTTCATCCCGCATTCTTGGTGTTTCAAACTCTCGGCCTCAGCGCGAGTTCATCCTGGCCCGCGCGGCCGCGCGTCAGCTCAACAACGTCGAAATCGCGACCGCCGACATCACCGACTGGCAGCCCTCCCGGACCTTCGACCGCGTGGTGTCCGTCGAAATGTTCGAGCATCTCCGCAACTGGCCGGAGATGTTTCGGCGGGTGGCATCGTGGATGAAGCCCACCGGCCGATTCTTCATGCATGTCTTCACCCACAAGGACTATTCGTATCCGTTCGAAGACGAAGGCGACTCCGACTTCATGGCCCGCCACTTCTTCACCGGCGGCATGATGCCAGCGGACAGTCTGGCGCCGACTCTCGACCGTGACCTCCAGGTCGAGGAACACTGGAAGGTTCCGGGCACGCACTATTCGCGCACCTCGGCTTCGTGGCTCGCCAACATGGACACTCATCGTCCGGAGATCGAGGCACTATTCAGCGACACCTACGGTCCCGAGGCGAAAAAGTTCTGGCATTACTGGCGCGCGTTCTTCATGTCCTGCGAGGAACTCTGGGCCTTCGACGAAGGCCGTGAGTGGCTCGTCTCGCACTACCGTCTCAAGGCGGCCTGAAGAACTCGCCCCGTTCACGAGCCAAATCGGGCAGAATCAGCGGTTCATGGCCGACCACACCTCCTCCTCCAAGGCGATCGTCTACGCGCTGCTCGCGAACTTCGGTATTGCGGTGTCGAAGCTCGTGGCCGCGATCTACACCGGCTCGGGCTCAATGCTCGCGGAGGCGATCCATTCGTTCTCCGACTGCGCCAACCAGATCCTCCTCTTTATCGGCCTCAAACAATCGAGGAAACCGGCGACCCGCGAACACCCCATGGGCTACGGCAAAGTCACCTATTTCTGGAGCTTCGTGGTGGCCCTCCTGCTGTTCACGATGGGCGGCCTGTTTTCGATCTATGAAGGCTGGCACAAGCTTCACAACCCCGAGCCGGTCTCGAAACTCTGGGTCGCGCTGACCGTTCTGGGCGTCTCCATTCTGCTCGAAGGCGGCTCGCTCGCCGGATGCATGAAGGAGATCGGGCACCTGCGCGGGGAGAAATCCTTTAAGTACTGGCTGAAGAACACCCGAAACGCTGAACTCGTGGTGGTCCTCGGCGAAGACGTCGCCGCACTCATCGGCCTGGTGCTCGCGTTTGGATTCGTCGGCCTCACCGCCATCACGGGCAATCCGCAGTTCGATGCCATGGGTTCGATCAGTATCGGCGTGGTTCTGGTGGCGGTGGCGGCCTTCATCGCGGTGCGAATCAAGGGCCTGATCGTGGGCCGGTCGGCTGAAGGGGACGTCGAAGACGCGATCCGCGAAGAAATCAAGCGCTCGCCTGGCATCGACAAGCTTCTTCGGGCCATGACCATGCAGTTTGGCCCGCAGGTCATGCTCGCCGCGAAGGTTCAGATGAACGCAGGCATGACCATCGAAGAAGCGGTTGCCCGGATCAACGAACTCGAAAGCCACATCCACGAACGGTTTCCGGAGATCGCGTGGTGCTTCATCGAGCCCGACGACAAGGATTGAGCGCGCTTAGCCCTTCCCGCCCGGCTGACGGTGAGTCGTTCTGGCGCGCAGACTCCTAAAGGCCGTCGTACTTCGGACCGTCTCCGCCCTCCGGCGTCACCCACGTAATGATCTGGTACGGGTCCATGATGTCGCAGGTCTTGCAGTGCACGCAGTTCGAAAAATTGATCTGCAACTTGAGCGAATTGGGCTTGCCGTCGTTCTTCGGAACCATCTCGTAGACCGCGGCCGGACAGAATTTCTCGCACGGGTTTCCGTACTCGGTGCGGCACGTGGTCTCGCAGATATTTGGATCGGCCACGTGCAGATGAGAGGGCTGATCTTCTTCGTGAGTCGTCCCTGAGTAGAAGACATCGGTCAGACGATCGAAGGTCAGCTTGCCATCCTGCTTGTCGCGCTGGAAAAAGTCCCGATCGGTTCCGGCGCCATAGCGGTCGATCAGCTTCTCCATGTCGGCGTAGCCTTTCGACGGCGTCATCGGATCGATCAGCCCGCGCCCGCCGGTCGCCATCTGCAGCCCGGTATTGATCATGCCGCCGAGGAAGCCATGCTTGAAGCCCTGGTGGAAATTGCGGACGGCGTAGAGCTCCTTCTTTATCGAAGAGTCGTTGACACGATCCTCGAAACCCTTGAGCACCGCGGCCGAGACGTCATCGCGCTCCAAGGCTTCGATGGCGGTTTCCGCGGCAAGCATGCCGGACTTGATACCGAGATGAATCCCCTTCAGCCGCATCGCGTTGAGGAAGCCGGCGGCCTCACCTATGAGCAGAAGACCATCAGCGTACGTGCGCGGCATGCAGTACCAACCGCCTTCGCTGATGGCGCGCGCGCCGTAACGGACAAGCTTGCCCCCTTCAAGAAGCTCAGCCACCCGCGGATGCTTCTTCATTCGCTGGAACAGACCATGGGGGTCGAGGAAGGGGTCGTGGTAATCGAGTCCGGCGACCAGGCCGATTGAAACTTGCGTATCGGACAAGCCATAGATGAACCCGCCGCCGAAGGTTTCCCATCCAAGCGGCTCACCCATCGTGTGGATGACCTCACCTTTCTGAATGCGGCCCTTGGGGACGTCCCAGAGTTCCTTGATGCCGATGGCGTAGACCATCGGAAACTTGCCGGCGTCGAGCTTCAGCTTCGTGACCGCGGTTTTGGTCAGGCTTCCGCGTGCTCCCTCGGCGAGGATGGTGATCCTGGCGCGAATGTCGACGCCCGCTTCGTAGTTACCCTTCTTGTTCCCGTGCTTGTCGATGCCCTTGTCGCCGGTGCGCACACCAACGACCTTGTCGCCTTCATAGAGCAACGATGCGCCGGGGAACCCGGGCATGCAGTCGACGCCGCGTTTTTCCGCCTGGACGGCCAGCCACTTCACGAGGCTGCTGAGGCTGATCACGTAGTTCCCGTGATTCTGCAGGGGCGGCGGCGTGATGGGCAGGCGGAATTTCGACTCTTCAAAGAGATATTCGACGGAATCCTTGACCACTTTCGTGTCAAGAGGCGCGTCCATCTTGTCGAGGTCCGGGAAAAGCTCGCGCAGAGACGACGGATCAAGGACCGCGCCGGAGATGGAATGGTCCCCGAATTCGGCGGCCTTGTCGATCACCATGATCGAAGGCTCCAAGGGCTTGACGCCTGAGCGCCTGGAACGCTCGGCCAGAAGATCCTTGAGGCGGATCGCCGCCGCAAGACCGGCAGGGCCGCCGCCCACGATCAGGATGTCGGTTTCTAACGTGTCACGTTCTTGAGTCATTTCGGACTGATTCAATCACACGCCGGCGTGCGCCGTCGCCATCGTGCCAGGCCTCCGTACCAATTCCTAGCGCTTGGAACGACCGGGGGTGTAGTCAAGGAAGCGTTCCGGACTGACCCGGATCGCAGCCCCCGTGGGGCAGGCGCGCACGCACGCGGGCCCACCCGACAGATCCTTGCACATATCGCACTTGACCGCGTGCTTGGCCAGGCTGTGATCGTGTGAATGCTTCTCTACTCCGGGCTCCGGGCCAAGACCGAAGGCCATCCATGACCACAGACTCGGCTTGCGTCTCTTCGGATCGATCGGAGCCATCTGGATGACGCCATACGGGCAGTTCTGCTGGCAGTTTCCGCATCCGATGCAGGTATCGGCGATGAAGACCTCGCCGTTGGGCGATCGATGGATTGCATCCGGCGGGCAGTCCTTCATGCAATGCGGGTGCTCGCAGTGGCGACAGGACGTGGGGACATGGATCTGCGCCAGGCTCGGACCCGCTTCCCGGTCGAGCCGCGAGGTGCCCTCGTGAACATCCGCGCAGGCCTTCTCGCAGTTGTTGCAGCGCGTGCAGATCGCCTCGTCTATGAGAAGGACGTCGGTCGCTTCACCCACGCCCTGCTGCATCAGGAACCCGATCAAACTCCCCGACTCCATCTGCTCCGCGAGCGCCTCGTTCTCCCGCACACGGTCCATGAACTGGGCATTGAGGTTGCCGCGCATCGTGCTGCTGCGGGCCAGCACTTGGGTAAAACGCTGGGCCTCCAGCACGATGGTCTCGGTGGCGACGGCGGCGCGCACCGTGGCACTTCGCGGCTTGTCGGACATCAGCGCCATCTCGCCGACGTAGTTCCCCGCGGCAACGTACGAAAGCACCATCTCCTTACCAGCGATCTGTCGGGCAACTGTGACCGACCCGCGTCGAACCAGATGCAAGCCGTCCGGCTCGTCGCCCTCCGCGAAAAGAACCTCGCCCTTGCCAAAGCGCTTGATCTGCGAGCCTTCCACCAGGTACTGGAGGTCGGCCTCTGAAAGGGTGCGAGCCATGTAGTGGTGAACGGCCCGCTTGAGAGAAGTCTCATCGATCTTCTTGCGCACGGCTTCCACCGACGCCACCAGCTTCAACATCGATCGTCGTGGCGTCTCAATCAGAACGCAGTTCTGGCCCGCCTTGATGGTGGCGGAGCGCCTTCGACCGGAGATCAACCCGAGTTCGCCGAAGAACTCGCCGTGCTTCAAAGAAATCTCGCCCGTGTCGTCCTTCTTGACCTCGCCCTCGACGAGAACGCTTCCGTCGACGATCGAGAAGAACGAGTTCGTGTAGTCATTCCTGGTAAAAATTGTCTCGCCCGCGCGAGGTGTGTGAAGGCTGCTGTCCAGCACGAACTCCCTCATCTGGAGCGTATTCATGCTCGCGAACAGCGGAAGCGCCTGCTGGATCCGAGCCAGGCCTTCAGAGACGGTGGAGAATCGAGGCAAGCCACGCAGCTTGTCTTTAAGGAGCGGTTCGTCGGCCGCCTCCACGGGTCGCTCAAGAATGTGCTCAATGACCTCGTATCCCTGATTCATGGCCTGCTTGATCAGGGGACATCCGGCGAGCGCTCCAACGACGTGAATCCCGGGAACGCTCGACTCGTAGCGCTCCGACAGCCTCGGCACGGCCCCGCGCTCGGCGCTCGAGAACTCAACGCCGAACCCCTCCACCAACTTGCGGGGCGGCGAGGCTCCCAGCCGCGCGATAACGCGAGAACAGGCGATGGTCTCCGTGCCCTCTGGCGTGGTCGCGATGTAGTCCAACGCGAATGGACCCGTGCTCGGGTTGACGCGAACGGTGCGGGTGCCGGTGCGGAGTTCCAGCTTGCCGTCTGAGATCGCGGTCTGGACCAGGGCGACGTTCGCATCCTTCACCCCGACGAACTCGTCGTTGCGGTTGATCAGGATGACGCGATTTTGCCGGGTCAGCGCGAGCGCGTTCTCGATGCCTGCGTCTCCCGCGCCAACAACCACGATCGTCTCGTCGGAGTATTCATCCGGATCGTCGAGCTGATATTGAACCCCCTGCAGGTCTTCCCCCGAGACCCCAAGTTTGCGGATATTGCCCTGCATACCAATGGCAAGGACGATGTTCTCTGCCTCGGCCACTTCACCAGAGGTCAGGCCGATCTCAAAAGCGCCCTTCTGGCCCTTGATCGTGGAGACTTCCGCGCCATACCGGATGTTGACGCCGTGGCGAGAAATCTCTTCACCCCAATGGCCAAGGATTTCTTCCCGGGTGCCCGCCGCGAAACTCATCGGACTGCGGAGCGGCAGAACATTGGGTTCCGCCATCACGTGCTTGCCCTTCTGGTACTTCTGGAGCGTCTGCGAGTAGAGCGGACCGCCTTCCAGCAGGACATGAGAGACCGACAATTCGGCCGCGCGGCCGGCGGCCGAGAGTCCGCTTGGCCCGGACCCAATGATGGCGACTTTGAATCGTTCAGTCATATTGACGTTTGGCCTCAGGCGAGCGGCGGTGTTTCGGCGACGAGACGACGGAACGCTTTCAAACGTTCCAGGAATTCAGCGGGCCGGTAGGTATCGTCGCTGGCCAAGGGCTCGCGGATCGAACGCAGGCCCCGATTGAGCTCGGCTCCATTCTGGATCAGCCCTCTGGTCTGCATGTAATTCAGGACGCTTCCAATGGCCATTACGGACTGTTCCGCGGCGGCGTAGTCGCGATACTGCCCGGTCAGCCCTTCGTCCACGAGCGCGAGCGCCACGCCACGCAGCGTCGCATCGTCAAAGGTGGTGGAGGAGATCTGCTGGGCCGCTTGCTCTGCCATCGCTCCGAGCTCCCTGCCGGCGGAGACAAGGTCGCCATCTCCGGTGGCGGCGCGATGGACGAGCGCTGTCTGCGCTGTGAGCTCTTCCGCCTTCGCAGGATCGACAACACGAAGGATCGCCCGCAACATCAGCAGGCTTGAGTCGTTGAGACGAGGCGTTCCGGGTCCCGGGCTGCGACCAAACGGCGTCACGGGCGTCCAGCGGAGTTGGGACATGGGATGGTGGCAGGCATGACAGTCGAAGACGACCAGCTCGGGGAAGATTCCGTCGCGCCCTCGTGTGGGACTGGTGAGAATCTTCATGGTCTCCGACACAGCGAGGGCCTGGCCAATCGCCCAGACCTTCACTCCGCTCCAGGCGCCCTTCCGCTTCACGTAGTCAGCATCGATGGTGAAATGCTGCGGCGCAAGTGAAGTGAACGTCTCCAGTTCAAAGCTCAGGCGCGGATGACCAGCGCCCATCATGCGATGAGTCACCAGGCGGTCGTTGTTGCCGAAATGGCAGGAGAGACAGAGGCGCGCACGCTCCACCGGACGATCGGTTGGGTAAAGCCCGTGAGCCACGTTCTGCTCATGAGTGGCGCCGGGCAGGGAATGAGACGCAACCCATGTCTCCGCCGGGCCGTGGCAACCTTCGCAGGTCACGCCGTCGATGAAGCGCGCCCGCGGCCCCGCCGTTTCAGGAGACGGGTTGTGCGCATGGCAGTCGAGACAAACCTTCGACTTCTCCGGCGGCTCCTTGAGCCCCAGGTTCGACGCGATCCTCTTCGACTGGGCGTTCAGCAACACCCTCGCCGCACCGGCATGCTTGTCGGTCCGCAACCACGTGACGTATTCGTTCTGACGGATGTTGGAACCCTGCCATTCCGTGATCGATCCATGACAGAGGCTGGATGCGCACGTGACCACACCCAGCGTCTTGTCCTTCGACTGGTATGGGAGGGGTCGCGTGGATTCGTGCGGGGACGGTGCTTCGTGCTGGACGGGCGCTTCGCGGGCGAGAGCAAGAAACGGGGTCGACGCGGCCATCGCGCCTACCGCAAACCCTACGACCGCGCGCCGATGCAGGGCGCGTTGAAGGAATATCTTCACCGCTGTCCTCTCTGGTCGGGCTGAGACGCCGTCCCTCTGAATTTCGACACGTCCACGCGATCGGTGACGGTCCACGGTGTGCCGTCGGGGCCGAGATACATCTTCTCCATCTCGGTCCGGGTGAAGGGGCGCGCGCCGATGCGTCCCATCACGGCGATCTGCCCCCCGGTCTCATCGACCGCGCGGTCGCGGTCAAGGCCCTTCGACAAGGCAAGCGCCGGAGTTTCCGTTTGGCGAGATGCGATGAGTTGCGGTTTCGGCTCGGGCGAAAAACCATAGAACTTCGGCTGGCTCGATGGCGACGTCAGCTGCACAACCCGAAGTCCGTTCCGTCCGTCCGCCACATAGGCGAAGAGAGACGCGTTGGTCGAAGCGATCACCACATCCCGAGCATCGTTGATGACTCCTCCCGCGGTGAAGTTCTGCAGCAGCTTCGGCGCCTCCGGTCGCTCCACATCGACGATGGCGAGCCCATCCTTCCCCGCCGCCACATAGGCGTAGGTCCGAGCGACGTAGACACGGTGGGCGTCGGCGAGCGGGATAGCGGGAGCCTCAGGATGCAAGAGGCGAGCTTTTTCAGGCACCGTCACATCCACAACCCGCAAGCCGGTGGCGTCGGTGACAAAGAGATAGCGGAACTGGAGAGCGGTCGCCCGCGCGCCTGCCATCTCGACCACCGAGGCGACCCGAGGCTTCAATGGGTCGTCCACGTTCACGACAACAATGCCGCGATCCGCCGCGATATAGAGATAGTGCCCGCCGATGGTGATGTGCGAGGCGCCCTTGAGCACGCCACCCTCGTTCCAGGTCAGCGCGCGTTTGATGTTGTTGTTGCGCGGCTCCAGGTCGGCGAAGGTGTTGATGTTGACAAGGATCAGCCCTTCGACCGCGTCCACCACGAACGCGTAGTTGTAGATCGGATGCATGGGTTGCTCCTGGTTCGTCACCCGCATCAGGTCGCCTGTATCGCGCATTGGCGCGATGGGCTGATTCGTGGGGAGAGCCATGCACGTCGCGTTGGTCGAACTGACGTGCGCGTTCTGGCCCAGGCTCGAGAAGGGCGCGGTGATGATGCGCTGCGACACACCCTTGTTGGCAATGCTCGCGACGTCGTAAACGCGAAAGCCGCCGCTTCCTTCCGCGACATAGAGGTATTCCCCTCGAAGCTGCAGGCATGACGCGGGGCCACTCGTCCCATGCGAGTGCGACTCGTCGAGCTTCTGGCCGCGCTTCTGGTGCTTCGCGAAGTAGTCGGGGTAGGCATACCGCTGAAGGTAACTGCCGATCACGGTCTGTGGCTCGTCCCACTCCGTCACACGCACGCCGGTCACGTGCCCGGTCGAACCCACATAGGCGTTGAGTCCTACGAAGTTGAGAAAATTCGTTCCTTGAAGGAGCAGTTGCGCCATGATGGCGTTGTTGTCGCCATTCTCTGAGACATGGCAGTCGGTGCAGGTCTTCGTCTCCGTGGTCCGTTCCGTGTGCGGATAGTGCGGAGCGAACGCCTGGGAGGAATAGCCGGACGCGGAGATTGGAGGCTGCTGGACATAGATCCGCTCGCGGTTGATGTTGGTGGAGGACAGCACCAGCGCAGACGATGAACGAACCGGCGCGATCCGCCCCCCCTTCACGCTCCCCTGCCGCCCCAACTGGAAAGCGTCATCGCGCGCGACTTGCGGATTGTAAGTCGCGAAGTTCCTTGTTTCGCCGCCCTCATAGTGCTTCCGTTCCGTCTTCCAGTTCGCCTCGATGGGCAGGTGGCATCCGGCGCACGTGGTCGTCCAGGAGGTATGGCATGAAAAGCAGGCCATCTTTTCGTCTGAGTGTGCGTAGCTGCTCGATGGAATTCCGGCACCCCAATTCTGGGATAGCCCGACGCTCATCGTTTTGGCCCGCGCGGCCTTCGCGTTGTAGTTGGGATGAAGCGGATTCACCGAATCTTTGACCAGGTGCATCTCCCATTCGAGGTCAGGATCGACCGCGGAGCGCTGATACAGCTTCCCTTCACGCCATTCGAAGCGCCGCCGTCCGTCCTGGGTGCGCATCAGCTTCATGTCACGGCCCGCGGGTGAAGCGGCCGGGCCCGAAGTGAACAACGTGGGATACGCACTTGCGGTTCCGTGACAGTCCCGGCAATCCACTTCAATGGCGGCTGGAACTTCGCCATAGATGTGACCATTCCCGTGGGCATCCTGGGCGAAGTGGCAGTCGACGCATTGCATGCCCTTTTCCATGTGGATGGAGGCGAGGTGAACAGCCTTCTGGAACTTCGCGGGGTCGTCATCTGAGACGGCCTTCCCCAAGGCGTCCAACAACGTTCCCTTGCGATCGCGCTTATACACCGCCCGGAAGTTCCAGCCGTGCCCGTGGTAGTCGGCGAACTGCGTGTCCTTCAACTTCGCGTTCAACGTCGAGACATCACGCAGGAATTCCGGATCGCTCCACTTGCCGCGGATCGACGCGCCCTCGGGATTCCGATCCAGAATCGCACGGGCCTCCTTCGCAGTCGGATACTTCTGCTTCTCCGGCCACATCGTGGGAGCGTCCGATTCGTAGTCCCACATCGTGTAGCCGTAGAACGTATTCACGAAGATATTCGGCTGGTGCATGTGGCAGGTCATGCACTGCGACGAAGGGATGGCGCGGGTGAATTTGTGCTCCAGCGGATGGCCGCTCTTCTCACGCGGGATGGTCGGATCGTCATTCTGTGACTCGCCGCGATTGCCAAACACCGCGTACGGCCCGGAGTGTTTCGGGTCTCGGTCGTTCGCGTAGACGGTATGACAAGCCGTGCAGCCTGAGGATCGGTAGTCACCTGGTTGATCGTTCGTTCCGAGGAACCACAGATGCGGATCGTTCAGGCGCGTCTTCGTCATGTTCAGCACAGGAATGGAGACACGGCTTCCCGTTCCGGGACCGCGGTTTGACTGCTTGAGGTCCGGACGTCCCGGCTCGTCCAACTTCTGAAGCGCCCCCGTGTTGTTCGGAAGCCCGATCTCCGGGAACTGCGATGAGATCACCCGACCTCCACGCTCGAACACTCGAAACACGTCGGCGGGAGGAACGGTCTCCCACGCGGGCAAGGGAAACAGAGATGCCACGATTCCTTTCGCCGCGAGTTCAGGACTCGGGTCGATCGGATTGCGAAGCATCGCGGGCGCGCCGTTCTGGGTGTAGGCCTCCCCCATGGTCGCATGCTTGAACGGAAGGATTCCGTTGTTGTAGGCGGCGGCCGCCCAGAACATGGCCGACGTGCTCATCAGACTGCGCTCCGACGCCTGAACGATGGGGAGATGGCAGCTCCCACAGGCAAGGCGCGCTACCCGAAGATCACCCGGATTCATGAATCGGATGAACTCGGAGCTCTCGCGATTCAGCAGCGTGTACGACGCCTGGGGATTTCCGCTGGAACCATTTCGCCAGGCCTTCGGGTCGTCGGGAAGGATGTGCGCCGCGTCTCGCGCCTCTGCATAGGCCGACAAGGCCGCACGTCCCGCATTTTGAGCCACCACCGGGGTCTCGCCCGGGTTCATCACCTTCGGATCACCACCATGGCAGTCGATGCAGCCGATCACCACGCCGGGATTTTCATGCATCGTCTTGTGGCCTGAGCTCGTATGACACGAAACGCATCCGACGGACTTCCCAAAAGCCTCCTCCTCGGTCTGATGTTCCGGCGCTGAAGGAGCCATGGTGTAGTGGCGCTTCACCGCTCCCTCCTTGTCGGAGCTCGCCTCCGCGTCCTGGCTTCGCGCCGCGACCAAAGCCATCGCGAGCACGCAAAGCGAAGCGCCCGCCGCGAACGTCGCGCGGCTCGTCCGACTCTGACGAAGGTCCAGCATCAGTAAGCCAACACCACGTTCATGAGGATGGAATACTGCGGACCGCGCCGGTTCTCGTCGTAGAGAAGCTTGAACGAACGACCGGGCAGGAGAACCGCTCCCGACACGTTCAGCACAATGTTCTGGGTCATCAACGGGCGGATCTGCAGAGCGGTCGAAAGATCGATGCCAGCAAAGCGGCCAAGTTTTCCTTGACCCCGCAGGACGGAAAGCACGGACGTGTTGGCGAAGCCGATGGCGGACGCGTTCGTGATCACGCGGACTTGAGGCTTCACGTCGAGATCGGCGCCAAGGCCCGCGAACATCAGCCCGGGATTCACGAAATTCGACTGCCCCTGATCCTTGGAGGATCGAAGTGACGGAAGAACTCCGTTGCGTCCCGAGATGGCGACACCGCCGCCACCGATCAACGGGACGGCCTGACGAATCCAGAAGCCGGTATCGGCTCCGGCGATCTGCGGGTTTTCCTGAATCGCATCAAATCCGGTGGCCTTGCCGTCGAAAGGATTGCTGTCGCCGGTGGCGCCTATCAAGGTGAACCGACCCCGAACCCAATCGAAGTCTCGGGACAGTTCGGTCGCGAAGAAGGCCGCTGCCACGGTCTGCGGCCGTTCCGCCAAAGGATTCCGAGAATCACGACCCACCACCCCATAGAGCGAGCTCGTGAGATTCCACACTCCGAAATGTCCATCGCCATTGGCACCCAGATACGTGACGTTGTAGCGATGGGGTCGAGCGTCTCCCAACACGGCCGGGCGCTCCTGAAATCCATTCTTGTTGTAGTAAGCGTCGCCATTTTCAAGATTCCAGTTGTTGATCACGGTGAACTGGGTCGTGTATCCGTGGCGCGGAAAATCCTGCTTGTAGAGGTTTGCCAGGAGGACGAAGTCGGCGCGCGGATGCTGCAGGGCATCGATAAGGCCGCTGTTCGTGTCCTTCTCCATGCGAACAAGCGCGGCGAGGTTGTACTGCCTGCGATTGTTGTCGCGGTTGCCGAAGTAGCGGATACCGAGAGCGTTGTCCTGGAAGATGAATCCACGAAAGTCAGAAATCATCGGCTGCAGACCAACTCGATAGCTGTCGAAGTCGTAGCGATCCGAGACGTTGCGACGATGCTTGTCGTAGAAAGCCTCGACCACCGCGATGTGCCCGTCGTAGCGCACGAACCCGCGGCCTGGATCGACGCGCAACGCGCGCACCGGATCGACCTGAGATCGATTCAGATTGGCGGCGAGAATCAGGCGATACTCATATTCGGGCGGCTTGAAGGTGGTGTTCCCCTTGATGATCGAGCCGCCGAAGATCAAGGTCTGAGCCAGGGTCAACTGATTCGACGGCGCGAAGACGTCGAGCGTGCCATCGCGTCTGGACGACTGGGCGCCCACGGGAATCGGCAGGCGACGAGCTTCAACAAGGGTGTCGGACACCCCGACCAGATTCAGAAAAACATCGTCGCCCCATTTTCTGAAGGGCTCGTAGGGCTTGTCCCCTTTGAAGACGTTCTGGTTGTAAGGATCCCCGAAACGCTGCTTGACCAGCCCAAGCGTCTCCATGATCCGCCAGCGATCGGTCACGGGGAGACTCTCCCGCGGAAGCACCGCCTCAGGCGGAGAGACGCGCGCAGGATCAATCGGGGGGAGATCGTAGGTGAGTGGTTCGCTCTGTCCCGGACGTCGCAGTTCGATCTGTTCCCGCGGGGTGGGCGAAGGAGAAGGTGTCGGAGTCGAAGTCGCGGCGGGCGAAACTTCCTGCGCGGACGACCGGGTCGACAGCATCGTGAATGCGCCGATGAAGCACATGCTCATGAGCCTAGAAGCCGCTGCAGACATTCTGTTCGGTCGAGTCAATAAACGGTGCCTGGGGACATTGGACGTAGCGAAGGCGGGTGCCGAGACCGCGCGGCTCGATCGTGTCCGCGCGTAGCGCCTTGGGTGCATTGCCAAGGCCGGTGCTGAGCTCCCTGGCCGCATTGGTGAGACCGAGAAAGGCCACCATGTCATCCTGGTCCACACCGTCGCCGGAGACGCCGACCGCACCCACCAGCTGATTGCCGCGATAGATCGGCACGCCGCCCGGAAAGATCTGGATGCCGTTGATGAGCTGAGGAAGGAACGCGCATCCCACACCCTGGGCCGCGCCCAGGAGGGCATTGTTGACAAGATCCAGCTGCAGGCCGACATGCAACGGACTCCAGTTCGCATAGGGAGTGCTGAACGGGCCGGGTTCCGAGCCTTCAATTCCGTCGGGAAAGAAGGGTCGATGAAGATTGCCGATGGCGCGCACTGAGTAGGCGACGCCGTTTGAGAGCGCCGATGGGTCTGCCAGGAACGTCCTCAGCGCGGTCAGGTAGTTCGACGGAACAGAGACCGTTCCCGAACCCGCGTACGAGGTCGATGGAATGGTTCGCAGGAGGGTGGCCGCGTCGGCACGGGAGAAGAACGCGGACGTGCGCGCCTTCTGCACCGCGACGTCCGTTCCGAAGACAGGCGCGTCCTTGCTGCGGACCACTCCGAGGATCACGCCGTTTGAATCAACCACGGACACCGTCACTTGAGCGGCGAGACCCAGGGGACGCCGGATCTGCGCGCGCGCGCGGTTCGCGATGCTCATGCCGTTCTTCAGAATGGACCGGACCTCGGCGGCAGTCATCAAGCCATCAGGGCCAGCCCGTGGCGGAAAACGGTTCTGATTCTGCGCATCGACAAGGACGTAACCCTGCACATCCGCGAAGGCATCCGCATCTGCGCGGAAGCCGGACGACGGTGTGTCGAAAGCGGTCCCAGCACGGACGGTTCCGTCGAAGTAACCGGGCACGGCGGTTAAAGCGCCGGGAATCGATCGCAGCGCAGGGACGCTGCCCGAAGACAAGGGAGTCGGGTTGCCATCCACAAACCGGAAGGTTCGTCCATCCGCGGTGATGCGATCGCCGCGCCGATCCTCGGGGGCCATGAAACCGGACGCGGACGCGACCGAGATGAGTTCGTCCTGATCGGCATCGACGTTGGTGATGTCGAGGTCGAGCGAATAGAGGGAATCAGAGATGACGCCCACGCCCCCGACCAGGCGTCCGTCCTTGTAGAGCGGCAGTCCGCCTGGATCAGCCGCGAGGCCGAGGGGCGAAGGCCGTGGACCGAGCATCGCGGTGGTGTTGATGACGTCGGAACATGCGAGCTGTGAAAACTGGACGCCGTAAAGCGGGCCCGACGGCTGCGATCGCTCCTGAGGATTGAAGTTCTCTTGAATGATCTGGCTCGCGGTTCGTGTGGAGAACGCATTCCCTTCGGATGAAAGAAACGCGCCCGTGATCGCCTTCGCGATGACCGCGAAGCTCGACGGGAGCGGCCCGGTCGGAAGCCGCGCATCCTCAAGGCCACCGGTGATGCCCTTGCCGCTGCTGATGCGAAAGCCTGGATCCGCGCCATCCATGCGGAACACGGCGAGAACATTCCCCACACGGTCGACGACCGCGATCGTGGCTTTCGCCCCTCGCGTCTGAGCGTCAGAGGCGCCCTGCGACACCACTCGTTCGACATCGGCGATCGTGAGGAAATCGGCCGCAGTGGCGCAGTTGCCAGCGCACCCTCCGGCGTCCAGAGCAGCCGATCCACTGCAGGCAAGCGACGCCAGCGATAGGCCGACGATGAGCCACGCGCGAATCATCGAGCGGGTCCCGCGGTTACCGAGCCTGCGCGCGGGGGTTCGAGGATCGGATCGAGCGGCACGGCTCCCGCGATTTTGCTGGCGAAGCCTCCCCGCGTCTCGCGGTGGAAGCTGTGACAGGTCTGGCAAGGGCTGAAGAGCTTTCCGGGCGCAGGCTTCTCACCCGCGTGGCAGGTCTGACAGGTCGCCAGATTCGGAATGGCGATGTCGGCGCTGGTCGTCGACTGACGCACTTTGTGGCAGGTCTCGCAGGTGGCCTGCTGATGGCTTCGGTGATCGAAGTTGGCGCCGGGCAACCAGTAAGAGGTGATGCGCACCGGCTTGATGGTCCAGGCGGGATCAACGGCGCTGCGCCCCTGAACGCGCGATACCTCATGGCACTGAATACAAACGCGGTGCTCGATCAGATCCGTCGCCACCGACGCAGCCTTGCGATCTGCCCACGAGAGAGCATTGGTTTTCTCGACCTGCGGCACGCCGGAAGCCGGCCTCCGCAGCAGATCGTTGACGACGGGCACGTCGATAGGCTTCTCGCCGAGCGCCACCCGCGCGTAGAACTCACGGAGGCTTTCCATCACGAGCGCGGGGTCCGCGTGTGGCGCCTGACGAGTGGTGACCGCGGGTTCGAACTCAAGGCGATGACACTCCGAGCAACTCTCCGTCATCTTCACCGACTGAAAACGTTCGTTCGCTTCGTCCTTCTTATGACAATTCGCGCACTCCAGAACACGCGGGCCGGTGGGACTTCGCACGCCCGACGGGGCCAGATGGCGGGCGTGGGGGAATTTCAGCCCAGAGGCCTCGACGCGGGGCTGATCTGCGCGGGCCGCCGCCTTCTCGACGAGGCCGGTCTTCGGATTGATCATCGAGAGACGGAACTCCGGGTGGTCGGTGCCGAAGTCCGTGACGGCAACCAATGAAGACAGGGGGTGGCGCGCTTTGATGCTGCCGTGACAATCCACGCAGACCCTGGGACCGGAGGCATGGCTCAAGGCCGCCCCCCGGTGATCGCGATGACACTCGGCGCAGCGAACGCCCAGATCCACGGAAGCGGAAGGCGATGAGGCGACGACGTGGGGACCCGTATTCTTGTGACATCTGACGCACGCGGCATCAGGCACCGGCTCAAATGGCGTCCGATGACAGGCATCGCACTGAGCGGCAAGGAGATGATGGCCCTGAGAAAGAGGGCCGGGATTCCACGCCACAGCCCAAGCCACACTCTTCAGCGGGCCCGGAAGGGGTTGAGCGCCTCCCTCACGAAGGTCAGGCGAGGTCGCATGAGCAAACGGTAGCGCCAGCATGAAGAACGCGACCAGCGCGAACAGCCCCCACGACAGTCCTCGCTTCGAGAGGTGGGTTGCCGCCAACGACAGGCGGGAGCGCTCACGCAAGGGTCCGAGCACATCGGTGATGGGCTGAACCATCTCGACCGCGAGTCCAAAGTCATGGTTCGGGTTGGTGGGCGGTTCGGGAGTGATCTCGTACGGCCCGATGAGAATACGAGCGCCGCGTCTGAGCTTGGCGCGATCAGCCAGCTCGCCGTTGACATCAAGGGGTGCTTCGCGCGCTTCGACGTAAAGCTTGCCGAGGTCATTGCTCCGGATGAGCGCGTGATCGAGGTGCACGCGCGGATCGGGCAGAAACACCGACGACTGCGGGCTGCGGCCGATCGTGATCGGATCGCCGGAGACGAGCTGAGTGCTCCGGATGGGCTGGCCCTTCCGGTTGCGCGTGACCGTGATGACGAGGCAGCGAAGGATCAAAGCGTTTCGGAATCAGACGAAAAGATAGACGGAGAGGATGTGGGCGGCTAGTGCCGCCAGTAACGCGAACGAGAGAGGGACGTGCGCGTAGAGCCAGATATCGAGCCGCGCCTTGTACATCACGCTTTGCCGCGCGCGATCGAGCAGACCCTCCTTGCGAACCAGAACCGCGTAGAGCTCCTGCCCCCGCTTGGTCTCCACGCCACGAAAGGTCCCCACCTTGGCTCGCACCAGACGCACCGCGGCGGAGGTCGGACAGTCGGGGTCGACTCCCCGGAGCTGCGCGATCGCCCCACCACCCACTCGCGTCTTCTGGCTGGAGAGCAGCACGGCGGCGTTGATCTCGTCACTCAGGCTCAGCGCCAGCTTTCGCGCTTCCATATCCAAACTGGCGACTTTCAGAAGGATCGTTTCCAGGGTTTCGTCGCCCATGGCATCGGTGATTCTTGTGGGATAACGAACGTACGCGTACACCCCGTAAAGACCGGACACCACCACCATCATCATCAGGACGTAGGCCAGCGTATGAACATTCCATCCCGCCTGGAAACCCGTGTGCAGGGTGGCCACCACCACGAGCGACATGCCGAGATAAACGTGGGCAGAAAGCCAGCCCTGAACGGTGCCCATCCGGCTTCGGTAACTTCGCTTTCGAATCCCGAACCACATGAGCCACAGAATCAAACCGGCGCCCACGGTTCCTAAAATCAGCCCGACACGACTCCCCCCGAACGCCCTCAATTCAGAGGGTTCGAAGAAAAAAGCAGCCAGCGCCAAGACGCACACGACCAGAGCGAGCTTCAGATAGCGCTGGTGCCCAAAATCCAGAAATGTGACGTGGAAAGCCTGATCCGTCAAATGATGCCCTCAGCACCCGTCGGGTAAGCGTGCAAAAATCAATCGCTCCATGAAACGACGTTGTTTGAAGCATATGCGATCGCCCTCCCGGTTCTCCCGCGGCGGTGAAGGACGCTCCACTTCATGCTGACCTGGTTTCTGCTGATGGGGGTGCTTCTGGTCGTCGGCGCAGGTGCGTTTCTTTGGGCCTTCTCGCGGTCCACGAAACCCGCCCCGACGCCTGCGCCCGATCCAGGCAACTCGGAAACCTATCGGGCCGACTTCAGTCCGATTCCTCGCGCGCTCCGGCCAAGTCTTCCGCTCCCCCCGGTAGAGGGTGATGACACCGAGGACGTGACCTTCCAGACCATCTCAGTCGCCTCGATCATCCCGCGTCTGCGGGAAGAAACATCGTCCGGCAAGCGCCGCCGGGTCTACAACCTCGTTTCCAACGTCACCATCGGGCGCGCGGCCGATAACGACATCGTGCTTTCCGAAGACAAAACGTCCTCACACCACTGCAGGCTTGAAAAGCACGGCGTATCGTTTCGCTTGATCGATCTCGGCTCCACAAACAAGTCGTGGGTCAATGGCGAAGCGAAAGAGCATGTCGTCTTGCGGAATGGCGACAAGATCCTCATCGGCGACACCACGTTCATTTTCGATCTCTTCGGCGACCGGGGCTGATCAATGTCCGACCTCTTCGTCACTCTGACGGCTGCCGTGACGGGGCTGCTGATCCTTGCCGGCCTCGTGTACCTCGTGGTTAGAAAGATGCGGCTGCTGCGACCCGACAAGACCACGGTGCAGCTCGGCGCGCTTGCCGAGGCCGCGATTCTTGCCGCTCCGCGCAGCCGGTCCGCTGCGGGAACACCCCGGCTGCGCGAGACGTCCGCGCCCGCGTGGGCCGCCCGCAAGATCGACCTGATCAAGCCCATGACGACCATCGGGCGATCCATCGACAGCGATGTGGTCCTCGTCGAAGACGCGGTGTCATCCGCTCATTGCCGGGTCGAGCGGAATAACGGCGAGTTCCAGATCGTCGACCTTGGCTCGAAGAACAAGACGTGGGTCAACGGCGCGAAGGTGAAGACATCGCCGCTCAACCACGGCGATCAAATCCGCGTCGGCACCACGACCTTCGTCTTCGAGCTTCCAGACGAAGGCGTTTGATCGCCGTCGTCGGAACGCTTAGTGGCGCGACGAGAAGTGCGCGGTCGCTTCGGCGATCAGCGGAGGCAGGACTTCGAAGAGATCGCCCACGATTCCGTAGTTCGCGATCTTGAAGATCGGGGCGTCCGCGTCTTTGTTGATCGCCACGATCACGCGTGACGAGGACATACCGGCGAGATGCTGAATCGCGCCTGAGATGCCGCAAGCGATGTAGAGACTGGGCGAAACCGTCTTGCCGGTCTGCCCGACCTGGAAGGAATGGCCCACCCAGCCGTCATCGACGATCGCACGCGAAGCGCCGAGCGCCGCGCCCATCGCGTTCCCCAGATCCTCGATCAGCTTGTAGTGCTCAGCCGCCTTCAGCCCACGGCCGCCGGACACGATGATCTGCGCTTCCGCGAGTTCCTTCTTGCCGCCTTCCTTCGCCTTGAACTCTCGAACATGCGCACGAGTCGTGGTGTCGACTTCGGCCTGCACGGAGTCGCACGCGCGATCGGCGGTCGGAGCGGTGAGGGCGAAGACGTTGGGACGCAACGTGGCGATCTGCAGCGGAGTCGTCCAGCCGAAAGTCGAAACCATCTTGCCGGAGTACTGGGAACGCTTCGCTACGAGACGGCCGTCCGCCAGCTCAAACGAAGAGCAGTCCGTGACGAGTCCCGCGCCCGTTAAGGCGGCCACGCGGGGTGCCAGGTCTTTCCCAGTCGCAGTGTGAGGGATCAGGACCGCGGCAGGCGCTTCTGTCTCGATCGCCTTCGCCATGGCTCGCCCATACGACTCGGACGAGTAGGCGGCCAAAGCGGCAGCGCCGAAGTGGATTACCTTGTCGGCGCCATGGGACGCGAGCGTCTTGACGGCGTCAGCGCCTGCTTCCCCGATGAGGACCGCCACAACCTTGCCCGATGAAACGTCGGCGAGACGACGGGCCTCCGACACGGCTTCTAGAGAAGGCCGGCGCAGAACACCGCCACGAACTTCCGCGAACGTCAGAATGTTGGCCATGACTAGATTACCTTCGCTTCTTCGTGGAGCAGGCGGATGAGTTCCTTCGCCTGGGTCGCGGGATCGCCCTGAATCAACTTGACCGGCGGCCGATCGGCGGGAGCCGCCATCGACTTTCGTTCGGTTTTCGCCTTGATCGCATCGGCCGCCACGCCGAGGGTCGCCGCATCGAGCAGGCCCATGGTCTTCTTCTTCGCCGCCATGATGCCTTTGAGGCCAGCGTAGCGAGGCGTATTCAGGCCCTTCTGCGCGGTCACCACCAGAGGCAGGGACGCGTCCCAGACCTCAAAGCCGCCTTCAACTTCACGCTCGACCACTGCAGCCGTGCCTTCAATCTCCAGTTTGACCGCCATGGAAACGATCGGTAGATCGAGCGTGCCCGCCAGGAGTCCAGCGGTCTGAGAGTCATCATCCCCCACACCCTGGTGTCCGCAGAGAATCACGTCGGCGCCGCCAAGATGCTTGATCGCCGCCGCGAGCACGGTGGCGCGCCCGGAAGCGTCGAGGTTCTCGAACGACGGATCCCAGATCTGATGAGCCGCGTCGGCGCCCATGGCGAGGCCGTTGCGAAGGCCGGCCACCACGCGTTCCGGCCCGATCGAAAGAAGGATCACTTCCCCGGTGTGCTTCTCGCGAAGTTTCAGGCCTTCTTCGATGGCGTACTCGTCATAGGGCGAGATGATCCAGGTGAGATCGGACTGGACGATCTGCTTGCCGTCGTCGGCGACCTTCAGGCGCGAGGCGGTGTCAGGCACCACCTTCACGCAAACGATGATCTTCATAGGGCTTCCTCGAGAACGGTGTGGGAGGCGAGAACGGTGTGGGAGGCACCGCTTGACGAACGCGTCTAGGCGCGGCGGCTCGGAGACGGATGGGCTAAGAAATGGCTGCTCAGAACGCTCGCCAGGCTTTGCCGCTTAGGCGACAAAGCGCTTGAACACGAGCGCGCCGTTGGTTCCGCCGAAACCAAACGAGTTCGACAAAGCGTATTCGATCGCCAGCGACCGGGCGCCCTCGCGCGCGGCGTCGATGTCGCACGCGGGGTCCTGGTTCTCGATGTTGATCGTGGGCGGGATCTTCTGATCGCGGATGGCAAGGGCCGTGATCGACGCCTCGATCCCGCCGGCCGCGCCGAGGAGATGGCCGGTCATCGACTTGGTCGAGCCCACCACCATCTTCTTGACGTGGTCCCCGAAAACCGTCTTCATCGCGCGGACTTCAATCTGGTCGCCGATCGGTGTCGACGTGCCGTGCGCGTTGACGTAGGCAATCTGATCCGGAAGGATCTTCGCGTCTTTCAAAGCCTTCGCCATCACGCGCGCCGCGCCGTTTCCGTCTTCCGGGGGTGAAGTGATGTGGTGCGCATCGGACGTCATCGCGTAACCGACAAGTTCGCAGTAGATCTTGGCGCCACGCGCCTGCGCGCGTTCGAGGTTTTCCAGAATCAGGATGCCGGCGCCTTCGCCGATGACGAAACCATCGCGATCCCGGTCGAAGGGCCGGGACGCTTTTTGGGGATCGTCGTTGCGCGTTGAAAGCGCACGCATCGCATTGAAACCGCCGACGCCAAGTGCGGTGATCGCCGCCTCGCTGCCCCCCGCGATCATCACGTCGGCATCGCCACGCTGGATGATCCGGTACGAGTCGCCGATCGCATGAGCGCTCGACGTGCAGGCCGTCGCGGTGGCGGAGGAAGGACCCCGGGCACCCGTTCGGATCGAGACCCAGCCAGTGGCCAGATTGACGATCGCCGAGGGAATGAAGAAGGGCGAAATCCGGCGCGGACCGCCTTTGACCATTTCAGAGTACTCGCGCTCGATGCTCGAGAAACCGCCGATCCCGCTGCCGATGTAGACGCCGACCATCTCGGACTCTTCGTGCGTGAAGGTCAGCGACGCGTCTTTAATGGCGAAGTCGCTGGCTGCGATCGCGAGCTGGATGAAACGATCCATCTTGCGGGCATCCTTCCGGTCGGTGAAGGCCAGGGGATCGAAACCCTTCACCTCGCAGGCGAACTGGGTCGAGTGCTTGGAGCAATCAAAAAGGGTGATGGGGCCGGCACCGGACCGGCCCGCGAGGAGGCCCTCCCACGTAGGCTCCGCCCCCATCCCAAGAGGCGAGACTACGCCGAGGCCCGTGACAACAACTCTTCTCATAACTAAGCGCC
>JBDTQB010000021.1:0-26350 GCA_039932395.1 Vicinamibacteria bacterium | reverse complement strand
ACTGGTAGTACGAGATCAGCGCGCCGAGTTCCCAGTCGTCGAGGTCGAGATCCATCGAGGCAGCTAGGCGACCTTGCCGTGCTCCACGCGCGTGTGCTCGATCGGGCGCGCGAGGAGGACCGGACAGGTCGCGTGCCGGATCACATGGCTGGCGGTCGAACCGAGGAACGCGGGGCCCATGTCTTTCTGCCCGTGCGCGCCCACCACGATCAGATCCGCGTGGATCTCTTCGGCGGCGCGGACGATCTCCCGCCACGCTGTGCCAGTGGCGATGCGAGAAGCAACCGTGGCGTAGCTCTTGGAGGAAAGAATCATCTGCTTCAGGCGCTCTTCGGCATCGCTGATCGTCGCTTTGACGAAGGAGGTGGCGAAGCCCTGAGGTCCCTTGGGGGCCCACTCGAGGCGCCCGCTGTCGACGACATGGAGAAGGACAACCTCCGCGAACGTCTTTTCCGCGAAGGCGAGGCTCAGATCGAGAGTGACCGTGGATTCCGGCGTCAGGTCGACCGCGCACAGAACGATGCGGAATGACGGTCCCCTCTGTTCAAGCTGTGGTGGCCCAAGAGTCAGCACCGGGCAGGGCAGCCGCCTGATCAGCTTCTCGGTGGTGGAGCCCATGACGAAACGGTCCCATCCGCCTCTGCCATGGGTTCCAAGCACCACCAGATCCGCGGGCAGCGAGCGCGCCGTGGCCTCGATCTCACGCCACGGATCTCCCTCTCGAATCTCGATCTCGATGTCCACCCCCTCCGAGGCGCAGATGTGGGCGACGTCGCGAAGCTGCTTCGCGACGTCCGACCGTCGCTCCGCGAGGAATGCCGGCGGGATATCCAGGAACCCGGCGTCCAGGGCGCCCGCGCTCATTCGTGGTGGCGCGGCGAACGGAATCACGTGAAGGGCAACCACTCTCGCGTTGGACCTGCGGGCGAAGCTGACCGCCTGCCGCAGCGAAGGCTCGGAGAAGTCCGAGAAATCGAGGGGGCAAAGAACAGTACGGGGTTCGAAGGGCTTGAGGGTCATGTCGCGGTTCTCCTGAGCGATGGGAGGTGCAAGTCCAGTGCCCGGAAAACTGGCATCGTGGCGCGTGGAGACCGGCGTTTCGCGCAGACCTTGCGTGACTCTGGTTGGCCGGCGCGAAACCTGCGGCTAAGGCCGCTACTCCGGCGAACTCAAGATCTGCGCCGCGTGCATGGCCATCTCCGCGTTTTCGCGGGACGGCAGCGCGCGGACGACGCATCGGCTCGACCTATCACTGATCGGGTTTTCGACCGACCGGTTACGGACGGCATGAAGGACGACGCCCGCCCACGAAAGCCTCTCGCAGATCCTGGCTCGGATCTGGGCATCGTGCTCGCCGATGCCGCCGGTGAAGACCAGAAGGTCAACACCCTCGAGGGCCACCGCCATCGCGGCGAGATGCTTACTCACGGAGTAGCAGAACATTTCCAGCGCGAGGGCCGCGTCTGGATCCTCCTCCGCGGCTGCGTGCAGCGCTCGAACATCGCTGCCGAGGCCCGATACGCCGAGAAGTCCGGATCGATGATTGATCAGGGTGTCGAGAGCAGAAGCGCTGAGGCCGTTTTGCTTCATCAGGAACAGAAGGATTCCCGGATCGATGTCTCCCGTGCGGGACCCCATCATCACGCCACCCGAAGGCGTCAGTCCCATCGTGGTGTCTATCGACCTGCCGTTCTTGATCGCGGTGAGGCTGGCACCGCCGCCGAGATGGGCCACAATGACCCGACTGGGAACGTTGGTTCCCAACTGTCGAACGATCGATTCGCACGAGAGCCCGTGGAAGCCATAGCGTTCGATTCCTCTCGCGCGCCAGGCCTTGGGAATGGGCAACACGCGTGCGACCTCGGGCAGGCCCGAATGAAACGCCGTATCGAAGCAGGCGATGTGAACCGCGTCCTGGAACTGCCGACGAGCGACGGACATCAGACCGAGGATGGCCTTCGTATGCAGAGGCGCGAACGCCGCCGCCTTCTTCAACTGCTTGACCGTCTCGTCGTCGATGACGCAGTGACGTCTGAGCAGAGGCCCGCCGTGAACGACACGGTGAGCGACCGCTTGCGGTTGCGGCAGGCCGACTTCGTCGAGCAAGCGGGCGAGCCGTCCGATGAGGAGCTTCGCCGTGGGCGTCTTGCCGCTTTCGGAGATTTCAACGGGATCGCCCGTCACGCGGACTGTGAAGGTGCTGTTTCTCCCCTTGACGAGCTCCGCGTCTCCCGAAAGCAGTGTGTCGCACGCTCCGCCGCGGACTCGATGCAGGCTGAACTTGGTGCTCGAGGATCCGCTATTCAGGGACAACACGATGCGCGATGCCGCCGGTCGCTTGCCGGACCGAACGGCGCGAAAGCCTCTCAAGACTGAAACCGCCACCCCGTGACCTCAGGCATGTCTTCACCCATCTCGATCACAAAAGCGCGGTGACGTGCGATGGTCGAGCGATACCGCGCTTCCGCCTTTTCCACTTCATGGCTCAACCGCGGGACGCGCCTGATGACGTCCAGGGCGAGCTGGTACCGATCAAGATTGTTTTGCACCAGCATGTCGAACGGGGTGGTCGTTCCGCCCTCTTCTTTGAAACCCCGGACGTGAATCTGGTCGTGATTGTGGCGTCTGTACGTAAGCTTGTGGATCAGCGCTGGGTAGCCATGAAACGCGAAGATCACCGGCCGGTCGCTGGTGAAGAGCGCGTCGAAGTGATCGTCGTCGAGACCGTGCGGATGTTCCGAGCATGGCTGCAACACCATCAGGTCGACGACATTGACTACGCGGATCCGGATGTCTGGAACGTATTCGCGAAGGAGGGTGACCGCGGCGAGCGTCTCCGTGGTCGGTACGTCTCCGGCGCACGCCATCACTACATCTGGATCGCCCGCATCGTCGCTCGCCCAGGTCCAGATCGAGGCACCTGCTTTGCAATGAGCGGCGGCGGCATCGACGTCCAGCCACTGCCACTCCGACTGCTTACCGGCGACGATCACGTTCACGTAGTCGCGGCTTCGAAGGCAGTGGTCGGCGACGGACAGCAGGCAGTTCGCGTCGGGCGGCAGATAGATGCGCACCACGTCCGCCTTCTTGTTGGCGACGTGATCGATGAAACCGGGATCCTGATGCGAGAAACCGTTGTGGTCCTGCCGCCAGACATGGGAGGTCAGAAGGTAGTTCAACGACGCGATCGGTTTTCGCCAGGGGATCTGCCGGCTGATCTTTAGCCACTTTGCGTGCTGGTTGAACATCGAATCCACGATGTGAATGAACGCCTCGTAGCAGGAGAAAAGGCCGTGACGCCCGGTCAGGAGGTAGCCCTCCAGCCAGCCTTGACACAGATGCTCGCTCAGAATCTCCATCACGCGGCCGTTCGGGTCCAGGTCGGTGTCGGCCTCCACGGTCGACGCCATCCACTCTTTCCCCGTGACCGCGTACACCGCCTCGAGTCGATTCGACGCCGTTTCGTCGGGGCCGAACAGACGGAAGTTCCGGTCGGGCATGCTGGATCGCATCACCTCGCGCAGGAAAGTCCCGAGGACCCGCGTGGCTTCGGCACGCACGGCGCCCGGTGAGGGGACGGCCACGGCATGGTTTCGATACGAAGGCATCGCCAGGGGCTTGAGCAATTCGCCGCCGTTGGCGTGGGGGTTTGAGCCCATGCGACGGTGACCCTTCGGCGCGATGTCCGCGATGTCCGCGCGCAGCCTGCCCGTGGCATCGAACAGTTCTTCGGGGCGATAGCTCTTCAGCCAGGTTTCGAGTTGGCCCAGGTGCTCGGATGTCTTGAGGTCCGCGATCGGAACCTGATGAGACCTCCACGTCCCTTCGACCTGTTTCCCGTCAACGATCTTCGGGCCCGTCCAGCCTTTCGGTGTCTTGAACACGATCATGGGCCAACGGGGTTGCGTCGTTCCTTTCGGTTGGACCTTGCCTCGCGCCGACTGCTGGATGTCGCGAATAAGCGCAAGCGCCTTGTCCAGTGCCGCGGCGAGCGCGTGGTGCACGGCCATGGGATCGTCGCCCTCGACGAAGAGAGGCTCGTGGCCATAGCCGCGCATCAGATCGGCCAGATCTTCGTGACTGATCCGCGCGAGCACGGTTGGGTTGGCGATCTTGAAACCGTTCAAGTGCAGAATTGGAAGAACCGCGCCGTCACGGGCCGGATTGAGGAACTTGTTCGCGTGCCAGCTGGTCGCGAGCGGACCGGTCTCTGCTTCGCCATCGCCCACGATGCAGCTCACGATGAGATCTGGATTGTCGAACGCGGCGCCGTAAGCGTGTGCCAGCGAATAGCCGAGTTCGCCCCCCTCGTGGATTGAGCCGGGCGTTTCCGGCGCAACGTGACTCGGCACGCCGTAGGGCCAGGAAAACTGACGGAACAGTTTCCGCATACCGGCGGCGCTCTGATCGATCAGGGGATAGCGCTCCGTGTAGGACCCTTCCAGATACGTGTTCGCCACGATGCCGGGACCACCGTGTCCAGGTCCGATCACGAAGATCATGTCGAGGTCGTTCTCGACGATCAGCCGATTCAGGTGGACGTAGAGGAAGTTGAGCCCGGGGGTCGTCCCCCAATGCCCAAGCAGGCGTGGCTTGACGTGTTCATGTCGGAGCGGCTCAGCGAGGAGCGCGTTCTCTTTCAGATAGATCTGCCCAACGGACAGGTAGTTGGCCGCACGCCAATACGCGTCCATCCTGTCGAAGAGGGTCGGCCCTTCAGACAAGCGCCGGCCCCGCGACGGAAGGCGCCACGGCCGTCGCGTTGCGTCGCGTCGGACGAGCCAGAAGCACGGGACACGGCGCATGCCGGACCACTTGATTTGTGGTCGAACCAAGGAAGACAGGGTTGAGGTTGCCCGGCCCCTGCGTGCCCACGACGATGAGATCCGCCTTGATCTCCTCGGCGATCCGAACGATTTCCCGCCAGGCGGATCCAGTGGCGACGCGCCGCGAGACGGTGCAGAAGGAATGGGCATCCTCCCGCATGGTGCTGAGACTCGTGTGCGCGCCCTCCGTCGCGGCTCGCAGGAAGTCGGACTTGTAGGCCGACCCGAGAGACTTCGGCGCCCACTCCAGTCGCCCGCCATCGATCACGTGGACGAGAACCACCTCGGCGAGGTTTTCCTCGGCGAACGACAAGGCGGTATCCAACGTCGCCTGCGAGGCCGACGTCAGGTCCAGCGCGCAAACGATTCGGCGGAACAACATTCCTTCAGGGGCGGTGCTTGTCGGTCCAATCGTGAGGACCGGACAAGGCAGGCGACGAATCACTTTCTCGGTGGTTGAACCCATGAGGAAGCGATCCCAGCCGCCACGCCCGTGGGTTCCCATCACCACCAAGTCTGCCGCCACCTTCACGGCCGCATCCTCGATCTCGTCCGCGGGACGACCATCGCGGATCTCGGTGACGAGGTCCACGCCGTCGATCGCATATTTGACGCGGAGATCGTTCATCTCTTTCTCCACAAGGTCCCGTCGTTCGATGAGCAGGTCGCTTGGGAGCATCAGGGCACCCCCGCCGATCGGACCGGGAGACATGAGTTCCGCAGGCATGTAGGGGATGACATGAAGGGCGGTCAGTCGGGCATGGAACCACCTCGCCAGACTGCTTGCGCGATGAAGCGCATGCTCGGACGGTTCCGAAAAGTCCGTGGGGCAAAGGATATTGTGTATTGCGACGCGTGTTGGGGCCATGTCAAATCTCCTGCACTACACGCAGCAATTTCAATGCCCACTGGAAGCGCCCCCTCGACCGGAGGTTGGGCTGTCCGGACGCAGTCCTTGCGTTCACTGGAACGTGGCGAGCGAAACTTGCGCCGCGCCGATTCGCTTCAGCTCGGCGTCCCGCTGATCGGCGGTTCCGACTGATACTCCTTCAATCGGTACTGAATGGTCCGAGGGCTGATGTTCAGGATTTCGGCCGCGCGGGCCGTGTTGCCGCCCACCGACTCCAGCGTGCGAAGGATGGCTTCGCGTTCAAGCGCCGCCATCGTGCTTCCCGGGATCGCGATGCCGGGTTTTCCCGTTTCTGGTTCCGCGCTCGTTTGAGACACCAGGGGCCGAACGGTGGGGAAGTGATGCGGTCCAAGAACAGAGTGCTCGGACAGGACCACCGCGCGTTCGATGGCGTTCTCAAGTTCGCGGACATTGCCCGGCCAGGAGTGGCGCGCAAGGAGCCCCATCGCCTCGTCGGAGATCCGCATGACGTCCTTGTTGTTCGCCTTCGCGAAGCGTTCCATGAAATATTGCGCCAGCAGGGGAACGTCGAGCCCGCGTTCGACGAGGGTCGGGATGCGGATCTCGATGACGTTGAGGCGGTAGTACAGGTCCTCGCGGAAGAGTCCGTCTTTCACCCGCTGGGCAAGATCGCGATGGGTCGCGGCCACGATCCGGACATCCACCTTGATGGTTTTGTTGCCGCCGACCCGCTCGAACTCCCGCTCTTCGAGAAAGCGAAGGAGCTTGACCTGCACGGTCAGGGAGACATCGCCGATTTCGTCGAGGAACAGAGTGCCCCCGTCGGCCAGCTCGAAACGCCCCGCGCGACTCGCGATCGCCCCGGTGAACGAGCCTTTCTCATGGCCGAACAGTTCGCTTTCGAGGAGTGATTCCGGAAGCGCTGCGCAGGCGACCTTGATGAAGGGCTTTTGGCGCCTCGATGAGTTCTGATGGATCGCCTGTGCGAACAACTCTTTGCCTGTGCCACTCTGACCAAGGAGCAGCACGGTGGAGGTGGACGCGGCGACTTGCCGCACCGTCTTGAAGGCGGAAAGCATCGCGGCACTTTCACCGACCAGATTGTCGAGGCTGTACTTCCGGTCGAGGCGCTCGCGGAGCAGGCGGCTCTCCTCGAACAGATGCTTCTTCTCCATGGTCCTCTGCAGGACGAGCTCCAGCTCTTCCATGTCGATGGGTTTTGAGACGTAGTCCTCGGCTCCAAGCTTCATCGCCTTGACCGCCGTCTTCACCGTGCCGTACGCCGTCATCACGATGACCATGCAGTCCGGACGCAACTGCTTCACCCTCTTGAGAAGCTGGATCCCGTCCACCTCCGGCATGCGAAGGTCGGTCAGTACGATGTCCGGCTCCTGTTTTTCGATCAGGGCGAGACCGGAGAGTCCGTCGTGAGCCTTGCTGACTTCATATCCATCTTCACGGAGCAGCGTCTCGAGCGCTGCCGCCGCGTGGACCTCGTCGTCGATGACCACGATGTGGCCTTTGGATTTCATTGCCCTTGTCCTTTCGAGGTGGCCGGTCCGGGAAGCGTGATCGTGAACGACGCGCCCTGGCCAGGCTCGCTCTGCGCGGTGATCCGTCCGCCATGGTCTGAAACGATCTGCTGCGCGACCGACAGGCCGAGCCCGGTGCCTTTCGGCTTGGTGGTCACGAAGGACTGGAAGATGTCCAGATCCCTCGGGAAACCAGGACCGGTGTCGCTCACGGTGAGACGCACGCCTTCATGGCTCTCCGACGTCTCCACCGACACGACGCCCTTGGCACCCGCCGCCTCCATGGCATTGCGCAAGAGGTTGAGGATGACCTGCTTCATCCGTTCGGGATCGACGGGGGCAGGCCTGAGCCGGCCGTTGATCGGCCCCGCGCGCTTGATGACGATGCCGAGGCTCTGTGCTTCCGGGCGGACCAGTTGAAGGACGTCGTCCACGAGATCGTCGAGGCTGACGGGAGCGTGCTGCAGGTGATTGGTTCGCGAGAAGAGAAGAAAGTCCCCGACCAGGGAATCGAGCCGATCGATTTCGCCCCGTATGACCTTGGTCAGATCTTGCATTTCGGCGGACATATCGCTGTCGAGACGCCGAATGCGTCGCTCGAGGATCGCGAGCTGAAGGCTGATCGAGTTCAGAGGGTTGCGGACCTCGTGAGCGAGCCCCGACGCGAAGGTTCCGAGCACCGCCATCTTCTCGTTTTCAACGAGGCGCTCCTGCGCGCCCTTCAGCTGGTCGTACGAACGCCGGGAGTCTTCATAGAGCCTCGCGTTCTCGATCGCGATACGGGCCTGGGCGGCCAGCGACTCCGCCACCTCGATCTGCGAAGGTGTCCAGGTCCGAGCCGCCTGACGGCTGAGAATCAGCAGTCCGAGTGTTCGATCTCGGGCGACGAGCGGAAGGATGATGGCCGCCGCCATGTCCCAGCGCTGCGCAAGCGCCTTGTTGAATCGTTCATCCCGGCTCCAGTCGTCGACTTGAAGAACGCTCCGGGTTTCGAAGGCCCAGAGCTGGCCTCTGGCCGTCTTCTCGACCAGGTTAAGCGTCTGCCCTTCCTTCAGCTCCGGATGAGGCAGCCCGGAAAGGTGACTCACGATGAGGCGCGATGGATCGTCGCCAAGGAAGACCTGCACGCGGTCGGCCCCCAGGATTTCCCGCGCGGAGCGTCCGACCGCCTTGAGGACCACCGCCGGGTCCAGCGATCCACCGATGGCCTTGTTGATCGCGGCCAGGGCACGGGCTTCCTGATTGCGCTGTCGTTCCGTCTTGAGGTGTTCGGCGCCCTCGATGGCGGCGCAGATCTGGTGACCCAGAGTTTCAAGGAATCTCAGTTCGTCGTCGCTGAACTGCTCGCCCGGGCGCGCGGCGACGTTGAGCACACCACGGCTTTGCCCTTCGAATCGGAGCGGCACGCAGGCGTGCGCGACCCGCTCCTGCAAACCCTCCACGATGGTGGGCATGCGCGGGCACTGAGTGGTGTTGCGTGCCTGCATGCGGTGCCCCGTCCAGAAGACCTCCGGACAGAGACAATCGTCCAGGCCTTCGCGTTCCACTATTTCAAGGTACTGCCGCGAAACACCCTTCGAAGCTGCGAAATGGAGCTTCTTGTCGGCCTGACTCCCCATGAAGACCCACGCGGCCTTGAGGTTGAGCCGGTCCAGAATCTCGGTCAACGCCAGATCCAGAATCTCCTGAACGTCCTCGCAGCCGTGAGTTCGGACCGCGATGGTGGAAAGCGCGGCCAGCCACCGTTCGCGAGTCTCAACCGTCTCCGCGAGACGGCGAACCCGCTCCTCGTACGCGTCCCGCAGCTCATCCGAGGTCAAGTCGCTTGGGACTGTAGCACCGAGCGCGGAGCCGTTCACGACACCGTGCTCGATCGACTGCGGTGATCGACCACCGCTCTTGGGATCATGCGGGGGCGGACACGTCGTTCCTCAGGATCACCTTGAGCGCCCGCTGATGGATCGCGTCGGAAAAGGTCTCGTACGCGCTCACGCATTCGCTCAGACCAAAGCGATGGGTGATGAGAGCGTCGGCTCTCAGCCGGCCCGAGGCAAGGAACTTCAAAAGAAGAGGCGTCGTCACCGTGTCGACCAGCCCCGTGGTCATCGTGATGTTGTGAGCCCACAACCTCTCGAGCTTCAGCTCGACCGGTGTGCCATGGACGCCGACGTTGGCGATCGTGCCGCCCGGTGCGACCAGGGCCTGGCACATCTCGAACGTCGCCCGTGTGCCGACCGCCTCGATGACGACGTCGGCGCCTTCGTGAGCGGTGAGGGCCATGATCTCTTCCACGAGATTCTCGCGGGAGGCGTCGAACACGTCCGTCGCCCCGAGGCGGCGGGCGCAGTCCAATCTATTGAGATCCCTATCGATCATCATGATGCGGGATGGCGAGTAGAACTGCGCGGTGATGAGCGCAGCCAGACCAATCGGCCCGGCGCCGACGATCGCCACGACGTCTCCCGGCTTGACCCGTCCATTCAGAACACCGCATTCGAAGCCGGTTGGGAAAATGTCGCTAAGCAGGACCGCCGCCTCCTCGTTCACGCCCGCCGGCAGTTTGTAGAGACTGGTGCTCGCGTGTGGGATGCGGACATACTCGGCCTGGGTTCCGTCGATCGTGTGACCGAGTAACCAGCCGCCGGAGCGGCAGTGAGACCTCATCCCGCGCTGACAAAAGTCGCAGGTTCCGCACGCCGTGATGCACGAGATCAGAACCTTGTCGCCCTTGGCGAATGTCGTGACCGCGGATCCGAGGTCTTCGATGATTCCGACGCCCTCGTGGCCGAGGATCCGGCCGTCGGTCACTTCCGGCACATCGCCCTTCAGGATGTGGAGGTCGGTTCCGCAGATGGTCGTCGTGGTGACCCGAACGATCGCGTCCGTGACCGATGCGATCTGTGGCCGAGGCTGATCCTCAACTTGCCGTTTGCCTGGTCTGCGATAAACGAGTGCTTTCATGACCTGTCTCCTTGGTGTGTCGTTGGGTTCCTCTCCCCAGTTCAGGCTCGCTCCTCCGTAGGCTGGGAGGCGGGAGGGTTGGGCAGAGCGCTGCCGCGGTGGGTGCGGAACACGATCACGAAGTAGAGGATGGCGAGCGGAAGGCCGATTCCGAACCATCGCATCGCGGTCTGGAGACCCATGGCATCGCCGCCTCCGTTGAACGCGGTGATGGAGCCCGCGCTGGTGTTGACCGCGTGCAGCATCTCGGGAAAGAACGACGTGGCGATGGCTCCGCTGAGCGAGGCTAGAAACAGACACGAACTCATGAACGCGACCAGGGGCTTGCGGCGAAGCAGCGACCAGAAAGCGGAGGCGAGGCCGACGAAAGCCAGAGATGTAAGCGCCCAGACGACCGGCCGCTCCGCGAATCTCACGAACACGTCCCGGTTCACCCGGAGCGTGGCCAGCCCCATGATCGGCCAGAGGGCCGCGACCAGGATATAGAGGCGTCCGCCTATCAGCATGCTGCGGCTCTGCACCGCCTCTCGCGTCTTCCAGGCAAGAAAGAGAGCGCCGTGCGCGGTAAGTGTGACCAGGGCGAAGACGCCAACGAGGACGGTGTACCAGTCGAGCACTCCGACCGCCCCTTCCGCGGTGAAGTCCGTGAACAGGGGGATGCTGAACCAGCCTTCCGAATCGAGGGGCACGCCTCTGAGGACATTGCCCAGAGCGGCGCCGAGAAGAATCGGAAGGAGCGCGCTTGAAAGGGAGAACACTCCGTCGAAGGACGCACGCCAGATTGGATTCGGGACATGGCTTCTGAATTCCAGCGCGATCCCGCGTCCGATAATGGCCCACAGGACCAGAAAGATGGGGAGGTAGAAGCCTGAGAGTCCCGAGGACAAGACGCGAGGGAACGCCACGAAGAGGGCGCCGCCCGCGGCGAGGATCCAGACTTCGCTTCCGTTCCAGAAGGGGCCGATCGCCGCGAGGACCTCGCGCCGTTCCCGATCGGTGCGGGCTACGATGAGGTGGAGCACGCCCGCGCCGAAGTCAAAGCCATCGAGCACGACGTAGGCCGCGAACATGGCGGCGACGATTCCGTACCAGATCTCAAACATGAACGACCTCCCGTTGCGCGTCGGTGGAGTGGGTTGAAGGCGCGACCGGGCCATGCGAAATCTCGCTCGCGATCATGTACAGGAAGATCACTCCAAGCAACAGATACAGCCCGCAGAAACCGATCAGAGTGAAGAGCGTGGAGCCCGCGTGGACGTTCTGGCTCGATCCATCCGCGGTCCGCATGAGCCCGTAAATGAGCCATGGCTGACGCGCGAGCTCGGTGGTCATCCAGCCGGCGGTGATCGCGATATAAGGGAAGGGGAACGACACCATAAGGATCCACAACATCTTCCAGTTGTGCTCAAGGGCGCCGCGCGCCCGCATCAGCGCGGCGATGGCCATGATTCCGATCATGATGGTCCCGAGTCCGGCCATGACGTGGAACGAGTAGTAGAGCAACTCGATGTTGTCGGGCCACTCTGATTCCTTGAAGTCATTCAACCCACGCACCTCGGCGTGGAACTGACCGTAGGCGAGGAAGGAGAGGATGCCCGGTACGATGATCGGGTTGTCCAGTCTCCTCTCCGCTACGTTTGGTTGTCCGATGAGAACGATCCCTGCAGGCGCGCCCCCTTCAAACCGGCCCTCCATCGCCGCGAGGGAGACCGGCTGATACTTCGCGACGAGCTTCGCTTGCGCATCGCCGGTGGGGAAGGCGACGAGGATGCTCGACACCAGGCCCGCGGTGATTCCAATCTTCAGGAAGCGCGCGGCGGCGTCCGCGTGCTGGCGGTTCAGCGTGTAGAAGGCGCCGAGGGCCGTGACCACGAAAGACGCGGTCACCACCGCGGAGATCATGTTGTGCGCGTACTGAGCGAGCGCCCACGGGTTGAGCAGAAAGGCCCAGAAGTCCTCGAGTCGCAGCTTCCCCTCAAGGGTGACGCTGTATCCCACCGGGTGCTGCATGAACGCGTTCGTGGCGATGATGAAGTAGCCGGAGAGCCATGAGCCCACGAAAAGCGCGGCGGACGAGAGGAAGTGACCGATGCGGCCGAGTCGCTCTTCGCCGCGGATCAGCAGGTAGAGGAAGCTCGATTCGAGGAAGAAGGCGAACAGGCCTTCCATGGCGAGGGTGTGGCCGATGACGTTGCCCGCGTAGTTCGAGAAGCGCGCCCAATTGGTTCCGAACTGGAACTCCATCGGAATGCCGGTCACCACACCCACCGCGAAATTGATTCCGAAGATTCGAATCCAGAAGCGGGCCGCGTCGTTCCATCCCTCGCCGCCCTGTCGCAGCCCGAGCGCTTTCATCACGAAGATGAGGAAGGCGAGGCCCATCGAGAGAACCGGGAAGAGGTAGTGATAGACGATGGTGAACGCGAACTGAATGCGGTGCAGAACCAGGGCGCTATCCACGGCTCCGCCCTCCACAGACGTGCGGTTGCCGCTCGCCTCCAGAACGTCGTGAACTCGTCATGCAGCGCATCTCCCCAGGATGTCGATCGAGATTGTCTCGACGATGGCTTATCCCTTTGCATGCGGCGGGCCAGCTCAGCTCGAACGGAACTGCTTGATTCCGTGGGTTTCGGCGCAATCTCTGCACGCCCTCTCAGTTTTGGCGAAAAACCTGCGCCCCTCCGGCTAGTAGTCGCTCAAGGAGCCGCCGGGTATCGCTGCTCGGAGTGCGTTGAGCACGGCGGCAAGGTCGATGAATTCCTGAACGACCGCGCCGGTCACGGGAGTCAGATGCCCCGCGAACGCGAACAGCATGAACACCACGCTGAGCGCCATTCCACCCACCGCGCTTTGCATGGCAATCCGCCTCATTCTCCGGCTGATGTGGAAGAACTCGTCCACGCGCTTGAGCGAAGTGTCCATGATCACCACGTCCGCGGCCTCTGACGTGACTTCGCTCTGGTTGCCAAACGCGATGCCGATGGTCGCCGCCGCCAGCGCGGGCGCATCGTTGATCCCGTCGCCGATGAAGATGGTTGGCGCTTTCTCAACCTCCGCGCGAGTGATGGCGACTTTCTCCTCGGGACTCTGGCCTGCGTAGACCTCGGTGATGCCAACGTGATCGGCGAGGTAGCGCACCTCATGCTCGCGGTCGCCGGAGACGAGCAGCACCCGGTTGACATGGTGGAACGGTCCGAGATGTCCCACGAACGAGCGGCTGTCACCACGGGGCGCATCTCGAAAGCGAAACGCTCCCGCGTAGTGATCGTCGACCGCGACCATGCATTCAAGACCGCCGGCGACTTCCGGCAGCACCTTCGCGAAGCCAAGAGCCTCGAACTGGCGCCGCCCGCCGATCCTTACGCGATGCTCGCCGACGGTTGCTTGCAGGCCGTCGCCGGGTCGCTCCGTGATGTCCGTGGCGTGCTGAAGCACGAGGCCGAGGGTGCTCGCCGCGGAGAGAATCGGGAGCGCCAGCGGATGTCGCGAGTACCGCTCGATGCTCGCTGCCAGTTGAAGAACCTGTTGCGGATCGTAGGCCCCATCGATGATTTGGTCGGTCAGCGTGGGCGTCCCGTATGTCAGGGTTCCCGTCTTATCGAGAACGATTGTCCTGCAACCATCGACCTGCTCGAGGACTGCGGGATTTCGTACGATGATCCCCTTTCTCGCCGCCAGCGAAATCGAGCCCATGATGGCCACTGGGATGCCGATGAGAAGCGGACACGGCGTCGCCACCACCAGAACGGCGAGGAAACGAACGGGGTCATGACTCCACCACCACGCCGCGACCGCGAGGAACAGCGCGATCGGAGTGTAGGCGGCGCCCAGCTGATCGCCGAGACGTCTGAGCTTGGGACGGCGTTGCTCGGACTCGCGCATGACGCGCGTAATGCGGGCATAGCGAGAGTCGACGGCAAGACGCGTCGCTTCAATGTCGAGGGCCATGTCGCCGTTAATCGCGCCCGAGTACACCTCGGATCCGCGACTCTTTGAGATCACGAAAGGCTCCCCGGTGAGATAGGACTCGTCCATCGTGCCGTTGCCATCCAGCACTTTCCCGTCGACCGGGCAGAGCTCATGAGGGAAAACCACGAGATGGTCGCCGATCCGGACATCGGAGAGGGCCACGTCTTCGACGTGATCCTTCGTTCGTCGATGGGTGATGGACGGCATGCGCTTCGCGAGGGCCTCAAGCGCCGACGAGGCGCGCGTCACGGCGAACCGTTCGAGCGCCTGGCCGCCCGCCAACATCAAGACGACGACGGCCCCCGCGAGGTATTCGCCGAGGACCGCAGCCGTCACGATCGCGATTCCCGCGAGGATGTCGGATCCGAACTGCCGACGAGCCAGTTTGGTCACAAGGCCGATGAGCAGCCATCCGCCTCCCAGGCCGAGCACCAGCTGAAGGGGAAGAAGCGCCTGTGCCTGCGTGGCGCCGGTGCCGAATCGCAGCGCGAAGTGAGCGACGATTCCCGCGACCGACAGAGCGACGGTGAGGCTTTCGCCCAGGCGATCCGCGCGCCCCGGGCTTTCGGCTGTCATTTACGCCCTGAGTTTTGCGCGCCCGTCATGCGGCACGTCTTCCTACGAAGCCGAGGCGTTTGAAGATCCACTCCGCCGGGCAGATTCCCGTGAAGGCCGACTGCAGGAGATTCGCTCCCACGAAGGCGTTGAGGAGAAAGAATCCCGGATGAACGAAGTATCCGAGACCAAGCGACACGAGGACGAAGGTTCCCGCGAGAGCGCGAACCGCCTGTTCAACTGTCATAACGACTCCTTTCGAAGAGCCTCGGCGCGTCCGCGCCGGGCGATGAGGAAATACACGACCGGGACCGCGATGCGCGACAGCAGGGTCGCCGCGATCTCGCCCATCATCAGACTGATGGCGAGTCCCTGGAAGATCGGGTCGAAGAGGATCACGAACGACCCCACGATGACGGCGGCCGCGGTGAGCAGCATCGGACGGAATCGCACGGCTCCTGCCTCCACCACCGCGTCTTCAAGCGCTACACCTTCGCGCAGTTTCAGTTCGATGAAGTCGACGAGGATGATCGAGTTCCGGACGATGATGCCGGCTCCCGCGATGAAGCCGATCATCGAGGTGGCGGTGAAGAACGCACCGAACATCAAGTGCCCGGGGAGGATGCCGATCAGGGAGAGCGGGATCGGAAGCAGGATCGCGAGAGGGACGGAGAAGGATTGGAACCAGCCGACCACCAGCAGCGCGATGAGGACCATCACCACCGCGAACGCGATCCCCATGTCGCGGAACACCTCGTAGGTGATCTGCCACTCACCGTCCCACTTCATCGCGGGCCGGTCGGTCGTCTCCGGCGCGTCGATCGCGTGGCGCGGGAGCGGGCCGCCGTCGGGCAGGCGCAGCCGGTCCAGTCGCGTGTTCATGTCGGCGAGTGCGTAGGCCGGACTTTCCCTCTCTCCGGCGAGGTCCGCGAAGACGTACATGACGGGTTTGAGGTCCTTGTGATGGATGGGCTGCGGTTCCGAAGCCCGCTGCGTGGCAGTGAGGGAGGAGAGCGCGAGGGGGCCCGCGGGCGAGTCGACCCGGAGCGAGAGGCGCCTGCCGAGGTCGGAGCGATCCACGACATCGAGCCCCACGACGACCGGAACCGCTTCGCGGTCGCGCGGCGCGTCGAGCAAGGCCACCTGACGCCCCGCACCAGCCGCGGCCACGGTCATGGTGATCGCGGTCGGGCGGGCGCCGTGAAGACCGGCCTTGCGGCGGTCGACCACGACATCGACAAGGGAACGCTCCGCCTCGGTCGAATCGTCGATATCCACCACGGAGTTGGTTGTCTCAAAGATCCCACGCACCTGCGCGCGGAGCGCTTCGCGGCTTGCGGCATCGGGTCCGTAGATTTCCGCGACGAGAGTGTCGAGCACTGGAGGACCGGGAGGAATTTCAATCACCTTCACGCGCGCGCCGCGCGCCGACGCAATCTGCGCGAGGACCGGACGAACCTCCTTCGCAATGTCGTGCGACTGGGCCGAGCGGTCAGCTTTGTCGGCGAGATTCACCTGAAGATCCGCTCCCCATGGAGCCTGTCGCAGGAAGTAGTGACGGACGAGGCCGTTGAAGTTGAAGGGCGCGGCCGTTCCCGCGTAGATCTGGACGTTCCGAACGTCGGGTCGCTTCGACAGCTCCTGCGCCATTCGACGCGCGGTTTCAAGGGTGACTTCGAGCGGCGTGCCCTCGTCGTGGTTCACGAGCACCTGGAACTCGTTCTTGTTGTCGAACGGGAGCATCTTGACCTTCACCAGCCCGAAGCCCACGAGAGACATGGACGCCAGGAGAATCACGGTCACGATCGAGAAGAACGCGATTCGGGACCGGCCGCTCGTCAATAAAGACCGCATCACCCTTCGGTAGAGACGGGTCGCCGCTCCACCGGACGCCGCGTGCGGGTCATCGGTCGCCCCGTCCGTTGGCGCCGCATGTGACTTGAAGATGCGAACGGCCGCCCACGGGGAGACCACGAACGCCACGGCCAGAGAGAAGAGCATGGCGGCGGACGCGCCGGTGGGAATCGGCCGCATGTACGGGCCCATGAGTCCACGCACGAAGGCGAGCGGGAGGATCGCCGCGATGACGGTGATCGTGGCGAGCATCGTGGGGTTGCCGACTTCGTCGACCGCTTCGATCGCGACCGAGAGGAGGCTCCGCCCGGGCTTTTCGCGGTAATGCCGTTCGATGTTTTCGACCACGACGATCGCATCGTCGACGAGGATGCCGATTGAGAAGATGAGCGCGAACAGAGTCACGCGATTCATCGTGTAGCCCGCGAGGAAGTAGATGAACAGGGTGAGGGCGAGGGTGACCGGCACCGCGATCCCCACCACTAGCCCGCTCCGCCAGCCCATGGCCAGCGAGATGAGAATCACCACGGAAAGTGTGGCGATCAGCAGATGTTCGACGAGCTCGGACGACTTGTGCGCCGCGGTCTCGCCGTAGTTCCGGGTCACGTCGATGCGCACGTCTTTGGGCAGCAGCATGGGCCGGACTGCCTCGACCTTTTCCAGCGCACGTTCAGCGAGTTCGCTGGCGTTCGCGCCGGGGCGTTTCGCCACCGCGATCGTGACCGCGGGGCGTTCTCGTCGGTCGCTCCCTTCGCCGGAGATGCTGAAGACCGTGTTCCTCACGTCTCCGGGTCCGTCGATGACGCGCGCGACGTCACGCACCGCGATTTCACGACCGCCCCGAACGCCCACCACCGTGTCGGCCACGGCGCGCGCGTCCGAGAAGCGGGACGAGGCACGCACCCGCACTTCCAGGTTGTCGCGCACCAGCGTTCCCGCCTCATCTTCCGGGTCCTCCGACTGCAACGCGGAGATGAGCGACAGAAGGGTGACCCCCGAGGCGTTCAGACGATCGATGTCCGGGAGGACGCGGACCATGCGCGGCTCGCCGCCGATGAGATAGGCCTTGCTCGTATTCGCTATCTCACTGATCTCGTGGGCGAGCTCTGCGGCGATCGGACGCAGCTCACCCGCGGAAAGCGTGTCGGAGGAGAGAGTGAGGGCCAGGAAGGGAACGTCGTCGATCGAATGCAGTTCAACCACCGGTGTGGGCACGCCCCGCGGAAGCTGGGGAGCCACCGTGTTCAGGCGCTCGAAAACCTTCACCAGGCTTTCCTCATTGGACTCGTTGACGAGGAATCGGACGGTGATCAGCGCGCCTCCGGGACGCGACGTGGAATACACGTGCTCCACCCGCGAGATTCCGAAGAAGGCGCGTTCGAGAGGCGCCACCACGCGGGACTCGATCTCTTCAGGAGAGGCTCCGGGCCAGGAGGCGGTGACGTCCACCATGGGAACGCGGATCTGCGGTTCCTCCTCTCTTGGCGTCAGCAGCAGCGCGAATGCGCCGAGCCCGAGAGAGGCGGCGATGAGAAGCGGCGTGAGCTTGCTGTCGACGAAGGCGCGCGCGACACGCCCCGCGACTCCCAGTGGCTTCATCGCGCGGCCGTGCGAATAGAGGCGCCGTCGACGAGGCCCAGGGGCGAATCCACGATTGTTTCGCCGAGGACGAGGCCCGCTCGCACTTCGAAATCAGTTCCGTTCTCGGCGCCGAGCGCGATCCATCTCAGGTGGGCGCGGTTGCCCTCAACCACGAAGACCCCCGTGAGTCCGCCTCGACGCACCAGGCTGGTCGCGGGGACAGTCAGCACGGTGGAATCCCCGGCCCCTTCCGGCAGAGCAACTCGAGCGAAGAGTCCCGCGCGTAGCTCGGATCCCGGGCTCTCGATGTCGCACAGGACATCGATCCGGTGAGTTAAAGGATTCGCAGACGGCGCGACCGATCGGACCCGGGCGGTGACCGGAGCGCCGATTCCGTCGACCTTCGCACGAAGGACGGACCCGGGCCGCAGGCTCGCGGCGGTCGCCGCCTCCACCGGAACGACGAGTTCCAGAGCTCCCAAGCCTTGAAGTTCGAGGAGGGGCATTCCCGGCCCGGCGAGGTCGCCCGGCTGGACTGTTCGCGTCGCAATCGTCCCGGCGAATGGCGCGCGTATCGAGGCCGACAGCAAGGCGTCTTTCGCCGCAGCGAGACTGGCGCGAGCAGACGCAAGGCGAGTCGAGGCTTCGTCGACCTCCCGCTGGGTCGCAGCATCTTTCGCGCGAAGGACGCGCATCCGCCGATCGTCCTCAGCCGCGGTCGCGACCTGGCTTTCGGCGGCGGCGAGAGCGGCGCGCAGCGGGGCGTCTTCAAGCACCACCAGCGTCGCGCCTTTCGCCACGGCGTCGCCCTCGCGCACCGCCACCGACGTCACCACCGCTGAGAAACGGGCGGAGAGGGTTGCGCGGGTGCGCGGCCGGATCTCGCCGGCGATCCAGCGCGCGGTCTCACCTGGACGCCCGACTTCGACGGTGGAGACGGCCAGGGGTGCTGCCTCCGCGATGATCTTCGGTCCATCGGCTTTGGGGCTCCCCCCGCACGCGAGCGGAGTCAGGGCGAGTCCCAGAAGGAGAAAGCGATGCTTCATTACTGTAGGCCTCCGGCGGCGCGGGACAAAGCTTCCCAGGCGACCCGCGTGTCCGCGCGCGTTCCCAGTTCAAGGAGCGCCGCGCGAAGTGCCGTGGCCTCCGTTTCGAGTTCGTCCGTCAGCGTCGCCAGTCCGGCGTTCCTGCGCTCCTGAACGACCCGCAGTGCTTCACGGCTGTCTTCCGTCCCTCCGCGCGCTGCGTCGTACGCGGCGAGACTGGCAAGGAGTTGTTGTCGCGCGGCCGGAATGGCAAGGCGAACTCCGCGCTCCGTGGCTTCGAGTTGGATCTGTGCGGTTCGCAGACGCGCCCGCGCTTCGGCGCGGCGTGGCTCGCGTGTGGGATCGAACAGGGAGACTCGGGCGAGAGCGCCCACCGACCACGAACGCCGTCCCGAGGCAAACGCTGAGCGATCGTCGGACAGGTCGGCTCCCGCTACGATCTCAGGAAGCCCCGATCGTCGTTCGGCGGCTTCGGAGAGACGGGCCGCTTCAAGGCGGCGTCGCGCTGCCTGCACGGAGGGAAGGCGAGCCAGCGCCGGGCCGACCAGAGGATCGTCCGCGGCTTCGCTGCTGCTGGCGCTGATGACGCCGGGTGGTGTGAGCAGTTCCGTGAGCCCGGAGGCCACGAATCGCTCGCCCGTCGAAGCGCCCAGAAGTTCGGCGAGGCGCGCGTCCGCCTGCGCGACCGTGGCGAGCCCACGGGCCCGATCCGCGTCGCGCTCTCGTCGACGCGCCCGCATGCGCAGGAGGTCGCTCCGCAACATCACGCCCTCGGCGGAACGCGCTTCCGCCTCACCTTCGCGCGAGACCGCCGCGCCGACGGCGGCGTTGAAGACGTCCAACGCCTCTCTGGCAACCGCGGCGGCGGTCCACGCGACCGTCACCTCATAGCGAAGGCGGGCACGCAGATCGTCCGCGTCGAAGTCGGTGCCCGCCGCAGTAGCGTTCGCGGCGTCGCGCAGACGGCCGACCTGTCCAAAGGCGTCGATGGACGCTTCGATCCCGACGCGGGTTGTGAGGTGAGCGCGCGGAGACGGATCATTGAGGGCCGACGGGATGAAGTCCTCGGCGTTCACGGAACTGCTCGCCAGTCGGCTCATGAAGACAAGTGCCGGGGCATCCGTCATGCTCCACCGAGACGAGGCCGTCACCCTCGGAAGGAGGGAACGGCCGGCGCCGTCTGCGACTGCATGGACTTCACGAGCGCGTTCGATCGCCGAAAGAACGGAGGTATTGGCAACCTCTGCCCGCGTGATGGCTTCGTCAAGCGTGATGACGCGAGGCGGGGTGTCGGCCGCGGCGAGGGTTGCCGCGATGAGCAGGACAAGAGCATCAACCACGGCGTGGCGCCTTTCCCCGCGCGTTCGCCGCGCGCTTAGCGATGGGCGGCGGCGCTTCGAGGCTCCGGCACACCGCCTCGCAGATCGTCGAGATCCACGGGTCGCAGATCCGATAGATCACGCGTGTTCCCTCGCGCCGAGACGCGACGATGCCTGCGCGGGTGAGCAGCGCGAGCTGCTGGGAAACGTTCGGCTGTGTGCGTCCGGTGGCTTCCACGACGTCCGAGACGCTTCGTTCGCTCTCCCAGAGGGTGGAGAGAATCTGGAGACGCCCTGGGTCGGAGAGGGCTTTGAAGCGCCCGGCCACGGCGGGGATCTGAGTGTCGTCAATCATTATATGCGCATATAAGCATGTGTGAATAGCATGAGTCAACCTCTGGAACGATGCATCTCCGTGGAGCTCGACCGCGCCCGCCCCGACGGTGACTCTTGTCTTGTGCATGTCCTGCGCCAGTGGAATTGGCCGCCAAACCCTCGATTCCGGGCATGACCGCGCAATCTCTGCAGAACACGTCATCCGCCGCGAAAAACCTGCGCGCAGACTTGGGAGGCGCCCGTGGCAACCGGGCCGGAAAGGGTGCGGTCACGAGGGGCGCGCGGCATGCGAGTTGCTGTCGATTGATGAGCACATCCGCCCGACGCGAGGGCGCCTTCCAAAGTCAACCGTCAGGAGAACAAAATGTCCAAGACCAAAATCAAAGTCCACTCAGCCGCCTCTGTCCTCGAACGCATGAGGGAGAAGCTGGACCTCATCCGGCAACGGGCCTATGAGCGATTTCAGACGAGAGAGCCGGGCTCCTTTGAGTCGGAGATCGATGACTGGCTCGCCGCGGAGCGCGAGATCGATGGGTTGGGCGCGGTCACCCTGCGCGCCACGGACCGCGGTTTCGAGATTGACGCGGCGTTGCCGGGCATGGACGCGGAGAGCGTCAGGATCGAAGCGACCGCGGATGACCTGCTCATCACCGCGCAGCGCAACGAGGACCCTCCTGGAAAGGATGGAGCCTTCACCTTCAAAATGATGAGAGCGATTCATTTCCCGGCTCCCATCGACCTCGATCACGTGAAGGCGGAATACAGGGAAGGCCACCTTCGATTGAAAGCGACGCGGGCTGTGCCGGAAGACGGCAAGGAACTTGTGACCACCGCCTGATCGGTCCCCGGTGAGGACCACGGCGTCCCTGTGCGCCGTGGTCGGCGGTGCTCCCCGGGAAACTCTGACTCGATAGTGGCTGGCGAGGACCCCATGCCCAAGAAACTGGTTTACGCCGTGGCCGGAGCTTTGCTCGCCCTGGGGGCTCCGCTTGGATTGGTTGTAGTTCGTACGCTCGTCGGCGGCGACGTGAACGCTGCGTCGCTTCAGCGCGACGTCCTTCTCAACCTCCCGACCTACGCCTACGTCGCGGTGTCAACCTTCGTGGCCTTCGCGTGTTTCGGAGGCGTGCTTGGCGCCCAGGCGGATTCGCTCAGACGCGCGTCGCGCGTGGACCACCTGACCGGTCTACCGAATCGTCGCGCGCTCGAAGAGCGCATCGGCGAGGAATGCGCGCGGGCGGTGAGACATCGGGCGCCGCTTTCATTTCTCCTTCTCGACGTGGACGGCCTCAAGGGCATCAACGACTCGGGTGGACATGGAGCCGGTGACGAGGCGCTGCGGGGCGTTGCCGCGGTGATTCTTGGAGCCACGCGGATCGATGATCTGAGCGCTCGCTGGGGTGGCGACGAGTTCGCGATTCTGGCGCCGCGGACGGATGCCGACCAGGCGTTCATCCTTGCCGAGCGGATCCGGCACGGCGCCGCCGGTAGGAAGAAGGGCGAGCCCACCGTGTCCATCGGCGTCACCACCGTCCCTGCCGATGCGGCGACAGCGTCCTCGCGCTCCCTTTTCACGCGTGCAGATGCCGCTCTCTATAGAGCGAAGGCCGCGGGCAGGAACCGGGTCGTCGCCGGGCCGGTCTGAAAGGGCTGTCCCTTCCCCCCACCCCGAGCCGATGACGCGGATGGGTGCGCAATCGTTGCGCGAGTGATCCGGCTCCGCGCATTCCTTTCGCGTGGAAGGTCGCGAAGAGGCGGTATGGGCGCAATCGGCAGGCATCCGGGTTGCAATACACTGATCCAGGCCTATGCCCTTTCTCAATCTCAAGCACATCCTTTGTCCGACGGATTTCTCGGAGCCCTCGACCCGCGCTTTGCGCCACGCGGCGGCGCTTGCGCAAAAAACGGGTGCCACGCTCAAGGTCGTCCACGTGGTCGACCACGGGCATCTTCGGGTGGAGGAGGCCTACGGACTGGAACCCTGGCTCATGACGCCCGCCCTGAAGAACGTCATTGACGAGCAGATGCGCGCCTTTCTCGCGCCACTTCGCGAAACGCGCGTGGACCACCTGACCGAAATACGCGAGGGCGACCCTTGCCGCGAGCTTCTCAAAGCCTCGGTCGAGTGGTCTGCTGATGTGGTGGTCGTCGCCACCAAGGGCAAGGGGATGTGGGAAGACCTCATCGTCGGATCCGTCGCGGCAAAGCTCATCCGCCGCCTCGACTGTTCGGTGATCACCGTCTCCAACGAGGGTGCTCGGACATGGGAGGCGCCGGGACTCATCGCGCGCGTGCTCTGCGCAACCGACTCCTCCGCCAGTTCGTCGATTGCTTTGCGGGCCGGCCTTGCCCTGGCGCGTCGCTTTCAGGCGGAGTCGATCATCCTGCATGTCATCGAGGGACCTGAGGCCGATGCCTCCGAAGTTCACTACACACGCGAGCAGGAAATCAGTTCGCCGGAACGCATCCACTACCGCGAGACCAGCGGACGGGCTTACGCAGAAATCTTGAAGGTCGCGGCCGCCGAGAGTGCGGATCTGATCGTGATCGGAGACCGTGGCCACAGCCGGCTCGTCCACTTCTTCACCGGATCGAATGCGGAGCGCATCGTCGCGGCCGCGACGTGTCCGGTGTTGATTGTCCGCCCACCCGTGGACGCGACCGTCGAAGAGCATGAAATCGCCACCCACGCCCTTGCCCTGGTGAAACGCGGCCCCGCGACCACGCCGGCCTAACGACGTGGTGACGCCAGCTTGAGCATCGCGGCCGATGCCGCAAAGATCGCATCGCGTTCTTCGGGAGTGAGCGCCGCCTTCAGGTTTGCGGCCAGCCACGAGCGTCTCGCCGACAGGTCGTCCGTGAGCACCTGCAATCCCTTGGGCGTGATGGCGATGGTGATCTCGCGTCGGTCCACCTCGCTTCGCGTCCGTTCGATCAGTCCACCTTCCTCAAGGTCGGCGACAAGCCGCGTGAGCGACTGAGGGGCGAGCCTCTCTTCCGCCGCTAGCTGAGTCGCCACGAGCGGACCGTGGCGGTACAGGCTACCCAGGATGCCGAGCCCGGAGAGGCTCAAGGCGCCGGAGGGGCGCTCGGTACGGATGCGGCGGCTCAGCGTCATCACCGCCCGAAGGAAAACGCTGACGGAATCGTTGTGGAGGGTTTTCATACGATACGCATAGCGTAGTATATTTAGATACTACGCAATGCGTGGCATATTGTCCGAGGTGAATTTCATGGCGTTTTCCGATGTGATTGGTGTTTTGTGGTTGATCGGGCTCTTGTACTGGATCGTCTCGGCACGGGGGATCAAACGGATCGTCCGGCGCGAATCGCGAGGGATGCGGCTCGCGTTCCTGGCCCAGGCGGTTCTGACCGCCATCCTCCTCAGGCCGGGCCGATGGCCGGGATGGCTTGGAGACACCTGGATCATTGGCGGGCTCACGCGCTACTGGATCGCGGTGGCGGTGGTCGCGGCCGGGCTCGGCCTGAGCATTTGGGCGCGGCGCGCGCTGGGTCGGAACTGGAGCGGCACGGTCGCGGTGAAGGAGGATCACGAACTCATCCAGAGCGGCCCCTACGTGTGGGTTCGGCATCCGATCTACAGCGGAATCCTGCTCATGATCCTGGGTACGGGTCTGGCCTCGGGCCGCGCGCACGGCTTGCTGGCCTTCCCCATCGCGGTGAGCGCCCTTTGGCTGCGCTCAAGGGCGGAGGAGAGATGGATGGGCGAGGTATTTGGTGAACGATACGCCGCGTACCGCCGGAAGAGCTGGGCTTTGATCCCGCCGGTGCTCTAACAAGCTAGGCCGTCTCGTTCGCGTCGCGTCGCGTCGATGCGTTCGCGTTTGCGCTTAGGGATGTCCCTGTTGTTTCGCCAGCAGTTCGCGGAATCCCTTTTCACCGGCGTCGATGAAAGCGAGATAGCCATCACGATCGATGAAGGGCGCCACCGGCTCCCTGGCCTTTCCGCTTTCAACGAACTTGCGGTATCGGCCGAACGCTTTCGCGTGCGAGGTCACCCAGATGTCTTCAGGCAGGCTCCGCAAAACACTGAATGTGTGCTCGAAGTCGCCACGGATTCCGGGATAGTTCTCGGGTTCAACCAGCGACATCCCGGGAAGGAGGCCCATGCTGCAAGCACTCACCACATTCAGCTCCCGGTTCCCATCGCGCACCGGGAACGTCCAGGTGGTGCAGCCGCGTGAGTGACCGCCCGTGATGTGCGCAGTCAACTTGATCGGTCCCAGCGTGACGGTCGCGCCATCCTTGAACCGATGATCGACCCGGGGAGCGGTGTAGCGCGAGATGCCGGCCCACACGAACATCCGCATGGGGAGAAACGTCGCGTTCTCGCCTTCATCTCCTCCGGCCGCCATCGTGTCGGCACTGGCCTCGCTCGCCCAGAGTTCGGCGCCCGACGCCTTCTGCAGTTCCGCCAGCCCGCCCGCATGGTCGAAATGAGGTTCTGAGTTCAGAAGGATCTTGACGTCTTTGATGTTGAAGCCCAGCTTCGCGATGCTGGCCAGGATCAGCGGCGGCGTGCCGGGATAACCACCGTCGATCAGGACGTGGCCCTCAGGGCTTGTGATGAGGAAAGACGTGACGTCGCTCGCGCCCACGTAGTAAAAGTTGCCCGCGATACGGAAGGGCTCGGCCTCCGTCTGTCCACCGTGCCGGCCCGCGTCCCGCCAGAGCGGAAACACGATGGCGAACGCCGCACCTGTCACTCCGAGCAGAAGAACCAGCCACGGTCGTTTGCCATGGACGCTCACGATGAGAGGGTTGCTCCGATCCCGTCCAGAACCTTCATCGCCTCCGCGGGCAGGTCGATGTTGACCACGGCGAGGTTCTCTCGCAGATGCCCGAGGGAGGACGTTCCGGGGATCAACAAGACGTTGGGCGACCGGCGCAGGAGCCAGGCGAGTGCTACCTGCATCGGCGTCGCCCCCAGGCCCTTGGCAATGTCTGACAGCGCGTCCGACTGCAGAGGCGTGAAACCGCCGAGTGGGAAGAACGGCACGTAGGCGATTCCTGCGGCTGCGAGCTCGTCGACCAGCGCGTCATCATCGCGTTGGGCCAGGTTGTAGAGGTTCTGGACGCACACGATCGGCGCGATCTTGCGACCATCCGCGACCTGGGTGGAGGTCACGTTGCTCAGGCCGATGTGGCGGATCAGTCCTTGGCGCTGAAGATCAGCCAGAACGGTGAGCGGCGCTTCTAGCGAGCCTTCCGCCGGGTGATGAACACTGAGCATGCTGCGGAGGTTGACCACGTCGAGCGCGTCCAAACCCAAGTGACGGAGGTTGCTGTGGATGGCCTCGATCAGCTCTTCCTTTGAGAAAGCGGGGAGCCAGGAACCATCCTCGCCACGCTTGGCGCTGACTTTGGTGACAATCACGAGATCCTTCGGATAGGGATGGAGCGCCTCGCGAATCAATTTGTTGGTGACGTATGGACCGTAGAAGTCGCTGGTGTCGATGTGATCGATGCCACTCGCGAC
>JBDTQB010000020.1:0-26965 GCA_039932395.1 Vicinamibacteria bacterium | reverse complement strand
ACACGCGCTGGATCGTGGCGATCATGCGCTGTCGGGCGATCATTTCTCCCGGCAGCAGATCACGCAGGCCGCGGGGAAGTGCGGCTTCGACCAGTTCCATTTGGGGGAATTTATCACCGCGCGCTGGACACGGACCGCCTCGGCAATTCGCGGGTGGTCCCTGAGCAGCAGTCCGTGGGCTTCGCAGTCGCTTGCCCTGAGCGGCGGTTCTGTCTGCGTCGCCGACGAAGGGAAGGGCGTCCCCCAGTCAGGCGTAGAGTCATCCCGATATCCACCACGAGGTTTCCATGAGAAAACTGCTCGGCGTGACTCTTCTCGTCGTTGGCGGCCTGCTTCCTGCCGTCACCTCCTCTTCACAGAACTCGGTCCTGAATCCGCGACTGGGACGCGCCCGCAACGTGGCGATTGGATTTGAAGTCGGAGCCGACTTCGTTCAAAACCCACCAACGGACGAGGATCGAGAGGCTCTGTACGCGATTCGCCAAGAGATCGAGCGATCAAAGCGTTTTTGGATCGTCAATCGTGGAGCCGCCGATCTTCTGATCGCCATTCGAGTCCGAGGCGTGACGGCAGGCAGAGGTAACAACGCTCGAATCGTGGACGGACTCCGCTTCCGAGGCGGCGACAACCGCGCCGACATCCTGTCCGTCTACGACGCACACAGTCCAAAGCTGCTGGTACCGCTTTGGAGAGGCACTCGTATTGACGGCTTGAGCGGAGATCGACCGTCGTTGTTTGCAAGCTTCCAATCAGACGTTGAGAAGGTTGCGAAGAAGCGGTGAAGCCGCAGCGCCAGTAGCCGTCCTCGAAGACGAGCGGAAGATGGAGGCTGAGGCTTTCCCCGCCGCCGGAACAGGCGAGCACGAGCAGATGCTCGATCGCGGCGTCGCTCAGTGTGCGCGCACGAGCGACAGAACGATTTCCAGCATGATCAGAGCGACGACACTGGCTTCGAGCAGAAAGAGACGTCGGTCGCGCGCGACATCGAGGATCAGCTCCAGCGACTCCTGCACGTTCTTGAGCTTGTGCTCGAGCGCATCGTGCCGGTCCCCCAGATCGAACTCATCGCGCAGGTCGTCATAGATAGCGGCCATCGAGGGGTCGTCCCAGGTCTCGTCAGGCTTGTCGAGCAGATGCAGGACGTTGATGACCTCGCTGCGGGTGGCGACGGCATGCCCGATGAAACGATGAAGCGGCCGAACCGACATCTTGACCGTACCGCGCTTCTCAAGGCCGTCCACCCACTCCGCGGTCTTTCCGAACATTTCATCGACGATCCGCTCGTAGTATTCCACCGCAGCACTTTGCGCGATCGTGAGAGCAATGATCAGGCAACGGCCGGGCGTCAGGGTGTCCACCGTCAGATAGCCGTCCGCGACCCCGAGGGTCGCCGCCGGAAGCACGCGCACCCGAACCGACTCGTTCGCGGCGATCTGCAGGTGACGTTTGAGGCGGAGCCTGGCCACCTCGGCCTCGCGGTCGGACGCGGCTACATCGCGGAACACCACCGCGCCGAACGAGAAATAAAAGGCCTCGCCATCACCGAGGCCGCGGCGGAGATCGTAGAGAGGCCGCCCGCTGGTGGCAGCGGGCCTCGGTTCACCAGCGATCTCCGCGGCGATCTCGCGCAAGGCCAGACTTTCCACGAAAGCGACGGCGTGGAACTCGTGAGTGCTGGGATCGGTCATCGACACTCGCCACAGAAAGCCAGGGACATGCCCTATGGTAGCCGGTCGAAACTTTGGGACGCGATCTGCCGCCCGCGCGCCGCGAGATCCGCGCCGTCTTTCGGGGGGCTAGAGCGGATCGGCCAGAAGAATCGGGCCAACGCAGCGCCAGTAGCCGTCCTCCAAGACGACTCGATACGCGAGGCGGGTCTCGCCGGTACCGGCCTTTAGGTACGCGGCTCCTGCGCGAACCTCGTCACTGTTTACCCAAACGAGGGGGCCGATCACCAGCGTTCTGCCGTACCTGCAATCGGACGCCGGTCTAACACGATCCCGCGCTCTCAGCCTTCCCAACGTGTCGGGATCGGGGTCTGTGAGCGTCCGTCCGTCCGAGATGGCGACACACAGGCCAGAGGCGTCGCTCTCACCCGCGCGTGCGGATTGCTGAAGCTCATAGCGGAGCACCTGCTCCGAGATCAGCTGGACTTGAGCCTTCCTGTTTGGCGGCGGTGTTTCGAGTTTGGAGTCGCAGGAAAAGCTGATCGCCGCAAATACGACCATGCACCAAACAGGGAGCTTCACGAAGAGAGGATAGGCGCGCTTCCTCTTCTCCACCGCCCAGCCACTCCAGAAATGCGTTGGCGCGGGAAACAAATGGTACAGACGGTGGGGGTCGAACCCACGACCTCCTGATCCACAATCAGGCGCTCTAACCAACTGAGCTACGTCTGCCCCGCCAGTTTATTCGATTCCGCGCGATCGAGCCATCCGGGCCGTTTCTTGGCGCCACGTATACTTCGACGTTGACGCGCCTGTAGCTCAGCTGGATAGAGCGGCAGCCTTCTAAGCTGCGGGTCATGGGTTCGAGTCCCGTCAGGCGCACCATCTTTAGCTGGGGGGCCGCAGTTCGCTCACGGACTCTTGTGCTCAGCCCCCCAGACCCCCGGTTCGCTGCGGCCGGAGTGAATCCGGCCTTCGCTCAGTTGGCTTTGGGGCGATAGGGTCCAGCCGACAGATTGGCGGTTCGCTGCGGCCGGAGTGACAAACGAGCGAAGCGACTTTGCTCTGGAGGAGGTCCGCCTCGCGGAGCTCCTCAGGAATCGGGCCTTCGCTCAGTTGGCTTTGGGCGATAGTGTCCAATCGAAAGTCCCCGCTCGCCCGCCGCGGAGGTGGCTGGTCGTCCTTGCGTGGCAGAATCAGCGGCTCATGCGTGACATCGTGCTTGCTTCACAGAACCGCGACAAGCTTCGCGAGATTGAGGGGCTCATCGCCGGGTTGCCCTTTCGTTTTCTCATCCCGCGCGACCTGGGGATCAATGACAGTCCCGAGGAAACTGAGACGACCTTTCTGGGCAATGCTCGTCTCAAGGCATTGCACTACGCCACGCTGACCGGCCTGCCTGCGGTGGCCGACGACTCCGGGCTTTCCATCGATGCGATGAATGGTGAACCGGGCGTCTATTCCGCGCGCTTCTGTGGTGAGAGTGCTACCTATCCCCAACGCTTCGAGGAAATCTGGCGGCGTCTGCGCGACGTGCCCGACGAAAAGCGCACCGCCCACTTCACCTGCGCCGTCGGCATGGCCACTCCTGGTTTCGTGCTGTTTGAAACTGAGGAGCACGTGGATGGACTGATCGTTTCACGGCCGCGCGGTCTGAACGGATTCGGATACGACCCGATCTTTTTCCATCCGCCGTCCGGCTGCACCACTGGAGAACTCCGGCGCGAACAGAAGGATGCGATCAGTCATCGCGGTCAGGCCTTCGCCAAGCTCCGCGTCTATCTTCAGAAGCTGGGCACGGGCGAACTGCGGCCTTAGTTTCCTAGCGAACTTCCCAGGTTTCCGGTCCGCGCAGGAGTTTGCCGAGATCGCCTTTGCCTTTCTTGGCGATCACTTGCTGGACCTGGGCATTGACGAGCGTTTCGTACGCGGGGGCGTCGGTAGCGCGAAGAACTCCGAGGGGTGTGGGGAAACCCGGGCGCGAGTCCATGCTGGCGAGAGTGAATGCGTAGGCGGGCGATGGATGCCGCTCGTCGTGCACGAGGAGGTCGCCTTCCGCTACTCCTTCCGCACCGATCGTCACCACTTCCATGTCGAAACCGTTCCGGCGGATTCCTTTGTCCTTCGCTTTGCCGAAGATCAGCGGCTTGCCGTGTTCGAGATAGAGGACGTGGTCGTCGCGCACATCTTTGTCCGCGATGGCGTCCCAGGCGCCGTCATTGAAGATGTTGCAGTTTTGCAGGATCTCCGTGAAGGCCGTTCCCTTGTGAGAGGCCACGCGCTTCAGCGTCGTCTTCAGGTGGGCCTGGAAGACATCGACGGATCGCGCGACGAAGGTAGCGCCCGCGCCCAGAGCCAGCGCGAGCGGCGAGAAGGGGCGATCGACGGAGCCGAAGGGCGTGGACTTGGCCTTCTTGCCGACTTCGGAAGTGGGGGAGTACTGACCCTTCGTGAGTCCATAGATCTTGTTGTTGAAGAGCAAAACCTTCAGACCCACGTTGCGTCGGATCATGTGGATCGTGTGGTTGCCGCCGATCGACAACGAGTCGCCGTCTCCGGTCGCGACCCAAACTTCGAGGTCCGGCCTCGCCACCTTCAAGCCGGTGGCGACCGCGGGCGCTCTTCCATGAATCGTATGAAAACCGAAGGTGTTCATGTAGTACGGAAAGCGCGACGAGCAACCGATGCCCGACACCACCGCGAACTTCTCTTTCGGCACGCCAAGCTCGGGAAACACTGACTGTACCGCGGCGAGGATCGCGTAGTCGCCGCATCCCGGACACCAGCGCACCTCCTGGTCGGTCTGGAAATCTTTGCGGGTCAGCGGAACCGATGCGTTCACTGGATCACCTCAAGCGCCTTCTTTTCGATCTCGGCCTGTTTGAACGGCTTGCCTTCCACCTTTGAGTACGAGATCGCGTCCACCAGGTAGATGCTCCTCAAGATGAACGCGAGCTGACCGAGATTCATCTCCGGAATCAGAACTTTCTTGTAGCGCTTCATCGTCTCGCCGAGATTCCCCGGCAACGGGTTGAGATGGCGGATGTGGACGTGGCCAACCTTGTGACCTTTGGCGCGTAGCGAATGAAGAGCCGCGGTGATCGAGCCGTAGGTCGAACCCCAGCCGATGATGAGCAGATCGCCTTCGGAGTCGCCCGCGGGAACGACGTCGGGCACGTCCTGCACGATGCCCGCGACCTTGGCGGCGCGCAGACGAACCATCTTGTCGTGATTCGCGGGTTCGTAATTGATGTTTCCGGTGACGTCCTGTTTTTCAAGACCGCCGATCCGATGTTCAAGGCCTGGGGTGCCGGGCACCGCCCACGGTCGAGCCAGCGTGTCGGGATTGCGGAGGAAGGGCTTGAATCCCTCGGGATCGGTTCGGAACGTGGTGGGAAACGACGGCAGGTCCTCTGGAGCGGGCACGCGCCATGGCTCGGCGCCGTTCGCCAGATAGCCATCGGACAGAATGATCACGGGCGTCATGTATTTGAGTGCTATGCGTGACGCCTCGACCGCGATCCAGAAACAATCGCCTGGCGTTTGAGGAGCGAGGACCGGGAGAGGTGCTTCCGAGTTGCGACCGAAGAGCGCCTGAAAAAGGTCGGCCTGCTCCGTCTTGGTCGGAAGGCCGGTGGAGGGACCGCCGCGCTGGATGTCGCACACCACCAGCGGCAGCTCGACCGAAATAGCGAGGCCGATGGCTTCCATCTTGAGCGCCATGCCCGGCCCGGAAGTGGTCGTGGTCGCCAGGCACCCGCCGTAGGAAGCGCCGATCGCGGCGGCGACCGCGGCGATCTCGTCTTCCGCCTGAAAGGTCACCACGCCGAAGTCTTTGTACATCGACAGCTCGTGGAGGATGTCGGAGGCGGGAGTGATGGGATACGAACCAAGGAAGAGCGGGAGCCCGCTTCGCTCCGATGCGGCAACGAGTCCCATTGCGAGAGCGTTGTTGCCCGAGAGATTTCGATAGGTGCCCGGCTTCAACTTCGCCGGCGGGACTTCGTAGGCGGCGGTCTGATACGCCTCGGTCGCTTCGCAATACGCGTAGCCCGCGCGCAGCGTCAGCGTGTTCGCTTCCGCGACCTGGCCTTTGAATTTCGTGTCGATCCAGCGCAGCGTTCCGTCCATGGATCGGCCAAACAGCCAGTAGCACATGCCGAGCGCGAAGAAGTTCTTCGAGCGATCGACCGACTTGGTGTCGAGGCCGACGTCCTTGACCGCGGCCTTCGTGAGTTTGAGCAGGTCGACAGGGAAGACGCGGTAGCCCGCGAGTGAGCCGTCTTCGAGCGGATTCGACGTGACCTTGGCCTTCTTGAAGTCGACTTCCGCGAAGCTGTCGGAGTTGACGATCAGGATTCCGCCCGTCTTCAGGTCGGCGAGATTCGTCTTGAGCGCTGCGGGGTTCATGGCGACCAGTACGTCCACCGAGTCGCCTGGGGTGAAGACCTGCGTCGACGAGAAGTTCACCTGAAAGCCGGAGACGCCGGGCAGGGTGCCTTGCGGTGCGCGGATCTCGGCGGGGAAGTCGGGGAACGTCGCGAGGTCGTTGCCGAAAAGGGCGGCGGTGTTGGTGAATTGACTCCCCGTCACCTGCATCCCATCGCCCGAGTCGCCGCAGAAGCGGATGACCGCGCTTGTGAGGCGTTCGCGAGAACCTGCGCTCAAGGGTTGAGGAGGCGCTGCTGCGGTGGACATTAGGGAAATCCCTCCAGGAGGATCGGTCGCACCGAGTCTACGCTTGCCCTCCCGCGCCAGGCTCTGTGCCACACAGGACTTGCGGCCCGAGGCTGAGCCGCGTCTGGCTTTCTACCGAATCCAGCCACGACGGCGGTAGACGAAGATGCCCAGCCGCTCGTGAATGATGGCCCCGAACGCGCGTAGTCGGTCTTCCGGGTAGTCGAAGGTCTGGTAGTCGAAGCTTGTTTCGAGCGCCGGGGTCGCCATGACATCAAGACCTTGCGCCTCGAGCAGGGCGGCGGCGCGAAAGGTGTGGGTGGGCGATGAGGTCACGATGATCCGATTCAAGCCGCGCTCCTTGAGATACGCCGCCGCTTTCAGCGCCTCGTCATGGGTGTTTCTGACGGGCTGGAGAACCACGAGCTCCACGTCGGGTCGGAAGCGCTTCAGCATCGCCGCCGCAAACGTCCGCTCCTCCGCGTAGGGCGGAGGAAGTTCCGTGATCATCAGGCGAGGCGCCAGCCCGTCCTTGACCAGCTCGAGTCCCCGGAACAGCCGCGCCAGCTGAACGGAGGTCGGATCGCCGTCGGTCTGCATGCGCGTGGCGAGAACCAGAACGGCATCCGCGGGGCGCAGCGCGTCGCTGCGGATCAATCCCGGAAGAAGCATCTGACTGACCGGGCCGTACGAAACCGCGATCCACAGCAGCGCAAGCGCGGTCGTGGTGGCGTAAAGAAGTTTGCGAAGACGGGTGACACCACACAAAGCACCGATCACCGCGCCGATCACCAACAGAATCGATCGATCGCCCCAGAAGGACACCAGAGTGGTGAGGTCGAGGTCGCGCGAGAGCAGTCCCGCGACCAGGCCGACGAGCGCGCCGGTGCCCGCCTGCTCGCGTCGCGTCATCATTTCTTCGAAGCCTTCTTCTTCGCGCGGAAACCGAGCTGATTCACCACGACGCGTTCGTGTCCGTCCGAGGGCTTGTTCTGCACGCCGCCTTCCGACTCGATATACAGAGTCGTCGAGCCGCCGCCGTCGAGATTGATCGCATCAACGACGCCTTCGCGAAGGAGGATTTCGCTCATCTCGGGAGCTGTGAACCCGAGGGCTGAGGGACGCCGGCCGTCGGCGACCAGGATCACCAGAGTGCCGTCCTTCTTGAGGCCAAGTGCTGTCCGGGGATGACGCACGGTCGCGAAGCCCTCGGCGGGCGTGATCGTTTGGGAGTTCTCGATCAGACGGGGCCGACCCGAAACCGCGGCGACCAGTCCGATGGAGGGCGAGAGAGCCCCGTCCTTTCGGAGTTTGCCCGTGAAGATCGAAGTGCGGCCATCGCGGAAGAAAGCCATGGTCATCGGACAGCCTGCGTAGACCCTCGTCCACAGACGGCCCTCGCCGGCCGTGATCCCGCAGCTCTCCGTCTTCGAGAAGAAGTTCGCGTTGATCGCGATTTGCGCGCCCGCCTTCTTCGCGAAGTCGGACACCACGGACCAGGCGCCTTCCTGGTCGGTGCTCACGGGTTCCATCGCGCGCGGCGCGAGGCTCACCAGGTGATAGTCCTGTGAGTTGTCGGTGCGGTGGACGTGAATCACGCCGGGGTAGGGCTTCGTGATTTTCTCGGCGGCGACACCGGGCGCGCCGGCCGCCAAGGTCGCGCAAAAAATCAGGACTCGGAGCGAGAGGGGTTTCATCGAAAGGGACTTCTGAAGGAGCGTCAGTTTATGGGTAACGTCGGCGGATGCGCGATCTCGTCCTGGCCTCCGCTCTCCTTCTCCTCGCGCCGCCTTCAACGATGGCGCAGCAGGCGCTGGTCAAATACTCAGTCGCTTTTCCGGCCGCTGAGAGCGGGGTCCTGCGCAAGGCGCGCATCGTGATGACTCTGCCCACGAACGCGCCGCTGACCCACGCGCAGTTCATCATCCCGCGCGCGATCCCGATGGGCTACGGGCGCCAGATGTACGACGACTTCGTTTCGGGCGTCGTCGCGAAATCCCGCATGGGTGTGTCCTCGGTGGTCACGCGGGATCAAGGCCCGCGCTGGGCCATCACGGCGTCGGGCGCCTCCGAGTCGATCGCGACCATCGAGTACGACGTGGATCTCGTGCAGATGGAGGCCGAGGTTCTGGCGGGCGGCGATTCGTCTCGCATCCGGCCTGACTTCATCTCTCTGCTCGGCTATTCGCTGTTCGGCTACGTGGAGGGCCTCGAAAACCGGACGATCGAGCTGACCATCGTGCCGCCATCGAGTTATGCCGACTGGCCCGTGCTCTCCACCCTCGCTCCTTCGGCTCCCGGCAGGAATGGCCCGCAGACGGTGCGCGCGCCGAATTTCTACGGGCTCGCGGATTCCCAAGTGTGGCTGGGCAAAGGGTTCACCGTCACGAAGCTCAAAGGATCGCCGGATCTTTTCCTTGCGGTGCATTCCGAGGGTCCGCACGACGCCGACGTGATGGCCCCGCTCGCCGAACAGGCCTATGACGCGATGACGCGTTACTTTGGCAGCACGCCGTTCTCCCACTTCACACTCATGTTCGACTACCTGAAGCCCCTCTCTCCGCGCCACACCTATGGCTTCAGCATGGAACACATGGAAAGCGCCACCTTCGGCGCGCTTGCCGACACCGCACTCACCGCGTCTTCGACGGACCGCGAGAAGACGCCGTGGCGTTACAACGTGGCGCATCATCTGGCGCATGCGTGGACACCCAAGCGTGCCTATGGCGAGGGCTATTTCCCTTTCAGATGGGAACTCGCACCGCTCATCGACAGCATCTGGTTCGCCGAAGGCTTTGGTCAGTTCGCGGCCGCCGATGCGCTGTCCGACCTTGTTCCACCTTCCGCGGACGGACAGTCTTATCGCGACCGTCTGGTGGAGTTCCGTTTTCGCGATGCCCTGAAGACCATGCCGACGTTTCTGAAGGAGATGCCGCTGATCGAGCTGTCGCGCGTGGCGTCCACCGTCTACTCGGAAGACTTCCGCACCGGACGCACCGTCTTCGCCCGCGGCGGACTGATGGCGTACGAAATGGATCAGAAGATCCGCGCCGAAACGAGGGGCAGCAAGGGTCTGCGGGACGGATTGCGCGCCCTCATGGCTTGGTCGGCCAGGGAAAAGCGTGGCTTCAGGATTGACGAATTGCCGGCCATCTTCAAGGCCGGCACCGGTGTCGACACCCGCGACATCCTGGACCGTTGGCTCGCGCCTTTGAGGTAGCAACATCGGACACAACCCCGTCCAAAGGCGGATGACAAGATGGACGTTCATCCATGGCCTCTTCCCTGTTCGTTCTCTTCGTAGCCTCCGCCTCGTTTCTCCAAGCGCATTCGCCCACGCCGACTCCGACTCCGTCGCCGCAGGCCACCCACTCCGCGAGCCCGTCTCCATCACCGTCCGTAACCCCGACGCCGTCCGCGTCTCCGAGCCCGCTGCCTTCGGGTTCGGAGGTTGCGTCGCCCGCTCCATCGGTGGCTGGTTCCTCTCCAGAACTCACCGAACTGATGTCTCAGGCGGAGGCCCACTTCGCCCGTCGTTCGGTGGGCGCGGTGGACGACATCGCAAGCCCGCGGGAAGTTGACGAGGCCATCGGGCTTTATCGAAAAGCAGTGGCGCTCGCTCCTGGCAATTTCGAGATCCTGACGAAGCTGATGCGTGCCTTGCATTTCCGCGGGGCGTATACCGGCGCCAGCATCGAGGAGAAGAAGGTCATCTTCGAGGAAGGCCGCAAGCTCGGACAGGACGCGGTGGACAAGCTGGAAGCTTCGGCGAAGGCCGCGAAGGGGATGTCGCGCATCGAAAGCCTTCGTCTGGTGAAGGGCGCGCCCGGCCTCTACATTTGGACGGCCGGCCATTGGGGAGAGTGGGCGCTGGTACGCGGCAAGATGGCATCGGTGAAGAGCGGGATTGCAGGCAGGCTGCGCGACCTCTCGCAAACCGTGATCGACCTCGATCCTCTGTTCGAGGATGCGGCGGGCTACCGCCTGCTCGGCCGGCTCCATGCCGAAGCGCCGAGAATTCCTTTCATCACCGGATGGGTCTCGCACGACAAGGGTGTCGCGTTGCTGCGCAAGTCGTATCAGGCGAATCCGCATCATCCCGTAACCCTGTACTTTCTCGCGGAAGCGATCCTCGACTACCAGCCTGAGAAGCGTGCCGAAGGCCTTCGTTTGCTGGAGCAGTGCATGGCGCTGACCCCGCGTCCGGAGACGCCTCTGGAAGACGCCCGCTACATGAAGATGGCCGCGAAACGTCTCGAGAAGGAAAAGTCCGGGTCCTAGTCGTTGTAGCCTGTGGTTTCTCCAGGCTGATGACTTCAGATTTTCTCCTTGAAGCCGGACAACAGGTCCGCATGCGCGATGGTGTCTCCCTCGCAATCGACATCTACTGGCCTGCGCGCGACGGCTCTCCTCTGCCGGGCCGCTTCCCCGTGTTACTCGAACGCACGCCTTACGGGAAAGGCCGCCCCGTCCTGAATCAGGCGGGGGAGTACTTCGCGCGCCACGGCTATGTGGTGGTCATGCAGGACGTTCGCGGACGCTTCGATTCGGAAGGCGACTGGTATTTTCTGGGCGAATACGAAGGCCGAGACGGCTTCGACACCATGGGCTGGATTCACTTGCAGCCCTGGTGCGACGGAAACATCGGCACCCTCGGCCTGTCCTACAGCGCCACCACGCAACAGGCTCTCGCGGTCTTGAAGCCCGAAGGGCTGCGGTCGCAGTTCATTTCCGATGGCGGCTTTGACTATTTCCATCGCACCGTCCGCCACTCGGGAGCATTCGAGCTGGGCGTGATGCTTCCCTACGTGGTGCGCATGGCGCGCGAAGGACAGGACCTCGCGAAGGACGAGAAGGCCCGCGCTGAGTTCGAGTCGGAGTTAGACGGCCTCCGCCCTTGGCTGGACGAACTGCCGCTGCGCGAAGGCGAGTCGTTCCTTCGTCACGCGCCGCACGAAGAACGATGGTTCTTCGACATGTTGACGAAGAGTCGTCGCGACGCCTTCTGGACGCAGCCGATGCTCAGTCTGCGCGACCACACCGCCGACTATCCCGACATCCCGGTCTTCTTCCAGACCTCGTGGTACGGGCATCACGTCTGGGCAACCATCGAAAAATTCAAGGCGATCTCCCGTGGTCGCACCTCACCCATGCGTTTGCTGATCGGTTCGTGGCTTCATGGCTACGACGACTACGCGCGGAGCTACGCCGGGGACGTCGACTTCGGCAGAGCGTCGGCGATCGACTTCAACGCGCTCCGTCTGATGTGGTTCGATGCAACCCTCAAAGGCATCGACAACGGCCTCCTCGGCGGATCGCCCGTCCACTACTTCACCATGGGCGGCGGTGATGGTTCACGAAATGCCGAGGGACGCCTTGTTCACGGTGGAACCTGGCAGGAAGCTGACTCGTGGCCGCCTCCCGCATCGAAGGCGGCATCGTTGTATCTGCACGCGGATGGCGGATTGCTGCGTGAGCCTCCAACCGTCGATCAGGCCTCACGCTCGTTCGACTTCGATCCGCTCGATCCGGTCCCAACCGTTGGAGGCGGGGTTCAAAACGGAATGTTCCCGGCCTTGATCCAGGGCGGAGCGTACGACCAGCGTGGTCGCGACGAATTGTGGGTCTGCGCCGATACCCAGCCACTCGCCGATCGTCTTGATGCCCTTGTCTTCCAGACAGAGCCGCTTCAGGCCGATCTCGAAATCACGGGCGCCATCACGGTCTGGCTGCACGTGTCCTCGACCGCCAGGGACACCGACTTCACCGCCAAGCTGATTGATGTGGCTCCGTCCAGCCCTGATTTTCCCGGCGGCTTCGCCATGAATCTGACCGATTCGGTGATCCGCTGCCGGTATCGGGACGGCTTTGATCACGATGTCTGGCTCACCCCCGGCGAGATCGTCGAGGTCACGATCGAACCTCAGGCCATCAGCAATCTCTTCGTGAAAGGCCACCGGATTCGCCTCGACATCTCGAGCAGCAACTTCCCAAGGTTTGATGTGAACCCGAATACGGGCGAACCCTGCGGTCTGGAAGAGGGAAGTCAGGTCGCGACCAACACGGTGCACATGGACGCCAAACACCCGTCCAAGCTCACTTTCAACACCATCTGACGGCCTTCGCTCGGGGAGTGAATCCCTCGCGAACGGCGAGGATGTCGCTCCCGCGGGCGCTCAGGGGCATCGAGACGTCGCCCAGTGAAGAAGGAGTCTGGCGTCGGAAGCCCGGAACCGAAGCGTTGACGCGTCGCGCCTCAGCGCGGGTTGGATGATTCGTTCGACTTCGTTCCCAGCGCAGGGATGATTGGCAGGGTGATGCGCGAGGGGTGATGCGGATCGTGGTAGATGCTGTTCAGGGCGACGCGTGAGCGACGCTGCTCGTTGAGCGTCTCGCCGGTGTTCGGATTCACGTCGAAGCGCGGGCGGTTGCTGCTCGAAATGTCGACGCGGATCCGGTGCCCGCGGCGAAACACCAACGAAGTCGGGTACATCTCGATCGTGAATTCGTACGGCTTCCCAGGATCGAGAGGCAAGCTCCTCTTGAGCGACTCGCGATAGCGCGCGCGAACGATGCTGTCGCCGACGTTCAGGTCGACACCTGCCGGATAGTCCGCGTTCGGCGGATAGACATCGACGAGCTTCGCGGTGAAGTCGGTGTCGGGTCCGTCGGAGCTCGCCCAGAGCTTTACGATGAGACGCCCGGTGACTTCGACGTCGCGGTCGAGCGGCGGGGTCTGGAAGACGATCACATCGGGACGGGTGGAGAGAGGCAGGGTGTCCGAGCACAGCCAGTTGTCTGCGGTGCAGCGCTGATCCTGGCCGCCTCGAAGCATGAGGACGCCTTCGGAAGACACGTTGCCGCCGATCGTCGGCACTGGCCGACGCGGGTCGAAGTCGTAGCGGGTGGGCGGCGCGTCGCCGGGAGTTTTGGTTGAGAGCGTGCCGTCCGCGTGGAGGAAGTAGTCGGTGCTGACGGCCCGCGAGAGGGGCCATTCGTGTTCGTCACGCCAGACGCCGCCCACGAACAGCCGGCCCTCCTTCGTCTTGTACGGTTCCCCCGAGCCCATGACGAAGATGCGGACGGGAGTGTCGCCTTCGACCCCGTTGTCGACTCCCTTAAGCCACCGGTCGAACCAGCGCAGACGCTGATCGTTCATGTTGAGCGCGGCCGTGGGTCCGAACTCCGCGATCCCGGAGTAGCTCGTTCCCTGTCCACCGTGGGTCCAAGGCCCGACGATCAGACGCTGCTTCTGTTTCTTGGCCTTCGCTAGCGCCACGTAGTTGAGATTTGCAACCTGAGCGGTCCACGAGTCGTACCAGCCGGTGAAGTGCATGACGGGCACATCCTGGTATTGCGCCACGTGATCGACGACGCTCGATCCCATGTCCGTCCAGAACGCGTCATTGTCGCCGTGCTTCATGGCCTCGATCAGCCAGGCTTCGTAGTCAGGGGCGAACTTCAAGGGCGTGGTTCCGGGGCGAAGCGGGAGCGCCTCCACGAATTCGCGTACCCGGTCGCCCAAGCCGGCGAGCGCCTGGGCCGCCAGTGGATCGTCGGTGGCGCGCGCCGCCGTCATGGATCCGTAAGGTCCGGGTGACAGACCAGCTGGGCCGGCGCTCATCCCGCTCGCGTTGCCGAGAGTGAAGATCCAATTGAACCATCTCAACTCAAAGGCGCCGTTGTGACGAATACCGAAGGTGCCGGGATCGCTCATCGCGTCCACGGGCACGAGTGCCGCGAGAGCCGGAGCGTTGGTGATTCCGACCGCATGTTGCGCGCCGCCGGCATACGAAGTCCCGACCATTCCTACCTTGCCGCTCGACCAGGGCTGCTCGGCGATCCACTTCAGGAGATCCGCGCCATCGGGGCCATCGTCGGTCAGGGGGCGCCATTTCCCCTCGGACCGATAGCGGCCCCTCACATCCTGAACCACGACCCCGTAGCCCCGCGGCACAAAGTAGTTGACGAGGCTTTCCGACTGGCGCTCGGTGTTGTAAGGCGTGCGTTCCACGATCGCGGGCACGTGCGCGGCAACGACGCCGTTCCGGGCGGGGAGGAAGATGTCGGTGGCGAGCCGTACGCCGTCGCGTGCTGCCACCATGACATGTCGCTGGACCTGAACGTCAAAAGGCGTTGAAGCCTCTGACCTCGTCTGAGCGCGCGTGTCCCAGGCCGGATTGATTGCGATGAGCCCCAACGCGACAAGGCTCGACACTCCGACCAGCTTCACAGAGGATTTCATGCGCGCAGTGTACGCGCGCGCCGCACGGGCGAAAGCGCCGCTAGACTGCGTGGATTCCATGGCATTGTCACCCGGCGGGCGGCTTGGGCCGTTCGAAATCACCTCGGCCATAGGCGCCGGTGGAATGGGCGAGGTTTTTCGCGCCCGCGACACCAAACTCAACCGCGATGCCGCGATCAAGGTTTTGCCCGGGGCGTTCGCGCAGGATCACGAGCGCGTGGCTCGATTCAAACGCGAGGCGCAGGTCCTCGCTTCGCTGAATCATCCGAGCATCGCGGCGATTTACGGCCTGGAGGAATCCTCAGACGCGGTCGCACTGATTCTTGAACTGGTCGAAGGCGAGGACCTTCAACAACGCCTGAGGAATGGCGCGATTCCGGTCGACGACTCGATCGCCATCGCGAAGCAGATCGCCGCGGCCCTCGAAGAGGCGCACGAACACGGGATCGTCCATCGCGACCTCAAGCCCGCAAACGTGAAAGTCACGCCGGAGGGCAAGGTCAAAGTTCTCGACTTCGGCCTCGCCAAGGCGCTCGATAACGGTGCTGGAACGTCGAGCGGTGCAACCTATTCCAGCAACCGGCGCTCGTTACCAGATCTCGACCGCCGGCGGTGCCGGCCATCATCCCTTCTGGTCCCGACGAACTGAGGGCGAAGGTTCCCGTGAAGTGACGTCCACTCAGCACGGTAGAGTCGCGCCACACCCTTGAACCTCAGTCCTGGCGCGCGTCTCCGACCGTACGAAATCACCGCGGCCCTCGGCGATGGTGGGATGAGGGAGCTGTTTCGCGCGCGCGACACGAAGCTCAATCGCGATGTCGCGATCAAGATCCCCGCGGAGTCCGCGAAGGATCACGAACGCATCGCGAGATTCAAACGCGAAGTGCGGGAGCGGAGGGTGCGCTCCTGAGCCGGCCAAACTTCGATCGACTCGTGGCACCGCCGCGAGCCGTGCCGCTGGGCGTCCGCATGAACGCTTTGTTTGGCGGAGGGCTCGCCGTCATCGGCTGGGGCCTGCTTCTGTTCGCCACGCCGTTTTTCTGGATCTTCGCGGTCAACGCCGACGTCGTGGCGCCCATCGTCCTGAGTGCCAGCGCCGCTCAAGCTACCGGGGTTATTACAGCCATCGACGCAACGCGCGCCAGTGAGGGCAAGAGGTCGATCTACCGGGTCCAGTACTCGTTTCAGGTGCCGGCCGGCCCGAAGATGACCGGGACCTCGTACGTAACGGGTACCGCGCCGGTCGTCGGAGAGACCCGGCCGGTCGAGTACGTGCCCGCGCTGCCTGGCTTCTCGCGCATCGTGGGGATGCGGCGTGCCATGTTCGGCCCCGGAGGGATCATCGTGCTTGTGTTTCCGGCGATAGCTGCGGCAATCGTGGCGTTCGAACTGCGCTCCGGCCGGCGCGTGTTGCGGTTGTTGCGGCACGGGAAAGTAGCGTCCGCGACGTTCGTGAGCCAGCAGCGGGCGCACATCAAGGTGAACAAGCGCGACGTGCTGGAGCTGACGTTCGAGTACGCGGGATCTGACGGGCTGAGGCGGACCTTCACCGAGACCACCACGGATCCGGGCAAGCTTCGCGACGAACGGCGAGAGACGATCCTCTACCTACCCGACGACGACGAAAGCGCGACCACCGTCGATGCCCTGCCCGTGGGTGTGACCGCCGACGAGCGTGGCGAAATCGCCGCTGGGCCCGGACCGCGCATCCTCGTCCTGGCACTGCCGCTGCTGGTGATCCTCATTAACGGCTCATGCGTCGTGAACTACCTGCGGTGATTCAGCCCTTGACCCTGGCCACCGGATCTACGAGATCACCGCCGCCACGGTGCGGGTGGAACAAGCTCTTCCAGTTCGCGTCCTGGGTGACCGTCTTGGAAAACAACAACTGCGATCGCCCGTCGGGCGGGAGCAACCCTGTGGACCCAGGATGAGGACTTCGCGACGCTGCCCGGGGTCAGGTACTTCCCGAAGCGATAGCGACGAGGTGGGACCGGGCATGAGAGTGGTGTTCCGCGCGCCGGCCAATGCCGCGCTCCTCCACAAACGCGAGAGACGCTCCCGGGAGCGGTGGTTTGCGCTCCGACTAGACTGCGATTCGTCATGTCTCTGACTGTGGGATCGCGGGTCGGCTCAGACGAAATCGACGGCCCTCGGCGATGGTGGGATGGGCGAGGTGTTTCGCGCCCGCGATTCGAAACTCAACCACGACGTCGTCATCAAAGTGCTTCCCGCGGCGTTCGTGTTCTGAAGCCGTCGAGGTCGAGCCGCCGTAGCTCGCCGTCCGCGAAGAAACCGATGGAGCGACCGTCCGGAGACCGGAAGGGATGCCGTTGGCGCCGCGGTTAACTTTCACCGCAGACTGCTAGACTTTAGGCTTCCGCGCCCCTGTGGCGGCCTGTTCCCGGGCGCGTCCCACTTCCTCCCCCCCAGTTTCTTCCTAGGAGAAATGCATGTTTTCGTTCGTCGAGCGTAAGTCTATGAAGCTCGCCCTCATGGCGGCATTCGTGATCGTGGCCACCGCCGCCCCGAGTTTCGCGAGTGAAGCCGAACTGGTTCTGCCGGATCTCGCCTCGGTGAGTTTCTTTGGCATGACCGGCCGGATGTTGTTGTTCCTGGGCCTGTTCGTCTGCGCCGCGGGCGCGTTGTTCGGAATGGTCTTCTTCAAGCAACTCCGGGACATGCCGGTCCATAAGTCGATGCTCGAAGTGTCCGAGCTGATCTACGAGACCTGCAAGACCTACCTGGTCACGCAGATCAAGTTCATCCTCGTGCTCGAAGCGTTCATCGGCGCGACCATCGTCTACTACTTCGGCGTGGCTCAGCATTATTTCGCGCAGGGCAAGACGCTTCAGGTTTTGATCATCCTGGCGTTCAGCCTTGTCGGCATCGCTGGCTCCTGCGCGGTCGCCTGGTTCGGCATCCGCATCAACACCTTCGCCAACTCGCGCACCGCGTTCGCGGCGCTCAAGGGCAAGCCGTTCCCGGCCTATGCGATTCCGCTCAAAGCCGGCATCTCGATCGGCACCCTGCTCATCTCCGTCGAGCTCGTGATCATGCTCGCGATCCTTCTCTTCGTTCCGGGCGACTACGCAGGCCCCTGCTTCATCGGCTTCGCTATCGGTGAATCCCTGGGTGCCGCGGCCCTCCGCATCGCGGGAGGCATCTTCACCAAGATCGCCGACATCGGCTCCGACCTCATGAAGATCGTCTTCGACGTCAAGGAAGACGACGCGCGCAACCCTGGCGTCATCGCCGACTGCACAGGCGACAACGCGGGCGACTCGGTCGGCCCTACCGCCGACGGCTTCGAGACCTATGGCGTCACCGGCGTTGCGCTGATCACGTTCATCCTGCTCGCCGTGTCCGACCCCACCGTCCAGGTCAAGCTCCTCGTCTGGATCTTCGCGATGCGCATTCTGATGATCGGCACCTCCGTTATCTCCTACTTCCTGAATGAAGCGGTGGCGAAGGGCCGGTACCTCAATGCCGACAAGATGAACTTCGAAGCGCCTCTCACCTCGCTCGTCTGGCTGACTTCCATTCTCTCGGTCGCCGTGACCTACGCCGTGTCCTACCTGATGATTCCCGACCTCGCGGGCGACTCGACCCTGTGGTGGAAGCTGTCCTCGATCATCACGTGCGGAACGCTCGCCGGCGCGATCATCCCTGAACTGGTGAAGGTCTTCACGTCGACCGAGTCCACCCACGTCAGGGAAGTGGTGACCGCGTCCCGCGAAGGTGGTGCTTCGCTCAACATCCTGGCGGGTCTCATCGCGGGCAACTTCTCCGCGTTCTGGCTCGGTCTCGTCATCACCGCTCTGATGGGCATCGCCGCGGCGATTGGCGGCACCTTCCCTGCCACTCTCATGCTCGCTCCTGCCGTCTTTGCCTTCGGCCTCGTGGCCTTTGGCTTCCTCGGCATGGGTCCGGTCACCATCGCGGTCGATTCCTACGGTCCGGTCACCGACAACGCGCAGTCCGTGTTCGAGCTCAGCACCATCGAGCAGTTGCCCGGGATCGAAGCGGAGATCCAGAAGGACTTCGGCTTCCGGCCGGACTTCGCGAAGGCGAAGCACTTCCTCGAAGAGAACGACGGCGCGGGCAACACCTTCAAGGCGACCGCGAAGCCCGTTCTCATCGGAACCGCGGTTGTGGGTGCGACCACGATGATCTTCTCGATCATCGTCATGCTCACCGAGAAGCTCACCATCAACATGGAGAAGCTGTCGATCCTGCACTCGCCCTTCCTCCTCGGCCTGGTGGCCGGAGGTGCTGTGATCTATTGGTTCACGGGTGCGTCGATGCAGGCGGTTTCGACCGGCGCTTATCGCGCGGTCGAGTTCATCAAGAAGAACATGAAGCTGGATTCGGGCGCCACCAAGGCGTCGGTGGAAGACTCGAAGAAGGTTGTTGAGATCTGCACGAAGTACGCGCAGAAGGGCATGTTCAACATCTTCCTCACCATCTTCTTCCTCACGCTTTCGTTCGCGTGCTACGAGCCGTTCTACTTCATCGGCTACCTGATCTCGATCGCGCTGTTTGGTCTCTATCAGGCGATCTTCATGGCGAACGCGGGCGGCGCCTGGGACAACGCGAAGAAGATCGTTGAAGTCGAGTTGAAGGAAAAGGGCACGCCTCTCCATGCGGCGGCCGTGGTTGGCGACACCGTCGGCGATCCTTTCAAGGACACGTCATCCGTCGCAATGAATCCGGTCATCAAGTTCACCACGCTCTTCGGCCTGCTCGCCGTCGAGCTCGCGGTCGAGATGACCAAGAACGGTCAGCACGACCTGACTCAGATCCTCGCCGTGGTGTTCCTCGGGATCGCGCTGTTCTTCGTGCACCGCTCGTTCTACGGAATGCGCATCGATTCGAAGGAGTAGTTCTCCGCTGCGCTCATCCGCAGCTCACGGCCTGGTCTTCAATGCATCGAAGCCAGGCCGTTTCTATTTGGGCTGAAGAACGGGCGCGACCACCGACTTCGCTCCTGCGGAGATCAACCACGCGCCGGAGAGGCAGACGCAGGATCCGACGACGGAGAGGGTTGCGACAGACTCGTGGCGGACCAATACGCCAAGCATCAGAGACACGACGGGAATCAGGAATGTGCTGGAGGACGCGATGGATGCGCCGAATTTTCCGGCCGCGCGGACCATCAGGACTTGCGCCGTTGCGGTGCCGAGTGAGCCGAGCGCGAGCATGCAGAGCGCGGATCGAATCGTCCAATGCGCGTTCGTGAGGTCGGGAAGTCCCAGAGGCGCGGTCAGGACGACGGCGAGGCCGAGCGCGCGCCAGATCACCGGAAGCCCGCCATTGCGCTGTTGAAGCGGCCGCGCGAGGTTGAGCCCCACTCCGTAGGAACAAAGGGCGATGAGCACCAGCAGAATTCCCAACACGCTGCTGCGGCCGTCGTTCATTCCGGGAAGCGCTATCAGCACGGCGCCCGCCATTCCCACCACCAAGCCGATCACGACCGCGCGGGCGGGGAAGCGTCGCGCCATGAACGCCGCGACCACGACGGCGAACAGGGGACTGGCGCCGTTGAGCATCCCGGTCATCGCAGACGTGATGCGCTGTTCCGCGAAGGGGAACATGCTGAGCGGAAACGCCATCCACAGCAGGCCGACCCAGAAGATGCCCGTCCAGTCTTCGCGGAGGACCGCGCGGCGCGCCGCGGGAATGACGGACAGAGTCGCAAAGCCTATGAGGACCCGCACAAAGGTGACGCCGTTGGGACCGATCGACTCCAGGCCTTCCGCGATGAGAAGAAATGAGGTGCCCCAGATCAGGCCGGGGGCTGCGAGCAGGAACCATTCGAGCGGGCTTGTCGGGCCCTTGGATTCAGTCATGGGCCGCGCAGCATAGCGCCCACCCCTATTACCACGGTCGCGTGGATGCATGCGAGCGACATCTTGTGACCGAGAAAAATCACGGTTGACCGATGGGAAGTTGAGAGTAACTTGGGGTTGTCGGATGCCTCGTTTCAGAAAGGTCGTCTCATGAAGCCACCCTTGGTCGTACTCTGTGCCACGGACCTGAGTCCCGACGGGGACCTGGCGGTTGCGACCGCCCAACGGATCGCGGGCCTGTTCGCTTCGCGTCTGGTTTTCGTTCACGCTGTTCCGTATCCCGCACCTTCGTACGTGCTCTTTCCCCATCTCGTTCAGGCATCGACCGACCGGCTGCTGACCTTTTCGCGAGTGGCCGCGGAGACGGTGTCGAAGCGGGTGGCGAGCCTGACCGGGCGTGTCGCGGAAGAGATCGACGTGCGGGTCGATGTCGGCGTGCCCGACGAAGTCATCGTCGAGGCCGCGGAGGAATCAGGCGCCGATCTTCTGATTCTTGGCGCGCAGGGGGGCGACAAGACCGGGAAGGAACTGGGAGACACGGTCCTCCGGGTCGTGCGCCACGCGCATTGTCCGGTGCTGGTCGTGCGGGAGGATCCGGACCAAGGCCCGATCCTGGCCGCGACGGATTTCTCCGATCAGGCAACGGATGCTCTTTCCATGGCCTCGCTCATCGCGCAGAAGGAGGGAGATCCAGTGGTTGCGCTCAACGTGGTCGATTCCTCGCCGGTCACGATTCTTCCGGAGATCTATGGCCCAGGCGTTCTGGTGCCGGTCCCTGAAAGCGAACATCAGGCGATCCGGAAAGCGGCCTCCGATCATCTTGCAGAAACTTTGAGCCGACTGGAGATCAAGGCCGATCGTCTCATTGAAGATGGGACGGCCTCCGAACGCATCGTCGCCATCGCCGATCAGATCGATGCGCGCCTTGTGGCCATCGGCACCAAGGGCGGAGGAGGTCTGAGGCGTCTGCTGCTGGGCAGCGTCGCCGAGGATGTTCTCCGCCACGCCCCCTGTTCCGTTCTACTCGTTCGTCATCACACATCTGGAGGTCATGAATGAAGGATCCGAGACAAAGCAACGTGAGCGAATCGACGGTGGTTCTCGTCTGTCGCGATATCGAGCTCAATGAGGAAGACCGCACGGAGATTCAACGAAGCGAAGCGGCACTCGCTCATGTCTTCCCGAAGATTCATCGGATTGAGTGGACGGTGACCGCGCGCCCTCGCGCGGTTGAAGTCCATGCGCATCTTCACGCCAGAGGGGGAGATTTCGAGGGCCGTACCGAGGAGACCGACGCGCGCACCGCGTTTCAGGTCGTGACGAAGAAGCTGCTTCATCAGAAGCGAAATCAGAAGGAAACCGCCCTAGGATCTCGCCGGCACGCACAGCCGCGCGAGGCGGCGGTGGACTGGTTGTAGGGCGCGTTCGCTTCTCACCGCTACCAACTGAAGCTCACCCTGGCCGCCACGTTGCGGCCAGGGGTTTGCGCTGAGCTCATCTCCATGCGGAGATGCTCGTTGCCGATGCCCACGACTTGCCATTTCTCCGATCGGACCCTGTGTCCGATGCCGGCGCCCACCAGCGCTCCTAACGGGATCGCGAATCGCCCGAGGTAGAACGCGCCAAGGACAGCGCCTGCTCCCGGCCGGAATTCCCCATCGTCATAACCGTCGCGACTCGTGATGATCTCACCGACAATCGCCGATGCGGCAAGACCTGCCAGCGCCCCGATGGCCGCACCCTTCACAGCCTGAGAGCGTCCGCGGCATCCTGTCTCGAGCCGCACGATGGAAGACCTCCCGAAGACAACAGGTGTCGCCGAACTTGGAACGTCCAACGTGATTGAGTCCTTGTCCCACGCGAGCAGGCGACCTTTGATCCGGTGACCGTTGGCCGTCTCCGCGCGCACGCTCTGCCCGGCTGCGAATGCTGTGTCTTGCGCGCCCGCCTTGGTCGGGGCGATCAGCGCCATTGACGCGATGAGAATCATTCGTTTCATGCTTCCTCCTCAGGAATGAGAGGAGCATGCGACTCAATGTCCGGTCAGGTCCTTAACGAAGTCCTGAATAGATCCAAAAGAATTCCAAACGGGTTCAGTACGGATCGGCTTCCATCCTGTTTCGAAGCACGCCAATACCGCTGATCTCCACTTCCACCACGTCGCCGGCCTTCATGAACACCGGTGGATTGCGCGCGAAGCCGACCCCGCTCGGAGTGCCGGTAGCGATGATGTCGCCTGGCGAGATCATGGTGAAGGAGGAGATGTATTCGATGAGCTCAGGGATGCGGAAGATGAGCTGATCCGTGTTCGCGTTCTGCATGACCTGGCCATTCAGCCGGGTCTTGATCGAGAGGGAATGGGGGTCGGGAATTTCGTCCTTGGTCACCATCCAGGGTCCGATGGCGCCGGTGCGCGGAAAATTCTTGCCCGCGGTGAACTGAGTCGTATGCCGTTGCCAGTCGCGGATCGAAATGTCATTGAAGCAGGTATAGCCCGCGACATGATCCAGCGCGTGCGCCTGATCGATGTAGCGGCCGCCCTTACCCACGATCACCGCCAGCTCGCACTCGTAGTCAACCGCGGTCGAGATTCTGGGAATCCACGCGGGCTGATTGTGCGCGACCAGCGTGTCGTTGAAGCGCAGGAAGATGGTGGGGTACTCCGTCTTCGTGCGGCCCATCTCCTTCTGATGATCGGCGTAGTTCACGCCGACGCAGAAGATCTTGCCGGCGTTGGGAATCACGGGGAGGAACTGGCCGACCTGAAGCGGCATCCAGTCCTTGCCCGTTTCGATAAAAGGAGAGAGGCCATTCTGTCCGTTCCCCGCGAGCAGCCCCTTCAGATCAGAAAAGCGCGCGCCGAATTTTGGGCTGAGGTCGACCAGGCGTTCGCCGGTCACTCCGCCGAAGGTTGCGACACCGTCTTTGATGAAAGACGCCAGTCTCATGGCACTTCTCCTCGATTCGAGCCGGCGATCCCGCCCGGAAGGGAGATCCTAACGCGGCGCCGCCCCGCAGAGGGCTAATTGAGGCGGAGACTGAGGCCGAACGTGGCTCCCACGCGGTCGCGGCCGTTGTTCGAGAACTGGCCGGACTGGCTCAGGCCGAACTGCCCCGACAGCGCCTTCTGATACGCGGTCTCGGCGTAGGCCTCCACGTTGCCATGGACGCGCACCCTCACCCCCGCCGGCGCCGTGACGTAGAAGACGTTGCCAACGTTTTGGTAGAGGTTGTTGATTTGGTTGCTCTGGTTACTCTGGTTGGCAGGATTCGAGCTCGATCCGATCGGTGTCTGTCCGCCGCGTCCGATCGTCGAACCGTTGCCTACGTTGGCCCCGCCGTAGTAGGCGCCGGCGCCGATGTAACCGTAGACACGATGGCCCGTGCCGAACGAACGCAGCACCGTCGAGCCGATCGACGCCTGGAAACCAGCCTGCGCTGAGTAGCCCGCACCGAGGGTCGGACGCAGCGTCCAGTTCTCCTTAAAGGTCCATCCGATGCCCATGCCGTTTTCAAGGCCGCGTCCCATGTTGAGCGCGACCCCCGTGTCCTGCGCTGCGGCGAGACCCGGGAGAAGGAGGAGAGAGAACGCCAGAGCACAGACGCGCATGTGGGGAACCTCGAAGCGGTGATTCTTTTGGGGGACAGGCCGCCGCTCGAATGTCCGATGCTCAGGACGATCCACGCGCGCGGAGAGGACTGCCGACGTAGGGCAGCAAGAAGGCTGCCACCAGAATCTTGCGCGAGTCTTAAGTGCGGTGACGGTTCTTCAGTGTTTCGGTTACGTCGGCGAGCGACAGGCCGCGCGCGCGCAGCAGGACGGTCAGGTGATAGATCAGATCTGCCGCTTCGCCGAGCAGGCCCGCGTCGTCATCGGCAACCCCCGCGAGCGCCGTCTCGACACCTTCCTCTCCGACCTTCTGGGCGATTCGTTTGGTTCCGGCTTCGAAGAGCTTCGTGGTGTAGCTGCCTTCGGGCCGACTCACAAATCGCTCGGAGATCAGGGCGTCGAGATCGCTCAGGAAATTCGACGGTGCCGTGGGGAAACAACTCGCGCGGTCGAGGTGGCAGGTTGGGCCATTCGGTGTCGCCTGGATCAGGAGCGCATCGCTATCGCAATCCGCTTCGACACCGACCAGATCGAGGGTGTGACCGCTGGTCTCGCCCTTCGTCCATAGGCGATTCTTGCTGCGGCTCCAGAACGTCACGTGACGCGAGGTCAACGTCGCGGCCAAGGCATCGCGATTCATGAAACCCAGCATGAGGACGCGCCCGTTGGCTGCGTCCTGCACGATGGCCGGGATCAGGCCGCCCTGCTTCTCCCAGTCGAGCTTCGCGATTTCTTCGGGCGACATTCAACGCACCTCGATATTCTGCTCTCGCAGATAGGCCTTGAGCATGGGGATCGGGACGGCGCCCGAATGGAAGACGCTCGCGGCAAGCGCTGCGTCCACATCCGCCTGATGGAAGACGGCGGCGAAGTGTTCCTTCGCTCCCGCACCTCCCGATGCAACGAGCGGCACATGGCAGATCGCCCGCACCGCTTTCAGTTGTTCGAGGTCGTAGCCCTCGCGTGCGCCGTCGGAGCCCATGCAGTTGAGGACCACTTCGCCCGCGCCCCGCGATTGGACTTCGGTGACCCAATCGAGCGTCCTCTTTTTCAGCGCCTGAGTCTTGGTTGGGTCGCCCGTGTACTGACGTACCCGCCATTCGCCGTCTGCGTCGCGCAGCGAATCGATTCCGACCACGACACACTGCACCCCGAAGGCTTTGGCCAGTTCGCCGACGAGTCCCGGTCGTTCGAGGGCCGGAGAGTTGATCGAGATCTTGTCGGCGCCGGAGAAAAGGACCGCGCGCGCGTCGTCGACCGATCGGATGCCGCCCGCGACGCAGAAGGGAATATCAATCAACTTCGCGACGCGTTCGACCCACGCACGATCGACCGAGCGGCCTTCGGGACTCGCGGTGATGTCGTAGAAGACCAGCTCGTCCGCGCCTTCGTCTCGATAGCGAAGCGAGAGATCTTCGATGCTGCCCATGACGACGTGATCCCGGAAGCGCACGCCTTTGACCACCTGGCCATCTCGCACATCGAGACACGGAATGATGCGTCGGCTCAGCATGCGAGCGCGTCCTTCAAGGTGAAGCGCTTCTCGAGCAGCGCGCGGCCAAGAATCGCGCCTGATGCACCCGCGTCGCGAGCCGCGCGAATGTCCTCCAGACTGCGAACGCCGCCCGACGCCTGAAGCTGGAGGCCCGGAAAATCCGCCGCGACTTTTTGGTAGAGGTCGATGTTGAACCCGGAGAGCATGCCGTCGCGCGAGATGTCCGTGCAGAGAACGTGGTGCAGGCCGGCTTCGGCGTAGATGGCGAGAAGTTCTTCCAGCGTCCGCGTCGTGACTTCGGTCCAGCCCTTGATGGGCAGGCGCCAGGCGCCTTGCTCGTCCTGCCGCGCATCCAGCGCGAGCGTGATGTGGTCAGGGCCGAAGGTCTTCAGCCAGCGCGTGACCATCTCCGGTTCGCGAACGGCCAGCGTTCCCACCACCACGCGTTCGGCTCCAGCGTTGAGGATGGCTTCGACGTCGGACTCGCTTCGCACTCCGCCTCCGGTTTGAACCCGCAGAACCGTCTGCTTGCGGATGTCCTCAACAAGCCCCGCGAGTGTGTAGTGGCCAACGCGCGCCGCATCGAGATCGACCAGATGCAACACAGCGGCGCCGTCGTTTGCGTACTCACGGATCGCCTCGATGGGCGAATCGCCATAGATGGTCTGGCGCTCGTAGTCGCCCTGATTCAAGCGGACCACGCGGCCGTCGCGCACGTCGATCGCCGGGATGACGGTGAAGGTCATGAGATTCCCAGGAAGTTTTTGAGCAGCGTCGCGCCCGCAACGCTCGACCGTTCGGGATGGAACTGAGCGCCCATCACCAGACCCTTTGCGACCACGGCGCTGAAGGCCTCGCCGTGAGTACACGATGCGATCGTGTCGCTCGATGGCGGAGCCGCGTAGCTGTGGACGAAGTAGACGGAGGCGTCGTTCAGACCGCGCATCAGCGGATGCTGCGTCGTGGTCGTGGTGGTCGCCGTCGTGTCGAGGCGGTTCCATCCCATATGAGGCACGCGGATGCCGGGACTTGCGGGCAGAAGTCGCACGGAACCGCTCAGCAGACCGAGGCATTCGGTATCGCTCTCCTCGGACCGCTCGAAGAGAAGCTGCATGCCCACGCAGATTCCGATCAGGGGCTGGGTCAGCTTTGGAATGATCTTGTCGAGACCGTTCTCCCGCAACCGCGCCATACAGACGGCGGCGGCACCCACGCCGGGCAGCACCACGTGAGTGGCGTCGCGGATGGTGTTCCAGTCAGACGTGACCGGTGCCTCGACACTGAGGCGCGCGAAGGCCGCCTGGACCGAACCCAGGTTCGCACCCCCCGAGTCGAGGAGAACCACGCGAGGGGTCACAGAGTTCCCTTGGTGCTCGGCAGGTCGAGGCCTTCGCGCCGGATGGCCTGACGCAGCGCGCG
>JBDTQB010000019.1:0-27352 GCA_039932395.1 Vicinamibacteria bacterium | reverse complement strand
TCGTCGAGGCGAGCCATTCCTACTACCTGCTCGGTTTCGAGCCTGACGCCTCCGCGCGGCCCGGTCGACTTCGGTCTGTCTCCGTCAAACTGGCTCGAAAGGGGCTTGAGGTCCACGCGCGCGCCGGCTACTACCTCTCCCGTCCCGGCGAGAAGACCGCCCCCGCAGAGGCGCAAGGCCCACCCCTTGGCCTGCGAGTCTCGACCTTTGTGCGGGGCCCATCCACTTCGGGCCAGGTCACGGTTCGTCTCGTAGCCGAGTGTGACCCGGCAACCCTGGCGTCCCCATCCACGGCGGGCGTCCTCACCACGACGCTGGAGTCCACCGTTGATGTGCGGCCAGTCGAGGGAGGAGAGGCTCGCAAGCTTGAGTACAGCAGCCAGGTCAAGCTCGCGCCGGATCAACGCCGTCTGGTCGCTGAGACGTGGGTCCCCCTGGTGCGCGATCTCGATCTTGCTCCGGGGGCTTACGAGGCTCGAATCGTGGTCACGGAGACTCCGAGTGGGCGCAGCGGGACACTTCGTCACCGCTTCGAAGTTCCTCCTCCGCAGCCCGCCGCCGGCGCCATCCTCCTCTCGACTCCGGTGATCAGCGATATCTTCCGCGCGGACGGGAGCGCGCGCGAGGTGGCCCGGCTCCGCTTCTCTCGCACTCGACCCGTCGAGTGCGCCTTCGATGTTTTCGGCGCGACGACTGGCGACGGCAAGCCGCCCCGCCTCGCCGCCCGCTGGACCCTTCGCTCCGTCGCCGGCGAGGATCTCCGCACCGGCGAGGAGCGGCCTCGTTCGGAGGGAGGTGCGAGTTTCGCCTTCGCGCTTCCTCTCAACGAGTTGCCACCGGGTGAGTATTCGCTCTCGCTGCGCGTGAGCGACCTCGCAAGCGGGGCTGTGGCCACTTTCGAAGAACCCATGGAACTGGCCGCTGAGGGGCCTACCGCCATCATCCAGCCCGGCGGTTCCGTGAAGGACGAAGAAGTCGTCAAGGCCGCCGACGAACTGGGCTTGTCGATGGTCTTCACCGACAAGCGCCACTTCAAGCATTAGGTCCGAATGCCGCCGTCAGCGGTCCGACCACAAACCGGGGCTGGCTTCTGGGAGGCTACTCGCGACCGATCAGAACGAGATCGGCACGGTCTTTCGGTCTACCCGAGGCCCGCTTGTTGCGGACGAACTCCTCGATGCCGAGAACCGGCACGCGGATTCCCTCGATCACGATCTCGGTTCGTCCCGCCCATGCCTCGTCCCAGGACACGCCGGAAATGTCGTTCATGAGATCGATTCGATTGGGCTCGACGCCGACCTGGTAAATCACGTCCGGGTTCAGCAGATCCGCCTCCGCGAGGTCGAACAACGGTGCTTTGAAGGCCCGAAGGGCCGCGAACACCCGGCGCGCGTTATCCGGCGTGGGCCTCACGAGGACGTCGATATCCTGCGTGGCGCGAACGAAACCATGAGCGGCGAGCGCGTGGGCCCCCACGAGCATGAACTCAACGTGCTCGGCGGACAACGCGGACAACATCGCGACGAAGTCGGGCGTCAATCCGTTTCCCCTCCTTGGCAAGCCAGGCGTTCTCGGTTGCGGCGCGCACGCTCAAGACACGTGCTACTGGAGAGAGAACCCGCATCCATGCGTCGCCATCGTCCGCCCGGCGGGACACCTTCACCACCCTCACTTCAGAGTCGGTCACGAGACAAGTCTATAACCCTCTTGACCTTGGCCTCGCGATCAGTGCGCCACATGAGACTGTCAACGGAGATCACTGCGCCATTCAGCAGCCGAGCCCCGCGTAGCAAGAGACTCTGCTCTTCGAAACGGCAGGCGAACACGATGAGCTTCGATCAGGCTTTCAACAGGTCCACGCCGAAGAGCGGCTTCCCGCCCAACGACGCGTAAAAGCCCAGCAAGGTCAGGCCGATCAGCAACCCCAGGCTGGTCAATGCGCTGCCGGCATACCAAGTCCGGAAGTCAAGGGCTATGGGCAGGGACCGAAGTGCTGACAGGAAGAACGTCTCGGCGACCAGGGCCATCAGGCCGAATCGAACCAGAACCAACGTCGAGATGGACATGATCAGAGTCAGGACCATCACCTGGATCGCGACAGCGCCTTCCCCGAACCACCACAGGTTGAACAGTACATCCGTCGCGATCAGCAGCAGGGCCGCTGCGCGGCCAGAACGGACGATGACCCGATACAAGACCAGGACGAACAGGTTCAGCAACGACCACCACACGTCTCTGCCTGCCGCGGTCAGCAGTTCGCCGGGGATGCCGCGCGGGTGGCTGACCGCCCACACGCCCCCGAGGGGCACGTCGAAGCCAGCCAACAACTGTGCGAAGTAGCCCAAATGCCAGACCAGCCCCGCCAGGGTCCCGCCCATGGCGCCGATCAGGAGATCACGGCCAACGAGAGGATCGCTGACGCGGCCTGCCAACAACCGACTCCATGCAATCAGCATGTGAGGCCAGCGGCGTCGGGCGTACGGCTCGAGTGCTACGTAAAAAAGCCACAACGTCGCGGCGGAAGCCAATGATCCAGTGACGGAATCCTTGATGATTCTCGCTTCGGCCACCATCGAGGGAGGATGGTGAGCGCTGATCAGTCGTGCCAACGCCTCCACAGCGAAGGCGAACCCCGCTAGTCGAAGGGCTCCCGTCCGATCGCTTTTTCCGAGCATCAGATTCCGACGCGCCAGGACAAGAGCCGCCAAGTAGACGATGAAGTTTCCGAGCGGGATGACCCACATCAGAACGAACGAGTCTTCGGCCACGCCTGTCTTCTCGCGCGCCACGTCCCCGGCCCAGATAACCCGAAAATCCACTGGCCTTCCCCGAAGGCTGGCCGCCTCGATGCGGACTGCTTGACCGCTTTGTCCCGAGGCCCGGGGTTGCCAGGCGATCCGGCGGTCCGACGCTGCTGCTGGCGTCCATTCCGGCTCGACTGACTCCATGTCGGATGGATCGAAGGCCGCAGCGGAAAGGAATGGTAGCCAATCGGGGGAGCCCGGGTTGGGGGTATCGTCAAAGGAGGGTGGCACCGCCGAGAAGCGAATGAGTCGACCTTCAGTGGAAAGCACAATGCTGACCATGCCTGGGACCTGAAAAGGCGGATCGTTCGTGTTCACTTCGCCGGACCTCGGTTCGAGGAGGCCTGGACTCTGACGGTACAAGAAGCAGACCGGTTGGGCGCCGCGATTCCTTGCGCCGCTGGCCTCAAGCCAGGTGACCGAGTCCTTGGGCGCGTCGCCATGACCTGAGGCCGTGACAAGCAATCGCGCTCGCTCGGCGAGCGCGTCCGGCGGCTTGTCGAACGGCACGTGCCGGTACAACGCCGTGCTTTTCGCGAGCGCGCTGGCGATGCCAAGTCCGATCAATACACACGCGAGAAGGATCCATGCCCGGGTTGTGGCGAGATCCCCCACGGTGGCCGCCGCTGCCACCATCTCGGGCGATGGTGTCTCGCCGGCGAGGACTGCGGCCTGCAGAGGATCTCCCCCCGGCAAGGACACGAGGACCGCCCGCGCCGATGCGGGGCGGTCCTGCGGATCACGGGACAGACACTTGGCAATCAGGCGTTCAAGCTCGAGGTCGACATCCTTGACTCTGCTCGAAATAGCCGACGGCTTGGCGCGCTCGTGCTCCGCCCGCAGTTCGGCCATCGACTGCGCCTGGTAAAAGCGTTTCCCCGTCAGCATCTCGTGCACCACGAGACCTATGGCGTACACATCGCTGCGCAGCGTGGCGCGATGGCCCGTGAGTTGCTCCGGCGCCATGTAGTGCGGTGTTCCGGACATATCCACGGCGGATATGCCGTCGGCGAGCGCAGCCAGCCCGAAGTCTGCGAGGCGTGCATGGCCGTGGCTGTCGATCATCACGTTCGCAGGTTTCAGGTCACGGTGGATGATGCCCTTATCGTGCGCGGCGGCCAAGCCCGCACAAATATCCCGCGCGATGTCGAGGGCCTTGTCGCCTGGAAGGCGGCCGATGCGCCGAAGGAGCGAGGCGAGGTCCTCGCCGTCGACGTACTCCATCACCAAGAACTGATGGCCATCAGCCTCCGCAATGTCGTAGAGACGGCAGACGTTCGGATGCGAGATCTGGCGACCGATCCGCACCTCCTCGACCAAGTGGTTGAGCCGAACGGAATCCGAAGCCAGAGCGGAGGGGAGGAACTTCAGGGCAACCGGCTGGCCCAGGCGGATATCGTCTGCGCGATAGACCTCCCCCATCCCGCCCTTCCCCAGGGGCATCACGATTCGGTAGCGGGAGGCGAGTAGGTCGCCTGGAGTGAAACGGGTCGGCCTGGCTGCGGGTGCGCCCAGTGCGGCCGTATCCTCGTCGCGCGCGCGAGTCTCGGTGCTCGAATCATCGATCGCCGACATACAACCTCCCGCGTCGGAGCATGGTTACAACACCCTCAGCGACCAAACAACCGACCTCAAGACGGGCCTTCCCGCGAAACTCCATCCGCGAGCGGGCTCGCCATGCCCCAGCGTAGGTCAAACAACTCGGGTTTGCCAGTCAAGTAGGCGTCCCCCGTCCAAGCTCTGCCTGCGTGATGGCTCGCCGCGGCAGTCCGACTTCAAACGCAGCGCCTCTGGCAACGACGAGGGTTGATTTAGATAACGGCCGGTTCTTCCGGGGTGCCCGTCCACTTCGTCATGTTCTCGGCGCCCGACTCCGTGATGAAGATGCAGTCCTCGTGGCGGATGCCGATCTCACCGTAGATGTAGATGCCGGGTTCGTCGGAGAAGCACATGCCGGGCTGGAGCTTCGTGGTGTTCCCGCGAACGAAGTAGGTCCACTCGTGCCCGTCCATGCCGATGCCGTGGCCGACGCGATGGCCGAACATCTCGTAGTCCTTGCCGAAGCCCGCATCGGTGACGACTTTGCGAGCGGCCGCGTCCACCGCCTGGCATTCGACGCCTGGTTTGGCCGTGCGGAACGCCGCATCCTGCGCTTTGCGCACGGTGTCCCAGATCAATCGCTGGCGATCCGTCGGCTTGGCGCCGAAGATTCCGGTTCGCGTGATGTCGCTTGAGTAGCCCTGCAAACGGCCACCGCCATCGAGCAGGACCGCGTCGCCGGCCTTCAAAGGCTGAGGCGCAGTCGTGCCATGAGGGAAGGCGGCGTCTTTGCCGAAGAGGACGAGCGATCCGCCGCTCATCCCCAAACGCTGGTGCGCGGCGGAGGAGAGCCCCGCCACCTGATCCTGGGTCATGCCTTCCTTGAGTGACGCGAAGACAGCGCGATGCGCCGCGACGGTGATCTCGTTCGCGCGCCGCATCAGAGCGATCTCATGCGCGTCCTTGATCATGCGGCAGCCGGCGGTGATGGGCGTGCCGTTGACGATCTGCGCGGCGGGGACCGCCTTCGCGATGTTGTCGGCGAAAGTGAACGGCATCATCTCCTCGATGCCGATCTTGCCGCTCGTCACACCGCGGTCCTTCAGGATGCTGGCGACCAGTGCGGACGGTGACTCGTGCTCTTCCCACGCGCGCACGTCCTTTCCGATCTTCACCTGCTCCAGCGCGCGCGCCTTTTCAAACGCGGGCGTGACCCACGCCGGGTCGCCTTCGCGGGTGATGATGCAGCCGAAGAAGCGCTCAGAGATGCCCCAGCGCGCGCTGGTGAAGTAATCGAGCGACGTGCCCGACGCCATGATCAGCGCCTGCATCCCGTTATCGGCCAGGAGCTTCTGTGCCTTCGCGATGCGGACCTTGCGCTCGTCCATCGAGATCGGCGTGACGCCATCGAGTATCGGCTTCAGCGCCGCGATGGGCGCAGGCAGCGCCGCACCGGCCGGCTGCGCCGAGGACTCGGCCGCAGAACCCGCGACGACGGCGGCTCCGAGAGCGGCCGACCCGCTGACCTTGAAGAAGTCACGTCGATTGTGGGAACGATCGCTCATGGTTTGAGGCTCCTGAAGAGAAGGAAAGGACGCTCGGTGTCGTTAGTTTGCGGAGAAGAACGCGCCCATGAATCGGTAGAAGTTCCAGGTGTCGACCTTCGAGGAAATCTCGAACGTGGAATGCATCGACAGAAGAGGCACACCCATGTCGATCACCGCCATGTCCCACTCAGAGAAGAACTGACCGATGGTTCCACCGCCGCCCACACCCTGCTTCGGCGTCTGGGTCTGCCAGGGGATGGACGCTCCGTCGAGGATGCCGCGGATTTTCGCGATGAACTCGGAGTTGCCATCAAACCCGCGTCCATAGCGCTTGATCGCCGGGCCGAAGCCCATCTTCGCGGCGTTGGTCGCTTCACTCGTGGACGGAAAGAGGGGATTGATCCCGTCGTTCGTGTCGGCTGAGATCACTTCGGAGGCGCGCAGGGCAAGACGTAGGTCGAGATCGCTGTAGTCCTTGCCGCGCTGCGCCGAGACCAGGCGCCCGATGGTGTTGTTGAAGAGCTGCGACTTCGCCCCCGTGTTGTTCACCGATCCCGCTTCCTCGTGGTTCGAGAGGTACGCGACGGCCGTCTTCTTCGGTGTGCCCTTGAGGTCCATGATCGCGCGGACGGCGCAATAAGAAGAGAGGCGATCATCCTGGCCATAGCCGCCGGTGAGGCCGCGATCGATGCCGACATCCGCAGGCATGCGCGCGGGTACGAGATGCAGTTCGCCGGAGACGAAGTCCTCTTCCTTGATGCCGTAGCGCGCGGTCATCTCTTTCATCACGGTCGCGATCAACGAGCCTTCGGTTGGAATACTGGCGAGAACGGGATCGAGCTCTTCCGTTTCCAGGACGTTCTGGTAGGTGCGGTTGCGGAGCGGCGCATCAGAGTGAGGCGCGTTGTCGGGGATGACGAAGACGGGGTCGGAGTCTTCCGTGCCGATTGAGACATCGACCGTCTTGCCATCGGTGGTGTCGACCCGCCCGATCAGCGCCATCGGCTCGTTTGCGTACTGATAGTGCTTGATGCCGCCGTACTCGACGGTGTTGAACATCGCCACGGCGCCCGCGACGTAGATCGGCCGCGCTTTGAGATCGAGATGGGACGAGTCGTGGTGGGTGCCTACGACATGAAGACCGGCCGCCATCGGATCGGAGCCGACGACCACCAGAATCACGGCACGGTCCCGGCCATTGACGATCAACCGCGCGCCGGGCTTCACCTGGGCCGGAGAAGTGAACTCGGCGAATCCCGCAGCCTTGGCCTGCTTGGTCACCTCGCGGGTCGAGAAGTACGCGCTGCGGGCCGTCTTCAGGTACGCCTTGAAGCTCTCGTTGAACGCGAAGATCTCCCTTTTCTGATCCGCGGTGGCGAGGTCCCATCCGCTCTTCTTGCCTTCCCATACGCTCTTCATCGGAGCTGGGGCCAGGCCAGGCGCAGGCTTCGCCTCTTGAGATTGAGCGGGGGCGACCTGAGAAAGGACCGCGACAAGAGTGAGGGCGTGAATGGATCGCATGCAGTCTCCGGGAGGGAAAGGGGAACGAACGAGGGTGCGTGATTCTAGGGGTGCTCGGGCCGTCCGAGCAGATAGGAACTGGAACTCTTGTCGAATCGTTGAATGGACAGGCCGCGAGCAAACGCTGCGACGAGTGCTACCGCCACGCGCTTCTGTTCGGCGATGGCTTGGGCTGGACCTGCCGCCACCAGATCATTCCACTTCGAGGGAATCGCGACGTCTTGTTCAGCTTCGAAGGGTGGGAGGGACGGTCCATCAGCCCGGGCTTGAACGGCCGGCGCCAAGAGATCCCAATTCGCCAGCAGGCGATCGGTCGGCAGACCATGATGGAGCGACGATGTGGTGACGCCGTAGAAATCGTACAAGTACTCGCATGCCGTCGCCCCCAGCAGTTCGATGTTCAGATGCGCGTTGCCGGCCTGCATCGGGTCAAAGGTCCACGTGATGCGCTTGATGCCGCAACGCAGGGCGTGATCGCGCTGAGCCCACTTAAGTTTCTGACCCACTTGGCCGCCCCGGAACGCGGGCCGCACCGCGAGCATGTCGGAATGCCAGAAGACGTCGCCCGCGACGTAGGCAGGAAGCGCGTAGGAGAAACCGGCGATCGCACCATCTTCCATTTCGGCGACGAGAACGGAACCCCCGGCGTGCATCGCCGCCTTCAGCTGGAGGTGGCCCACGATCTCGATGTCTTCGACATTCCAGACCTCGCGCTGAATCAGCGCCGTTTCCTGGAGATCAGCGGTCGAATCCGCTTCGCGGATGCGCATGGAGGGAGGAGATGTCAAACCGCTGAACTCTAGCCGGAACGCGCGCTCTGGCAAGATGCTCCCTCTGATGAAGCGTCTAATGGGGTTGTGGCGGGGCGAGGCGGGTGGAAAAGAGGTCCTGGATCTCGGCTTGCCGCTCATCCTCTCGATGATGTCGGTGACGCTCCAGCACTTCGTCGACCGCATCTTTCTGACCTGGTGGTCGCCCGAGGCGGTGGCCGGCGTGACGACGGGTGGCTTCGCGATGTGGGTGGTCACCGGCCTCTTCAATGGCACGGCGGAATACGCGACGCCGTTTGTCTCCCAGTACGTCGGTGCGAAGCGCGAGGAGCGCATCGGGGCCGTGGTCTACCAGGCCGCTTACTTCGCGGTTCTCGCGGGCGCGCTCGGATGGCTCCTTTCGTTCTTCGTGCCGTCGCTCTTCAACCTGGTGGGCCACGTGCCTGCGATCCGCGAGCATGAGATTTCCTACGCGGTCATCATCATGCAGGGAACGTTTCCGGTGGTCTTGATGGTGGCCTTCTCCACGTACTTCGCCGGACGCGGCAAGACCCGGGTCGTCCTGGGCGTCACCCTTGCCGCCACCATGCTCAACGTGTTCCTCGACTGGGTGCTGATCTTTGGGAACCTGGGCGCGCCTGTTCTGGGAACGCGCGGAGCGGCTTACGCCACCGTGGCGAGCCAGGTGTTTGGCGCGTTGTTGTACCTCTTCCTCATCCTGAATGCGCCCGACCGCCATGCCCACGGCTTCAAGGACTTCCGTTTTCAGCCCGCGCTTTTCGTGCGTCTGCTGAAGCTCGGCGTGCCCTCAGGACTCCAGCCTTCCCTGGAGATCCTTGGCTTCACGCTGTTCATGTTCATCATTGGCGATCTAGGTGTCGCACCTCTTGCGGCGACTTCAATCGCTTTCAATCTCAACGGCATCGTCTTCCTGCCTGCGATTGGACTGAGCTACGGCGTGTCCACTCTGGTGGCGCGGTATCTCGGCATGAAGCGGCCGGCCCTGGCTGATCGCGCGATCAAGTCGGGCCTGGTCATCTCGCAGATCTACATGATCGGTTGCAGCCTGGTTTACGTGCTGGCGCCGGCGTTCCTCCTTGCCCCTTACGCCATGGGCGCGGACCCGGCGACCTTTGGGGAGGTGAGCCACATCGCCACCCTCCTCCTTCGTTTCGTGGCTTTCTATTCCGTCTTCGACATGGTGAATGTCGTCTGCGCCGGCGGATTGAAGGGCGCGGGCGATACGCGGTTTCCCATGGCCGCCACGGTGGTCATCTCGTGGGTCGTCATGCTGATTCCGACCTGGTGGTTCTGCGTTCGCGGATCGGGAGGCGTCTACGTGGCGTGGGTTTTCGCCACGCTCTACGTGGTCGTTCTCGGAGTTGTGATGTTCGTCCGGTATCGTAAAGGCGCTTGGAAGAACCTCACCGTCATCGAGTCGGACGCCTTGCCGGCCCTCGATCTTCCTTGAGGATCGGCGTCGGACCCGTCGTCATCGGGCTGGTCTCGGTGATCCTGATCGGCCTCTGCCTGTCGAGCGATCCCGCGAAGCTCAGCGGCGGTCGATTCTTCTCGGATGGCGCCACCTACTACACGATGGGCCACAGCTTCGTCTCTGACTTCGACTTCGAGTACACCGCGGCCGATCTGGCGCGGGTGAAGAATGAATACCCGAGCGGCCCGGGAGGCATCTTCCTCAAGCGCGCGTCGGGCGGGTATGAACTTGATAGCTCCGCGCCCTGGCTCAAGCGCGTTCCCGAGGATCAGAAAAAGATCTACTTCGGCAAGGCGATGACCTATCCAGTCCTGGCCGCGCCGTTCGTTCTGCTGTTCGGCACACGAGGGTTTCTGGTTTTCAACGCGCTCTGCCTGATCGTCGCGTGGATGTGCGCGTTCGTCGAACTTCGGACCCGCATGACGGAAGGCCGCGCCTTGATGGCCTCCGCCGCGTTGATTCTCGCCACCATCGCGCCGATCTACATCTTCTGGATTCAGCCTGAGCTTCTGAATCTCGCGCTGGTGTCGATGGCGCTGCTGGCCTGGAGGAGGGATCAACCGATTCTGTCGGCGGTGCTCTTCGGCATCGCGACCTACACGAAAGCCACCCACGCCTTGCTGGCGGCGCCTCTTGGTTTCGCACCGCTGTTCGATTCAAGCCTTCCATGGATCCGGCGTTTGTTGGAAACGGTCCGCCGCGGGGCGGTGATGATCGGTTGCGCTGTGCTGCTCTTTGGCCTGAACACTCTCGTGACCGGCGAATGGAACTACCAGGGCGGAGAGCGCAAGACCTTCGGCGCCAACTTCCCATTTGAACGCATCGAAACCAAAGACGTGACCTTCGGCAACAGTGGCGAATGGATGACTACGATGAAGCTGGGCCCGCTTCAGACCGGAGAGGCGGAGGCCCTTGGTTCGGGTATCGCGCAGTCGCCCCAGGAGCTTCACGAGATGTTCCTCGCGAATCTCTCTGACTTCTGGCTCGGCCGCTATGGGGGAATGCTGCCGTACTTTGCGCCCGCGTTCCTGGCCTTGCTTGCGTTCCTTGTCCTTGGGCCGCGTGAGAAGGCCGGGTGGCTTGCCTTGTCTGGCGTGCTGATTTTCTTCTACGTGAACATCGCGATTCTGCCTGGACCGACGAACTGGTACGGCGGCGGCGGCACGGTAGGGAATCGCTATTTCACTGCGGTGCTGCCGCTCGCGGTCTACTTCCTGCCGCGCGGACGTGAACTCCTCGTGCCGCTCCTTGGCACGGGGGTGAGTGTTCTCTTCCTTCTTCCCGCGTGGCTTCATCCGGTGACGCATTCCCTTAGCCCGGCCCTTCTTGCCAGTCGGCCCGGCAGCCCGATCACGTACCTGCGTGCTGAACGGGCGATGCTCAACGACCTCTCCTTCTGCACCGATGCCTGGCGAAAGAAGCAGCCCTACGATGACGCGGAAGGCGATCCGCCGATTCATCGTCCCGGTTCCCGCCACGGCTACTGGCTCTACTTCCCGGATGATGGAACCTTCGGTCGCGAACGCGTGCCCGGAATGTTCTACAAGGACGGCGAACCCTTGGAAGGCTTTCGGGTGCGACGCGGAGAACGAACGGAAGTGCTGCTTCGCGCGAACGAGCCGGTTGATTGGATCGACGTCACGCTCTACGGCACGCCGCAGGAGGATGACGTGACGATCCAGGCCGGCGGGGAATCACAGCGTGTCGTGGTCCCGGCGAGCGGAACGGTGACGTTCAAGGTCGTTCCGGGTCCGTCGGTGATGTATTACGACTCGTTCGTGTACAGCGTTCACGCGACCTCGCATCGGCCCGGGATCACGCCCAATCCGGCATCGAGCCAGACCGATCACACGATGATCCACCTGGCGCTGCACGTCAGCCCAAGGCCAGTCTCCGTAAGCGCCCGCCCGAAGTTTTAGCGCGAGCTACTTCGATGTTCCGAGCGTCAGCTTGATGTCGCGCGTCTTGCCATCGCGCCAGATCTTCATGCTTACGGTGGCGCCCGGCTCGATATAGGACAGGCGACCGTTCAGGTCTTCCTGGCTGGTTACTGCGCGTCCGTCGATCTCTGTGATGACATCCCCGACCCGGATGCTTCGGCTGTCGACGTCCACTCCGGTCAGGCCTGCGCGCGCGGCGGGGGACCCCGGTTCCACGACGGTGATCACCGCGCCCCGCACGCCGAATCGTCGCGCGACCAGCCCGTCGACCCGACCGTCAGTGTTTATGCCCATGAAGGGACGTCGCATCTTGCCGTATTGAATCAGCTGGGGCACCACCCGGCTAATCGTGTCGACGGGCACCGCGAAGCCGATGCCCGCATTCGCTCCGGAAGGGGAGTAGATGGCAGTGTTGACCCCGATCAGACGGCCCGAGCTATCGAGCAGGGGACCACCAGAGTTGCCGGGATTGATCGCCGCGTCGGTCTGGATCACGCCTTCGATCGGCGTGTTCAGCACGCTGGTAATGGTCCGGCCCAGCGCGCTGACGATGCCGGTGGTGAGCGTGTGGTCGAGTCCGAAAGGATTGCCGATGGCGAAGACCTTCTGTCCGACCTCGAGGTCGCTGCTGGTGCCGACCGGCAGAGGTCTGAGTTCGGTCTTCGAGGGAGGAATCTGAATGACCGCGAGATCCAGTTCGGGGGCTACGCCCACGATGGTCCCGGAAACGTTCCTGTCTTGCAACGTCACCATGATGTCCGCGGAACGGGACTCAACGACCGGCTGAACCACGTGGTAGTTGGTGACGATGTGCCCCTTGTCGTCCCACACAAAGCCGGAGCCGGAACCCGTCGGCTGCTCTGAAACGGTTCGGCTCCAGAAGTCGACCTGCTGTTCGGTGGTGGTGATGAACGCGACCGCGCCCTGCGACACCTTAAAGAGGGAGATCGCCGAACGCTCGTCCGGATCGAGGGTGCGCTCCCGCACGGCGGGGGTCCGAGTCTGCGCCTCGGCTACGCTCAAGCCCCGGGCGACGTCTTTGATCTCCTTGCCGAAGTACGCTCCGAGGCCAGCTCCCAGAAGGAGGGCCGGAAAGAAGACGCGTGCAAGTCTCATGCGCCGATTCTAGGCTTCGTGGAAGGTCCACCCCCAAAGGGCTCTGTCGCGGATAATGGCCTCGGCCATCTGTGATTCAAGACCCTGAACTGCGATCGTCGTCCGCTGCCGCCTGGTCAAGGCGTGTCGGCGTCGTCTGGGTGAGCGGGGCCGTGCTTCGACTTCTGTTCATCTGGCTCGAACCCACGACCCATCCGATCGCCGACGAGACCATGTGGCTGATGGCGCTGAGCCGGATTCCGGCCGCGCACTTCTCGCCTTTCGCCAACTATCCGATTTTTCATCCGCCGCTCTATCCGTATTTCCTCGCCGCCATGAACATGGTTTTCGGAAGCCTGACCGCCATCAAGATCGTCCAGGTGCTTCTTGGCAGTCTGCTGATTCCTGCGGTGGCACATGCGGGGAGGCGGCTCATTGGCCTCCACACTGGTCTTGCCGCCGCCTGTTTCGCTGCCTTCTATCCCGAATTGATCTGGTATTCGGCGCACTTCTGGTGCGAGACCTTGTTTCTCGCGATCCTCTGGTGGGGAATCGAACGAGTTTTGAGCGCCGATGAGTCGGGCTCCGTGAAGACCGCCGCGGTCGCGGGACTGCTGCTCGGCCTCTCAGTGCTGACGCGCGAAACTATCCTCTATCTTGTTCCCCTGGCCACGGTGTGGCTCGCCTGGAACCGTCCCCGCGCGCGCTGGAGGCTGGGCGCGACCGTGTTGTTGTCGATGATCGTGGTGGTGGCTCCGTGGACGATCAGGAACTGGATGCAGTTCGGCGCCTTCATTCCCGTCTCCACCGGAGGCGGACTGAATCTGTATCAAGGGAACACGACACTCACGCGCGGCGAGGTTTACGACGAGTACTACAAGAACGAAGGCAAGGTCGATCAGTTCGTCTTCGCACGAGCGGAGGGCATCAAGGCGATTCTCAGTCGCCAGCCATGGTGGCTGTTCGAGAAGATTCGCGACGAAGGGCCGCTGCTCGCCGAAGTCGATTCGCTCGCGCTGATCCACATCAGGCGCGGCGCCTACGGAGCGGCCACCTGTTCCGACTACCGCGCCGCCGCGGTCGTTGTCCTTTTTCCATGGATCCTGATTGCGGGGGCGACGGTGGTCGCCGCATCACGCCTTCGCCTGAATCGGCAGAGCGTGTTTCTCGTCGGGCTCATCGTCGCCTACCTGCTGCTGCATATCGCGACGCACGGCTTCGCGCGCTATCGCCTGCCCGTCTTACCGGCCTTCATGATTATGGCGGCCAGCCTGTTCGACCACCAGTGCATGGAAGGGCGCAGCGCGGGCCGACGGGCCTTGCAACTGGCGCTTGTCGTGGCGCTGGGCCTCCTCTGGGCACCATCACTCTTCGACCAGGCTGGTGACTTCGGATTCACGGCGGCGCCCACGTACGAAGGCTTCGCTCCGCTCTGCGGCGTCTGAGTCGTCCGCCGGAAATACAAAAGGCGGCGATGTCTCGCCGCCCTTGTGATCGAACGAGCGGGGCCTGAACCCCGCTCAGTCTTCCTAGAAGCTGGCCGGGCGGCAGGTGTAGCGGCCGCCGATGTACGGAGAGTGGCTGCTGCCGATGATGACGTCGATGTTCTGAGAGACGCTGTTGTCGGTCTTGATGACGACTTCGTCCTTGGAATAGGACTCCCCGTTGCGCCCGCCGCCACGCGCGCACATGCCGGGATTCATGCGCATGAGGGTGGTCGCGAGCAGGTCGGTGTACTCGAGTTCGTCGAGCCTCAGCGATCCGTCGCTGAAGAAGATGTCGGGACGACTGCGCTCAAGTTCGGCCTGGGCGTCGTTGATCTGAGCGTTGAAAAGGGGCGTGCCCCCTTCATTGCAGCATCCGCTATTGCCGCAATCGGGACGAGCGGGCAGGGTGCAACTCGCGGACCCTGATGGGGTCGGAGTTGCCGCAGGCGTTGGAGTGGCTGTGGGCGTGGCGCTGGCGCGCGGAGTCGGGGTGGGTGTCGCGTTGGCCGTGGGGGCGTCGAGACCGTCGCCACAACTGGAAATCGCAAAGGCGAAGGGGATGGCGAGGCACGCAAGGCTAAGTCGAATGGATGGCTTCATCGTCAGTGTTCTCCTAAAGGTTCCCGCTGCGCCGAGGCCTTCAAGGCGTCGACTCTGCAAGAGGCTCGTTTGTTGTGAGGCCGCCTTGGGGCGGAGGCCTCTCGCGCAGATCGGCTAATCCCCAACCATATCGCGCTTGACCGAATGGCGCCAAACCGGATGGGACGGATTCACGCGATCTGCAGTCCGACGAGGAGAATCTCGCACGGGGCCTTGGACGTATTGATCCAAAGTCGCAGCTCGCCCGGCAGAAGAGTCACGGAGTCGCCCGCCTTGAGATTGTGCTCGTCCGGGCCCAGTCGAAGCGTGACTTTGCCCTTGAGGACCATTCCGAATTCCTCAGCCCGCTGCGTCACCGGGTGTTTTCCGCTGCGTCCGCCCGGATCGAGGCGAATAAGCAGAGGATCGAGCCTCCTGCGCGGAGTCGACCGGCCAAGAGATTCGATTTCAGCGTTCGACCACGAGCTGGGAACGCGCTCACGTTCGGACCGCTTAAGGATCAGCCCGCCTTCTCCGGGCCCAATGGCCGCAAAGAAGGCACCCAGCGTGATTCCGAGCGCGTTCGCGATCCTCTCCATCGATTGGATCGACGGCGACACCTGCGCGTTTTCGAGTTGCGAAATGAAGCTGGGCGAGAAGTCGGTCTGGGCGGCCAGGGCTCGCACCGAAAGTCGGGCCTGTTCCCGCAGACGCCGGACATGCTCGCCGACCTGTTGCTGTTTGAAGGTCGGACCCGGGCTGACGGCAGACATCATCTGGATGTTACGCGATTAGAACCGGGCGATCGGGCTATCGCTTTGCGGGGAAGGGGCGCACGAACTCATCCTTCGGTTCCAGGTCCCAATTGACGTCAGCGTGGCCGTCGGTAGGCTTCGCGTAGGCCGCACCTTCGATGAACTGCGCGATTTCGCGGGTCCGCGCTTTCCCGAGGTAGTCGATCATCCGCTGCGTGTGGAGTCGAGCGATCCACCCCTCCTTGTCGATCACGATGGGTGACGAACTGACGAGCAGAAGATCGTCGCGGAATGTGACCGCGTAGGGGAAAGCGCGCTGCGCCGCCGCGCGGATGCGTGTGGTCTTCGCGAGCACGCACATGAGTCCGCCGGGCTTGAGGGTGTCGGCCACCAGACGATAGAACTCGACCGAGTAGAGGGTGTTGCTCATCGTTGAGTCGGTGTCGATGGCATCGGCCACGATGATGTCGTATTTGCGGCCGTCCGCATGAAGACGCCGTCGTCCGTCGTCCTTGACGATGGTGATGCGCGGGTCGGAGAGGAATTCGTGCACGCGGGACATCGTGGGCTTGACCGAAATGCGAGTCATCAGCCGGGGTTGGCTGGACGCGATCTCGAACACGTACTCATGCTGCGTCTCGGCGCGGGACGCGGCGGCCCACGCGGTGTCGCCTGAACCCATGCCGATCACCGCGACATCGATCGGGTTTGGATGAACGAGCGCAGGGAACGCACCAATGGCGGTATGGAGCCATCCATAGGGAAGCCAGCTGTTGTGACGCCCGTTGATCCAGAGCTTGTAGCGATCAGCCTCGGGTGTGAGCAGGGTGACGCTCGCGGCGTCTTCTTCGACCAGTGATTCCTTCGGGTCCGGATCGCCATGAATGCGGAGCCACAGATGTTCATTGCTCGGGAAGGTGATGCCGAGAAGAAGCAGCCCTGCCGCCAGCCAGGCAAATCGCGTCTGCTTCGTGGCGCTCAGTCCGCCAAGTGCTATGAGAAATGAGATGAAGGTCAGGACCTTGAAGACGCCTGCGGTTCCCACGGTGTCGAGCAGGACGAGACCCGTGAAAAGACTGCCCAGCGTGCAGCCGGCGATATTCGCGGCCTGAAGCAGTCCGACCGTGCGTCCACTGCCGCTCGGATCCGTCTGGGTCGCACGCTGCAGGACAGGGAATCCGAAGCCCATCAGAAAGGTTGATGGACCGAACAGCGCGAGCGGCAATCCAAGGTAGACGACGAAGAATTCCCAGAGACTTGCGGCGCGAAGGTGAACGCCGTACGGCGTCTTGCCATAGGCCACGATCCACGAGATTCCCGGCCAATCGGCCGGGAGCCAGACGAGCAGGGTGTGCGCCAGCACCGTCACCACCACGACCCCGATCTGACAGGTCAGGAAGACGGTCAAAGGCCGGCGGATGCGCGCCGCTCCACGCGCCGCGACGAACGTACCCGCGGCAAGACCCAGCAGGTAAACCGACAGCAGCGTGCCGAACGCAAAGGCGCCGCCCTTCGCCGCCACGTCCAGAACGCGGAACCACACCACTTCAAGCGATAGAGAGACGAAGCCGGACAGGGCGTAGAGGATGACCCATCGCTGGAACGAAGACGAGGGCTCATCGGTTTCGAAGACGGAGGCAGGCGGCGCGTCGCTCGCGGGAGCTTCGGTCGTCTCCTTCGAGTACGAGCGCGCGAGAAGGAGAGAGCCCAGGCCGGCCAGGGCGCTTCCACACGCGCCCACCCAGATAGCGCCCGTCACGCCCAGGAAGCGAATGAGCAGCCAGGGCGTCAGAAATGCTCCCGCCGATGCGCCCAATGCATTCGCGCCATAGAGGAGTCCGATGGTGCGAGGCGCGTCCTCTTGATCCCGCACGAGGCCGCGGACCAGAAACGGCAGCGACATTCCCATCAACGCGGTCGGGGGCAGCAGGGACAGAAAATGGGTGATGGTGGCCATCAACATCCCGTCGTAGAGCTGAGGCAAATCGCGGTAGAGGAGGCCGTAATAAAACGGAACGCTGACCGCGGCAAATGCCGCGACCGCCAGTTCGATCACCCCGAACGCGACCAGCGCCTTGCGTCGAGACATGCGCGCCGACATGTTCCCGCCGACGTGACTGCCGATCCCGAGCCCGGCCATGAACGCCGCGGTGATGATGGCGACGGAATGCACCGCGACTCCGGTGGTGAAACCGAGGAGCCTTTGCCAAGCCACCTGGTAGACGAGGGCCGCGGCACCGCTCAGGAAGAAAAAGAAGGTCGCGAACCGGATATCGCGACGCGGCAGGGCCCGGCTCATGATTTGGTCTGGCTCAAGCGGGCAGAGGATATAACGCTGACTTCAAGGCTTCAATCCCAACGCATCCCGTCATACGATGCTAGGGAGTCTGTCCAGCCATCATGTACAGTGTGCCGCCTTGATTCACATCCACACTGTCCTGGTCGCGCTCCTTCACCGCAAGGTCTGGAAGGGAGCGGAGATCCTCTTTGTCCTCGGCCTCCGGGGACTCAGCGGGATCACCCGGAAGCCTGCGGTTCGGCAGACTCTGGACCGCAAGGCGCTCGACGGTGAAATTCTGCCTCATTTCAGCGCCGATCCGCGGTACCAGCGCGTGCTTTTCGTCGGATGCGATTGGTACACCCGCCACTATGAGGCGATGTTCAGGGATCGCAACTACACGACTCTGGAGGTGGACCCCGGCCGGGCTCGTTTCGGCGGCAGGAATCACGTGGTGGGCGACCTGGCCTCGCTGGGGAAGTATTTCCCCGACGGGTCGCTTGATCTCATTGTTTGCAACGGCGTCATCGGATGGGGCTTGGATCAGCCGGCCGCGATCGAAACCGCGATGAGCGCCTGTGTCCGGGCACTCTCGCCGGGTGGCGCTTTGATCCTTGGATGGAACGACATTCCCGAGAAGACTCCCGTCCCGCTCGATCAGATCGCGGCGTTGCGCGAACTCGAGCCTTTTCCCGCGCCCTTTCTGGACGTCGTGCGAACCAAGACGTACAACCATCACAGCTTCAAGGTCCTCCGCCGACCATTGTCCAATGGCCCGCACGAACCTCCGTTCGCGCCCGGCGACCTCGCGCTGCCCGCCTCTTCCTAGACGCATTCGCTTAGGAATCTGCGCGGCCGGCGGCAAGGGGCTGGTAAGAGCCCACCTTGCTCGGCTGAGCGCGCGGACGAAGGATCGAGGAAAGTTCCGCCACCAAGCCCTGGGCGGCGATCCGATGTGCGACTTCATTTGGATGCTCGTCGTGTTCTCCTTCCACCACGAGCAGATGCCAGTCCAGGTCGCGGTAGGAAGGCAATAGGTCGACGACGTGCGCGCCCAATGATCGGCACAACGCGTCGACCTTCTCGTGAATGGACTTGAAGGGATAAGAGTCATTGAGCGGGTTGGCGAAGAGCGGAAAAACAAGGACCACGAACGGGATGTGACGGTCCTGGCAGAGAGACGCCATGCGCGCGATCGATTTTCTCACCGAGAGAAAGCCTGGCGCGTTGCTCTGATAGAGCGCAAGGTGATTGGCGATGCGGTCGTGGTTCTCGCGGGTGGCATGAAGTCGGTCGCCTACGAGAGAAAGAAACGCCGATTTGCGCCACCAGGCAGGATTCGCCTTTTCCCGTTCGTGTTCCGTCCACTCAGCCGCGCGTCGGATCTCGGCGGCGTTCTCGTCCTCAGCATCGTTCAGGACGTAGCCGAGGACAACGACGTCGGGCGAATAGGCGAGCGCTTCATTCTCGAAGATCTGCTCCTCCTGTTCGCTGTCGATCCCCGGAACAGCGAAAACGAGCGATTCCCAGGTTTCTGCGCGCGAGGCCGACAGCGCGCGCTCAACTCTTTTTGGATAGGTGTCATCCAATAGGACCCCGACGCCATACGTGAATGAATCTCCAAGGAACACCGCCCGATGCACCGAGGCGGGCTTCACTCTCGCGTGCTCCGTGTCGCGATAGCCCGCCGCATTTTGCGGTTCTCGCGACCGATGTCCGCGGACGGGGGCGTAGCCAAGCTTGGGAGGAGCGTGGGTTTCGATCAGGCGGCACACCAGTTCCAGCCCAACAGCGGCGATCGTGAGGCCGAGCAGAAGGAGCAGCAGTTCTCCGCGACTCCGTCGTTTGGATGTCGGACCGGGAGCGGATCCGCTTTCGGTCATGACAGCGCCGGATCGGCTGGAGGCGTCGTCTCCGACCTCCTCGCCAGCCAGACAAGCAAACCGGAGATCGAGAGCAGCACGACGAGGGCCGCGGCCACGATCGAAAACGCGAGCGCGCTTTCCTTCGGAAGGCCCACCTGCCTGAAGTACAGAACGTAGACGCCTTCGCGAACGCCCCAGCCGTTGAAGGAGATCGGCAAAGCTTGAATCAGCACGCAGAGCGGAACCATCAGCAGAGCGACCCCCAGATCCAGAGGAATCCTCAGCGCGCGCGCCACGAAATAGAAGTAGGAAACGCCCAGGAACTGGAGAACGAGAGAGAGCAAAAACGCCTTCACGAGTGCTGCCTTGCTCTGGCGGAAGGACTGAATGGCGGCCTGAAGGGTCGCGAACTTCTCGTAAACCCAAGGGAGCCTCTTCAACCCGATGATCTCGACAATGCGTGTCACGAGACCCGCTCGGAGGAACAGCACGCCCATGACCGAGAAGAGAGCGGTCAGGCCGATGAGAATGAACCGTGCGCCGCTCAAGCCGCGCAGCGCCGGGCCGCCGAAGAGAAAGGCCGGGGCCGCGATGAAATACAGCGCGACAAACCCGGCGATCCGATCCACGGCCGCGACCGCGAGCGACGCGGTATGCGACCCCGCCGCCTTCGCCGCCTCCTGGACCCGCACCACATCGCCACCCACATTGCTCGGCAGGAAATTCGCGAAGAAGGCCGAGACCATGTAGGACTCCGTCAGCTTGCGGAAGTCGGCCTGACCGCCGACCGCGCGAAGGAGCACCATCCAGCGAACGGTGGACAGGATGACCACCACGAAGTAGATCACCACGGAGACGCCAAAGAGTTCGTGGTCGCCTTCCACGAAGTGCCGGTAGACGTCCGCGAGGTCGACGCTCTGGAGCAGGTAGACAAGCAGCCCCGCCGAGACCACGACCTTGAGGATGAAGAGAAGAGTGCGGTTCAAGGGGTCGTTACGAATCACGATACACGCGGGCACCGGCTAAACGACTGTTCAGTGTCACTGAACAGGGGCCTATAATCGCCTTCGAATACGCGATGAAAGGCTGGAAGATTTAGGTGGCGTCTCTCCCCGCCCCGGGGGCCGACCGGGACCGCTTCTACCCGGCCCTCGACGGCCTGCGCGCGGTGGCCACGTTCGCGGTTTTGGTCTCGCATTTTTTTCCGGAGCGTTCCGCGGTTCAGAGGGCTTTTCACTGGGGTCGCTTCGGGGTTCTGCTCTTCTTCGTCCTCTCCGGCTTTCTGATCACCGGCTTGCTCTTGCGGGGAAGAGCTGCGATCGATGCCGGAGAGTCCACCGTCGGACGCGTCTTCAAGACCTTCGTGATCCGGCGCGCGCTCCGCATCGCCCCCATCTACTACATGGTCGTCCTCGCCGGATGGGCGGTGGGGTATAAGCCCATCGCGGACGCCATCGTTTGGCACCTGACCTACACCGGCAACATCGCGCTCACGTATTTCCACCGGCCGTTGGCGCAGGCGACACATCTGTGGTCACTCTGCGTTGAGGAGCAGTTCTATCTGCTCTGGCCGCTGGCGGTGCTTTTCCTTTCGATGCGACGGCTGGCCCTGACCGCGCTGGGCATGGTCATCATCAGCACCTGCCTCGAAGCGATCGGCGCGATGAATGGGCAGAGCTTTGAGCAGACCCATCTTGTTCTTCAGGGCTGCATGGATTCGCTCGGACTCGGCGCGCTTCTCGCGATGGCGCGGAACATCGACGGGGATCGGCCGCGTCTCGCGCCCCGTCTGGCGAAATACGCGGTCTGGATCGGGGCGCCTCTCTTCTTCTTTGCCCAGGGCTTCAGGTACCAGCTTGGGATTCGGGGCACGGATTTCCTGGCCTATCGGATCCCGGGAGACCTCGGCCTGGGCCTGATGTCGCTGGCGCTCGTCTATCTGGCGATCAGCACCCGTCCTTCCTTTATTCGGCGTGCGCTCGAATGGGCGCCTCTCCGCTTCATCGGCCGGATCAGCTACGGCATCTACCTCTATCACCTGTTCCTGATTCCGATCGGTCGGGAGGTCGCGCGTCGCTACGATCTCGCTCCACTCGACCGGGGGATCGAGATGTTCCTGATCTATGGCGCAATTTCCATCGTGCTGGCGATGATCTCCTGGTACGCCATCGAGGCCCCCATCAACCGCCAGAAGAGGCGCTTCCCCTACCCGCCGCCCCCACCTCCCCCGAAGCCCTTGCCTTTGGCCACCGGAGAGCCGTCGACGGTGTAATAGCATCGTGGGCTGGTTACGCCCATGAGGAATTTCGCCACTCTCTCCGCAGTGTGTCTTGCCACCGTCGCTTGCGGCGGCGGTTCCAAGGGACCTTCAACGCCCACGCCGGTGACTCGAAGCACTCGCTTCGCCGTCTTTCTGGACGAAAACCACGATGGCCTGCTTGAACCGACCGAGCTGATTCGGGTTCCCGGAGTCGACGTTTCGTTCGGTTCGGCCTCCGGCAAGAGCGCCCCCACCACGGGCGAGTTTTCCGCGGAGGTCGCCCAGACCACGCAGACCCTCTCGATCAACCCCGCGTCTCTGCCTCCTTACTATCAGGCGACGACCGGGATCTCCGCCAGCCCTCCGACCACGGGCACGTTCAACGTGCCCGTCACCCTGCCGCTGGGCGCGACTGCGAGCCCCGGAGTGTTTCTGGCCTTTGGCGACAGCATCACGGATGGCCAGGTCGGGACGGGCGACGGCCAGGGGTACACCGGGATGCTGGAGCGCATGTTGAGCACTCATTTCGGCAAGGCTCGCGTGATCAACGACGGTCTGGACTCCTCCAATTCGGAGCGGGGCGACGCGCGCATTCAGGACTCCCTTGCTGGCGGACGTCCGGCCTTCACCCTGATCCTGTACGGCACCAACGACTGGTCCGACTCTCGCTGCGGCCAGCAGCCGTGCTTCACCGTCTCGAGCCTGAGGTCGATGGTGCGTAAGGTCAAGGCGGCGGGAGGGTTCCCATTCGTCGGGACTCTTTTGATGACCAACGTGGGCAATGACTTCCGCGCTTCGCCGCAACGAAATGCCTGGGTCATCGAGCAAAATGAAGGCATCCGCCAGATGGCGCTTGAAGAGCAGGTCGTACTTGTGGATCTTCACCGGGCTTTCGAGTTGTCGCCGCTTCAGTATTCGGAACTCTTCGCGGACTACATCCACCCTTCGGCGGAGGGGTACAAAGTCCTCGCGCAGGCCTGGTTCGACGCCATCACCAAGCCTCGCTGAGAGGAAGAACCATGTCCAAGAGGTCGACTCCGATCTTTCTCTCCGCGATGATCAGCGCGTTCTTCGCCTGCGCCACCATGGCTCAGACCGAGGCCCCGTCCTTCAAGTGGTACAAGGGGAACACCCACACCCATACCATCAACACCGATGGCGACAGCAGCCCCGTCGATGTCGTGAAGTTCTATCGGGAGCAGGGCTACAACTTCCTGATTCTTTCGGATCACGATTCCATCACGCCGACGGACGGTCTGAACGCACTCTTTGGAACCGTCGAAGGTCATGCGACCGATCGGATCGCGATGCCGTTTCATCCCTTCCTGCTGATCCCAGGCGAGGAGGTCACCGACGCCTTCATTCCAGAAGTCGCCGGACAGGATCCGAAGCTTCGCGATCTTGGTCGCAAAGAGATTCACCTGATCGGTGTCAACGTCACGTCGGTGGTCTCGCGCCAGAAGGGGAGCAGCGTCGTCGACACCCTGCAGCGCGATGTAGACGCCATCCGGCGCGTGGGCGGAGTGCCGATCATCAATCATCCGAACTTCGTCTGGTCGCTGACCGGCGCAGACTTGATGGCGGTGAAGAACGCGCCCCTGCTCGAGATCTGGAATGGACACATGCAGACCAACAATCTGGGAGGCGGAGATACGCCCAGCGCCGAGGGGATGTGGGATCAGGTGCTGAGCGCCGAGATCACGATGTACGGCGTGGCCGCGGACGACGCGCACTTCTTCAAGACGCCCGTGTTGGGAACCTCGATGTCTGTCCCCGGGCGCGCCTACATCATGGTGAGGTCTCAGCGCTTTACCGCCGGTGCGCTCACCGCTGCGATGGAGCGGGGCGACTTCTACGCCTCGACGGGGGTGGAATTGGCGGACATCGTCGCATCCAACAACTCATTGACGGTCAAGATCGATCCCCTCCAGATGAGCCGCTATCGCGTGATCTTCATCGGCCGCGAGGGGCGCGTGCTGAAGGAGGTGGCGGTCGTTCCCTCGCTTCCGCCCGACGCTACCCGCATCACGACTCCGCGTCAGGCCGATCCCGTGACCTACGAGTTCAAGGGTGATGAGGGCTACGTTCGAGTGAAGGTGATCGACTCCAACGGCTACATGGCATGGACCCAGCCCGTTCGCGTTTCCAAGCCCTAGCGCGTCCAATCCGTAGAACGACGAAAGATCTGAAGGCCAAGATCAACGGCCGGTCGTTTTTTTCGTATAGTCACCCCCTTCCATTCGAGTCGGGGCCCGGGCGATCCCTCCAATTCATTCCACCGTACTTGTTTCCCGAGGCTGGTGAAGCACTTGAACAAGCTCCGCGCTCCTGTTGCCGTTCTTGCCGTTCTTCTGGTTCACGCATCCTGCGGGTCCGATTCGTCTCCGGCATCACCCTCTGGGGCGTCATCCGGACAGCCGCAGGCGACCGCGACGCCCAAACCATTGAACGTCGTTGTCATCATGACCGACGATCAGGAGACGGTGAGCGCGCGGGAGATGCCGTTGATGCAGGCGCTGATCGCGGCTCAGGGCGTCAATTTCCAGAGCGCGATTGCTACGACTCCTCTGTGTGGACCTTCACGCGCCAGCATCATGACCGGCCGCTACGCTCATAGCCACGGGGTCCGTGGCAATCAAGGTCCTCTCGGCGGCTACGGCATCTACCGAGACACCGGCCTGGAGGGCGATTCCTTGCCCGTCTGGCTGAAGACCGCCGGCTACAGTACCGCCTATCTGGGCAAATACACCAATGGATATGGCCCCGGTTGGGCCTCGGCTCCTCCGGGCTGGGATCAGTGGGTGGTCCTCACGGAGCCGCAGGCGTATACGAACTTCACCTACAACGAGAATGGGAAGGACCTGAAGTCTGCGTCGGGCGAGTATCAGACCGACTTTCTCACCAACCGCGCGCTCGAGTATCTGAAGAAGACCGAGGAGAAGGACGATCAGCCATTCTTCCTGATGGTGGCAACGTACGCACCGCACAACGTCGCGAAGTATGCGTCTCGTCACGCGGGCATGTTCAATTCCGAGGGCGCGCCGCGGAATCCGGCGTTTAATGAGGGAGACGTGAGCGACAAACCCCGCCACATCAAACGCATCCCTTCGTTCAACGCCGCGACCCTGACCGCCATCGACAACGAGTACCGCAATTCTCTGCGCTCACTTCAGGCAGTCGACGAAATGATCGAGAAGATCGTCCAGGCACTCACCGCACAGGGCGAAATCGACAACACCGCGATCATCTTTCTCTCAGACAACGGCATCTCGACCGGCGCCCATCGCTTCACCGACAAGACGGCGCCCTACGCCGACTCTCTGGAGATTCCGCTTTTCATTCGTGTTCCGGGCGGTGCTAAGGGGGTGACCCTGCCGCACCTCGTCGCCAATATCGATCTGCCCGCGACCATCATGGACTGGGCCCGCCAGCCCATCCCGGCGAGCGTCGAAGGGCGTTCGCTCGCGCCGCTCCTCGGAACCACTCCGCTTGCCCAGAGCGCCTGGCGCAACGATCTGCTCGTCGAGTATTGGGACAACACCAATCCCGTGACCACTTCCATGCCTACGTATCAGGGTTTGCGGGTTGAGAACAACGTGGAATCGGCTCTGTATGTCCAGCACGACACCGGGGAGGAAGAGTTTTACGACGGCAAGAAAGACCCCTGGCAGCTCGACAGCGCGGTCGCGGGCAATCCCATCGCGGTCAGTAAATACAACGAGCGCACCAAGGCGCTTGCCGCCTGTCGCGGCGCCGCCTGCCGCTGATCTGCCTGTCCGCTCGTGCCGTCAGCGCGCGCATCTCGATATGATTCACGCGCTATGACCAATGACGACGCACCCAAGAGCTCTTTTGAACTGGCCATGGCCCGCCTCCGCAAGAAAGACGCGGAGCGTGGCGAAGGCATTCGCGAGCTGACCCTGGCGCAGAAGGAAGAGATCGCCGAGATCCGCCGCGTGTACGACGCGAAGTTGGCGGAAGCGGACATTATGAAGCGACCCAAGCTTCCCGCCGGTTTGCCGGAAGAGCTGCGCGAGCAGGTCGACCTGTTGAACGAGCAGTATCTGCGTGAGCGCGACATTCTCGCCGCGGAACGGGATACGAAGATCGAAGCCGTGCGGAGCAAGACGTCCTGAGCGGAACGGTCCTCAGGCGTGCAGGCCTTTCAGCCCTTCTGAGTTTCGCGTCCATCCTCCTGATTCTCGCCCTGTGCGAGGGCGTCGCGCGTGTCGCCGGCGTGAGCGTCGGCACGGTGCAGATCAACCGCGGCGTGGTGCGCACGAGCGCCAACCCCAAGCTTGGCTTCGAACTGCGCCCCGACTCCGTTGTGAAGTCGGAGGTCGAGTACCGGATCAATAACGACGGATTCCGCGGGCCTTCCGTGGGACCGAAGCGAGCCGACACGAAGCGTCTCGCCATCTTTGGCGACTCCATCGTCTTCGGCTACTGGGTCGCCGAGAAGGATTCGTTTCCTGCGCAGCTTGGCGCGATTCTGGGCCCGGGAGTTGAGACCTTGAACCTCGGCGTTCCGGGCTACAACCTCGACCAGGAGGTGGAGCATCTGCGCACCCGCGTGGATACGCTGCAGCCAGACGCGGTCCTCTTCGGATTCTGCTTGAACGATCTTGAGGGTCTGCTGAGCTTCGAGTACGGTCTGACCCAGGCGAGGCGCGAAGCGCGCTCAGGCCCGCGGCGTTTTCTTGAATCCTTCCTTTCCGTCTCGCGTTTCGCCGCGTGGATTGAGTATCGACTGACCGAGCGCGACGCACGCGCGCAGTTTGCGGCGGCGAGAAATCCCATGGGCGGGGAGTTGTACGACGCCAGTCCAGAAACTCTGGCGGCTCATCTGGATGCGAGCTTCGGCGCCCTCGCGTCCATCGTGAAGCCTCGTGGAATCAAAGCGGCGGTCGCGATCTTCCCGATTCTTGGGAACCGTTTTGAGAACTATCCCTACAAGGCCCTTCACGCACAGATCCGTGCCGCCGCCGAGAAGGCGGGCCTTGCCTCGGTTGACCTTCTGCCCTGTTTCGCGCACTACAACTTCCGAGATGTGCGCGTGGACGTCGTGCACCCGAACCCAATGGGGGACCGCATCGCGGCGCATGCGGCCGCCGATGGTCTTCTTGCGGACTTGCTTCCCGGCGTCGCGCGTCCGGCATGGCTCGACCGCTCGTGTGGGAGCTACCAGCTCAAGGACTTCGCCACGGTCCGCGGTTACTGAGGGGGCGTTTCAGGCCGACGCTTTCATGACGATCAAGGTCATGTCGTCGTGCTGTTTCGCCCCGTTGGCGAAGGCATCCGCCGCGGCCATCACACGCAGCACGATCTCGGCTGATGGAAGTCCGTGGTCGGCCTGGAGGAGCTTGATGACTTCGTCCTCGCTCCATTCTTCATCGGCGGGGTTCATGCATTCGGAA
>JBDTQB010000018.1:0-27390 GCA_039932395.1 Vicinamibacteria bacterium | reverse complement strand
AACTTGGCTTCGGACTTCACCGCATCTTCCTCAACCGAAAGCTGCTCGACGATGATCTTTTTGACGCGGGCTTCAAGCGATTCCATTTTTTTCCTCTTGTTGTTCGACTAGATCCAGTTGGTTCGGAGCGAACGACCCCAAGCCGTTTGGTTTTTGTGAAGACGGCACAGGAACGGTGCCATCCGATTCTACATATGGAAGCCGCCATCAACCGAGATGGTCTGGCCGGTCACATATGCCGATGCGTCTGACGAAAGGTACACCACCAGGGCCGCAATATCCGAGGGCGATCCGGTGCGTCCGAGCGGAATGCTGCCCAGAAGAGACGTTCTAGCCGCTTCTGGCATGGCGTTCGTCATATCTGTCTCAATGAAGCCGGGAGTGACCACGTTGACCCGAATTCCGCGCGAGGCGACTTCACGGGCCACCGACTTGCTGAATCCGATGAGCCCGGCTTTGGCCGCGGCGTAGTTTGCCTGGCCCGCGTTTCCGGTCAGTCCAACCACCGAACCAATGTTGATGATCGAACCGGCGCGCTGTTTCAGCATGGGCTTCAGGACCGCCTGGGTAGAGATGAAGGCGCTGGTCAGGTTCGTCGCGATGACGTCGTCCCACTCGGCCGCCTTCATGCGAAGCAGAAGGTTGTCTTTCGTGATGCCGGCGTTGTTAACGAGGATGTCGATGCGGCCATGCGCGACGACGGTCGTGGAGATGAGGGATTCGATGGATTCACGCGACGAGACGTCGGTGACGTGCGCATGGGCCTTGCCGCCGGCCGCGATGATCTCCGCGACCACCGCTTCGAGCTTCGTCAGGTCACGGGAGGCGCAAATGACGGTGGCCCCCGCCTCCGAAAGCGCCAGGGCAATCCCCCGTCCAATCCCGCGCGACGCGCCGGTGACGATGGCGACTTTTCCGTCCGATCTCAGATTCAAAGGACTCTCTTTCCTGTTCCCGGTCAGATGGCTTTCAACGCTTCGAGGGTCTTGGCAAGCGAAGCCTCGTCTTCCACATTGAGGATGCGCACGCCCTTGGCGGTCTTTTTCACAAGCCCAGACACCACAGTGCCAGGTCCCACTTCGATAAAGGTATCAAAACCGTCTCGCACCATCGCTTCCAATGTCTTCTGCCACTGAACCGGCAGTGAAACCTGACGAACCAGACCGTCACGAAGTGCGGCGGCGCTCTGCTGCGGCTCGCCATCGACGTTGCGGTAGACCGGAATCGACGCGTCCGCGAAGGACAGCTTGTGCAGATCCGCTTCGAGCCGAAGCTCGGCGGGCTTCATCATGGCGCAGTGGAAGGGTGCGGATACGGTGAGCCTGATGGCGCGCTTGGCGCCTTTAGCGGTGCATGCGGCGATCGCGCGATCGACGGCAGCCGACGCGCCGGCAATGACGATCTGGCCGGGGCAGTTGAGATTGGCGGCGGAGACGACGTCGCCTTGCGCCGACTCACGGCAGGCTTCGTCGACCTTGTCGGCGTCAAGCATGAGAATCGCGGCCATCGCCCCCTGACCGACAGGCACCGCTTCCTGCATGTAGCGACCGCGCAAGCGGACGGTTGGCACGGCATCGTCAAACGGAAGCGCGGAAGCGGCGACGAGCGCCGAGTACTCGCCCAGGCTGTGCCCCGCGACTCCCTCAGCCTTGATTCCACGCGCTTCCAGCGCTCGAAGAGCCGCGATGCTCGTCGTCAACAGCGCCGGCTGGGTGTTCTCTGTGAGCTTGAGATCGTCCTCGGGACCGTTGAAACAGAGGCCCGAAAGGGATGACCCGAGAGCGGCGTCGGCCGCGGCAAAGATCGCGCGCGATTCGGGGAACGCGTCAGCCAACGAGCGGCCCATACCGACGACCTGCGAGCCTTGTCCCGGAAAAACAAAGGCGATCTTCACGAGGTGGCACCCGCGGCCGCGTCCTCGATGCGCGCGAGTCGCATGACTTCGGACGTGATCTTGGCGTTGATGCCGCTCTTGCTGAATTCGCCGGCGGTGCGAATCCCTTCAGAAATGGCCATTTGGTCGGACTTGCCGTGGCCGATCACGCAGCATCCCGCCACGCCGAGGAGCGGAGCACCGCCCACTTCACGCGGGTCGATGCGTTTGCGAAGGGCCTTGAACGCGCCGTTTGCCAGGACTGCGCCTGCCATCGCGAGGGGGCGCTTCCTGATCTCCTCCTTGAGCATGAAGACGATCGAGCTCGCAAGCGTCTCGCTGGACTTGAGGATGACGTTGCCGGTGAATCCGTCCATGACCACGACGTCGGCTTCGCCATTGAAAATCTCGTGACCTTCAACGTTCCCGATGAAATTCAGATGCGACTCCTTAAGCGCGGCGTGGACCTCGCGGGTCAGGTCGGTCCCCTTCGACTCTTCCTCGCCCATCGACATGAGGCCGATACGGGGATTCTTGATCTTCAGAACTTCCTCGGCGTAGAGACTGCCCATGACCGCGAACTCTTCGAGATGACGAGGCTTGCAGGTCGCGTTAGCGCCGACGTCCAGCAGAACGGTCTTGCCTTTGATGTTCGGAACAACCGCCGTGAGCGCCGGTCGGTCGATCTCAGGCAGGGTGCCGAGGGTCATCTTGGCGATGGTCCAGCAGGCGGCGGTGTTGCCGGCGGAGAAGAACGCGTCGGCCTCGCCCTTTTCAACCAGCTCGATCGCGAGCAGGATGGACGATCGCTTCTTGAGGGTGGTCCGGCCAACCTTTTCAGCCATGCCGACTTCGTCCTGCGCGTCGACGATGCGAATGTCGAGCCCGGTGACCGAGGCCTTGGCGAGTTGTGCCTTCACTTCGAGTTCGCGACCCACCAGGATCAACGAGAGGCCATACTGGCGCGCCGCGACCACAGACCCGGCCACGGCTACGCTGACGCCGAAATCGCCGCCCATGGCGTCCACGGCTACGCGGACGCCCTTTAAAGATCCGGTCATGATGTGGACATCACAGCCAGCAAACCGGCCGCAATTGAGGTCTTACGACGCCCTACGCGGCGGCGTTCTTACCAGCGATGACCTGCTTGCCCTTGTAGTACCCGCAGCTGGCACAGGCGCGGTGCGGCATGGTCGCGGCCTGGCAGTGGGTGCACTTGCTGAGGCTGGGGGTTTCGAGGAAGTCGTGGGCGCGGCGCATGTTGCGGCGGCTCTTGGAGTGGCGGCGTTTTGGATTAGGCATTGTCTTAGGGGTGGGATTCTACCGTGCGTTCTTTTCTGATGCACGTCCAACACTTCCGAGAAGCGAAAGGGAGGAAAAGGGAGAGTCGCTGGGCGCCTTGGTGGGGCACCCACATTGAGTGAGATTCCGATCGGCGCCGCAGGTCGGACAGACGCCCTTGCAGTCCTCTCGGCACAGCCGTTTCATGGGCTGGGCGAGAAGAACCTGTTCACGAACCGTGGCGCCCAAATTGAGGATGTCGCCATGGTAGAAGGCCACAACAAGGTCGCGGTCCTGAAGCTCGGCCCCTTCATCGTCGTCGTTCTCAGACATGAGTTCGGACTCGGGAAGGAAGAAGAGATCAAGTTCCTGATCGATGGCCAGCGGCGTCTCGGCCAGGCAGCGCGAACACGGCCCGGACGTGTTGACGTTGAGATGTCCCCGGACGTGCAGACTGCCCGCATCCGCTTTTTCTACATGGGCTTTGAAGCGACCGTCGCCGGCCACCGTCAACTCCGCGGGGTCGATGGCGAGGACTTCCCCGCTCACGACCTCATCGACGTCCAGTCCCTCGAGGGGGATCTTTGAGATGGAGACTTTCAACATGGTGAAGCGGGATTTTACTCGACCCCCTCACTTAGGCCGGGACCGTTGCTCCTTGGGCATCTCAGATTGCGAGAGCAGTGTCCCAAGCGGAAGGGTTGGCGTTTGGATGGCTTGGAGAAACAGGCGGGTGGTTTCTGAGTATGACTGGGTGCCCGACGGCACGCCCTGGGCTTTGAGATACGTATCGTTGACCTTCTCACTCACATCGCTTGCCATCCCGTTGAACTGCGCCCAGAACGCCGCTTCTTTCTTGAGTTCGTCGACGACGCCTTTCGGAAGCAGCTTCCAGATCTCGCGACGCGCATCCTTGTCAACGCGCGAAACTTCCCGATCCAAGGCAAGGAACAGACCGACGCTTCCCGCGTAGATCGTGCGCGGATCCGACGACGACAGGCACGCGATGATGCCGATCACCGTCGCTTCGTTCTCTCTGGCGAAGCCGCGTTGATGCGCTCGCTCATGACTCGCGACACGCGTCCAGGTCGATCTCGGCATCTCGCCATCGATTTGCGCCTCGCCCAGCCACGGTGAGAAGTAGCCCGAGATCTGAAGACGACTGAGAAAGGACGAGATGCGGGATCGTTTCGCGGGACCGAAGCGCACGCCCGTCACGGGTGCGGCTTCCACGGTTGCGGGAAGTCGCGAAAAGCCCGGCTCAAGGGAAGCGTTGACTTGTGCGAGAGCGGGACCGTCGTCACCCTTAAGCTCGGCGGTCGTCTCGTAGGAACGCGCAACAAGCTCTGCCGCGCGCCGGGTGATGGCCACAAGCTCCGCGGTCTCGGCTTCCGGAGATGACGCCATCGGGAGAGTCGCGAGCCGATTTCCCAACGGCTGGTATTTGTAGGCGAATCCCCAGGACGCATAGAACCAAGCCACGGCGAAACCCGTGATTAGAACGAGGGGCGCGACCGCGCGTGATCCGAATCGGAACAGAGAGACCGCACCCACCGCGATCAGCATCATCAGGATCACTTCCCCGATGGTCGTCGTGGCGCGTCCGCTCATCGCTTGAAGAACCGCGGTCAGCCGGGGGAAGAACCAGGTCCTGTGCCACTCGACGATGGCCGGGACCTCGGTCAGCAATCGACCTGAGATTCCGAGGACAACGCCGGCCAACATCAGCCGCCGCCTCACGCGCAGTTCTGTCGGACTCAAAGGCGAATGACGGGCCACGGCTCAATTTATCCGGCAAGCGCCACGAGACGCGTCCCGACCCTCAGGCTGCAAAACTCAGCGGATGCCGAGAATGACTTCCACTCGGTGCGATAGGCGTGCCGTCATCGATCAATCCTCAATCATCATGAAAGTGCGGCGGCGCGACGGAACCATTCATACTTGGGTCAGTCGAGGCGCAGTGATTCGATCGGATCCGTTTTCGCGGCCCGGCGCGCCGGAACGTAGGTCGCCGCCAGCGCGATCACGCTCAGCAGGACGATGGCGCTTAGAAACGTGAGGACGTCGGTGCTCCCGATCCCGAACAGGAGGCTCGTCATCAGTCGGGCCACCGCGAGCGATGCGAGCACACCCAGTGCCGCGCCGGCCGCGACGATCCGCATCCCTTGACCGAGGACCAACGACGTCACCGCACGTTCGGTCGCGCCGAGCGCCATGCGTATTCCGATCTCCCGCGTGCTCTGGCTGACCAGGAATGCCATCACGCCATAGATGCCGATGGCGGCGAGGGCGAGGGCCAGGCCCGCGAACAGAGTCAGAAGGGTCATGGCGAAGCGCGGACGCGCGAGCGATTGATCGATCCATGACCGCATCGTCCTCACACGGTAGACCGGGAGATCCGGGTCGAGAGTTCGAATCTCCTGCTTCACGGAGGCCGTGAGCAAAGCGGGGTCACCGTTCGCGCGGACGGTGACATAGAGCGCCCGTGCTCCGGACTGGGTTTGCGGAATGTAGATCGCAATGCGGCCGTCGGTCTCCAGACCGTATTGCTTCACGCGCCCCGCGACGCCGACCACGGTTCGCCAGGCCGCTTCAGACTTGAGATCGCCAAACCTCACGCGCTTGCCGATCGGATCCTGGTTCGGCCAATACTCCTGCGCCATGAATTCGTCGACGATGATGACGCGATCCTTCTCGGTCGTATCGTCGCCATTGAAGGCGCGGCCCTTGACGATGGGAACGCCCATCGCCTCGAAGTAGCGGCCTCCCACCACACGTTGATCGGCATTGATGAAGTTCTCCCCCGCGCGCGGAACCCGGCCCTCAATGGTCACGGGACCCCAGGCGAAGAAGCCGCTCATGGGAAGAGACGTCACGCCCCCGGACGCGACCACACCGGGCAACCGATCCAGCCGTTCCCAGAGATCACGATAGGTGTTGCGAACCGTGGGCGCATCCGCGTAGCGCGGACCCGTCATCGTGAGCTCGAGGGTGAGGACGCCATCTGGATTGAAACCAGGCGGAACATCTTGAAGATGCGCGAAGCTGCGAAGCAGCAGCCCGGCGCCGATGAGGAGCACCATCGAAAGGGCCATCTCCGCGATGACCAGGGTCCGCCGAACAGTGTTGCCGCGCCCGAACACCGGGTTCGCGGTGGTGGATCCCCGGCCACCCGCCACAAGCGTCTCCGCGGGATTGATCCGTCGCGCACCCATCGCGGGGGCCAGCCCGAACAGCACTCCGGCCAGACCGCAGAGGATCGTGGTGAACGCCAGAACCTCCCAGTTGACGGCGATGGTGTCGAGCCGCGGAATATTCCTTGGCTGCAAAACATGAATCCAGCGAACCGCCGCGAAAGAGAAGATCACACCAAGCGTCCCCCCTATGAACGCGAGCAGGAGGCTCTCCGTCAAGAGCTGAGCGGCCAAACGACGTCCGGTGGCGCCCACCGCGACACGCACCGCGATCTCTTTTTCGCGACCAAGCGCGCGCGACAACAGCAGGTTCGCGACGTTCGCGCAGGCGATCAGCAGAACGAACGCGACGGAGCCTGTAAGAAGCATCAAAGTGCGACGGACGTTCCCGACCACCTGATCCAACAAAGGAACCACGCTGAACGTCAGTCCCCCGTTCGGGGGATAGACGTCCGGGTGATCGGCGCGCAGACGACGCGTGATCGTGTCCATCTCCGCCTGCGCTTGAACGACGGTGACCCCGTGTTTCAGCTTGCCAATGACGTTGTAGTCCTCACGTCCTCGATCCGTGACCGCCGTTGCTGCGAGCGGCAAAGGCACGAACATCTCGCCGTCTTCCGCCATGTCGAGCGTAGGAAGCACTTCGCGCGGCAAGGAGAACGACTCCGGCAGAATGCCCACGACTTCGTACACCTTGCCGTTGAGGGTCACGGGGCGACCCACGATCGCGGGATCGGAACCATAACGACGGCGCCAGGTTCCATGGCTGAGAAGCGCTGTGGGGTTACGTCCCGGCGCGTCTTCTTCGGGAACAAACAAACGGCCAAGCGCGGGTTTGATCCCCAGCATGGGCAAGAGATTCGACGATGCTCGAATGACTCCAATGCGCTCCGGTTCGAACGGACCGGTGAGGTTTTGATTGGAGCCGATCGCGATGGCGAGTTGCTCGAAGCCCTGGTGGCCATTCTTCATATCGAAGTACTGCGCGGTCGAGAACCAGTCCTCCGCGATGTTCAGCCCAGGCGAGCGATTCCAGATGATGGCAAGTCGTTCCGCATCCGCGTAAGGAAGCGGCTGAAGGAGGAGAGCGTTCGCCACGCTGAAGATCGCGGTATTCGCTCCAATGCCGATCCCAATTGAGATGACCGCGGCGGCGGTGAAACCCGGGCTCTTTCGGAATCCGCGCAAGGCATAGCGCAGGTCCTGCAGCAGCGTGTTCATCATCACGCAGAGGGCTCGTCGAACTCCGTGTCTTCCGGCATGTCGGTCGGACTCTCGAAATTCAGCCGATAGCCATCGGGGTCCTGAATAGACGTCACCCACATGTGGTTGCCCACGAACGGACGCGTGGGTGCGAGGCCCTGGTCCTTCATCTCCCGATAGAAGTCGATCGCGTCTTCGCACACGAAGGAAATGGTGACACCCTGTCCCGCCCGCCCGTCCAGTGGACCCGAGCCGTGCCCTTCAGCGGCGACCTGCTGAAGCATCAGCGCAGCCTCGCCAAGCTGCAGCCAGCACCAGCGCAGTTCACCATCCACCGTCCAGTCCTTCGTCATGGCGCAGCCCAGTCCCATCACGTAGAAGTCGAGGGAGCGCGCCATGTCCGTCACCGCGAAGAACGGAACGGCCTGTTTGACGTTGTGGAAGGGTGTGGCCTCGGACATTCGCGCATCCTACGTCGAGTCGCAAGCGCCCTGACTCACTTCCCGAACGTGTTCTTCATCACCATGCCCGCCATGGCGGGGTTCGCGGCAAGGCGGCGCTTGAGGTAATGCACCGCGTACTTCCAGTCTTCGGCGAAGGGCACATACAGACGCATGATCTGGCCGCGCTTGACGATCTCCTGCTGGATCGCACTTCGGGGAACGCCCAGCAGCATCTGGAACTCGTACGCGTTCTTCGGTACTCCGCGTGTGTCCAGATGCGCGATGCACCGGCGGATCAGGGGCTCGTCGTGGGTGGCGATTTCGGGATAGTGCCCATGGTCGAGCAGGAGCTGCAGGTACTCGAAAAGTTTGTCTTTCATGTCCGGCTTGTCCTGCAGCGCCACCTCCGAAGGCTCCCGGTAGATGCCGATGCAGATGCGGACCTTGCAGGGTTTGGTGTGCAGGGCCTTGATGTCTTCCGCGGTGCGGAACAAGCGACTTTGCAGCACAATTCCGAAGTTGTCGAATTCGTTGCGGATGGCCTTGTACATCCGAAGCGTGACATCGGTGAAGTGGCGGTCTTCCATGTCCAGGGTGATGTGCAGGCCATGCGAAGCGGCGGCGGCCACGATGCGCCGGAGATTGTCCTGGCAATAGGCTTCGCTCTCATTGATGCCGAGCGAGGTGGGCTTGAGGCTGATGCTTGCGAAGGGCCGGTCCTTCAGGGCCTCGATCATACGAAGGTACACCTGAACCGTGGCTTCCACATCTTCCCGGCGGAAGACCTCTTCAGCCAGCAGATCCACGGTGGAATAGAGGCCTTGTTTGGCGTGGATCTCATCCGCCTTGGCGACACCGCTGCCCACACCCTTACCCGCGATGTAAGGGGAGGCAAAGGTCCGGACTAGTCGGCCTGGCATGAGGTCGATGATGGCGCGCTTCAGATCCACGGTCTTCCTTCCGGTATGTCGATGTTTCCCGTCCCTCCGCACAGAGCCGGAGGATCCTTCAAATATAGCGGTGCTTCGCCGTCAAAGGAGGCGGCACCCGACGAGATGCTCTACGCGGCGAGGCCGGCCCCTACGACCCTGATCCTTGATCCCGACCCTGTTGCGCGGGCGCGTGGTACCTCTTCTGAAGCGTTATATCGTTGCCAGCTGGACCACTCCGAATACACGTCGGAGACGGATTTGAGAAGGAGGCCTGATGGGGTTAACGAAGGTGCCCGCAAGCGAGCCCAAGATGGCCCGCATCGTTGTCATCGAAGATGAGGCGGTGGTGGCCCGCGACATCATTCAGAACCTGGCCGAACTTGGATATGAAGTCGTAGGACACTCGGCGCGGGGCGAGGATGTGGCGGCCCTCGCGGCCGAACACAAGCCGGATCTGTTTCTGATGGACATTCATCTGGCCGGCGCCATGGATGGCATCGAAGCCGCCCGAAGGCTCAGGTCCGCATCCGGTCCTCCGGTGGTCTTCTTGACCGCTTATGGTGGCAAGGAAACTCTGGAACGCGCGAAGCTCAGCGACCCGTTCGGATACATCATCAAACCGTTCGAGGAGCGGTCGCTTCACACCGCGATCGAGATGGCTCTTTACAAACATCGAGCCGAGACTCAGTTGCGTCGCGCCTACGAAGAGCAATCGGCGATCCTGCGCACCGCGCTCGACGGCTTCTTCATGGCCGACTACCAGGGACGTCTGCTCGACGTGAACGAGTCGAGCTCCCGGATGCTCGGTTACACGCGAGAAGAATTTCTCAAGATGTCTTTGGCGGACCTGTCCATCGCCACGGCTGAGACGAAGGCAGCGACCGTCGAGGAGTTGAAGCAAAGGGGCCCCGCCCGATTTTCAGGTCCTCAGCGACACAAGGATGGACACAACATTTTCGTCGAGATGAGCGTCAACTATCTTCCCCACGCAGGCGGCCGCATCTTCTGTTTCGCCCGGGATGTGACGGAGCGCCAGGCTGCCGAAGAGAGTGTGCGCGCCTTGAATGCGGAGCTGGAGAGCCGCGTCCAGGCGAGGACGGCTTCTCTGGAGACGGCAAAGAAAGAGGCGGAGCAGGCCACTCGATCCAAGGCGGCCTTCCTTGCCACGATGACGCATGAGTTGCGCACGCCTCTGAACGGAGTGATCGGTACCGTCGAGACCATGGGTCAGACGAACCTGGAGCGGGATCAGAGCGAGATGCTTGATCTGATAGGCGACTCCGCGGGGTCCCTTCTCCGGATCGTCGACGACATCCTCGACTTCTCCAAGATGGAGGCGGGAAAGCTCGGCGTTGAGAGCGTCCCCATGTCGATCCAGTCGGCGGTGGAAAGGGCGTGCGCTGTCGTGTCGCCGCTCGCCGACAGAGCGGGTTCTGAGCTCACTCTCTTCACGGATCCAAAGATTCCCGGCAGCGTCTTCGGGGATCCCACCCGTTTGAACCAGGTCCTTCTGAATCTCGCCAGTAACGCCCTCAAGTTTTCCTCCAAGGAAAATCGCCGCAGTCGCGTGTCCATGAGGGCTCTTTTGGAATCACGAACCGCGACGGAGGTGCGGGTGCGCATCGAGGTTCGCGACAACGGCATCGGGATGAGCGAAGCCACCCGCTCGCTGCTCTTTCAGTCCTTCACGCAGGGCGACTCCACCATTTCCCGGCGGTACGGCGGGTCGGGACTTGGCCTTGCGATCTCAAAACACATCGTCGATCTGATGGGCGGAACGATCAGCGTCGTCAGCGAGCCCGGAAAGGGATCAACGTTTTCCGTGTCGATCCCCTTCAGCGCGGCCGATCAGGCCGCCGACGTGGAGGCTCGCCCTGAACTGGCCGGACTCTCGTGCCTGGTCGTCTCCGGCCCGGATGGCTTGCAGAGCGATCTCGCCGCCTATCTTGACGCGGGTGGGGCCGCGATCGATCACGTGCCGGACCTGGCCACCGCTCGCCAGCGCGTCAACAGCCAGCCGAATTACATGTGGGTCTGGATCTTCGACATCCATGGCGACCCGCCCACCGTCGACGCATTGAAGGCGATATCGCGCGAGCGGGCCGGCCAGGATATTCGCTTCGTTCTGATCGGACGCGGCCGACGGAGAACTCCACGTTCCATCGCACCGGGTGTCATCGTGATCGACGCCAATGCCTTGACGCGGGGCGTGTTTCTCAAGGCGGTGGCCCACGCCGCCGGACGGGTGGCGACGGAAAACCAAACGTCACCGATTCTCGTGCGACGGTCGGCTCCGACGCTGCCTTCAAGGGAGGAAGCGCTCGCGCAGGGACGTCTCCTGCTTGTCGCCGAAGACAACGACGTGAACCAGAAAGTCATAAAGCGCCAGCTCGGCCTGCTCGGCTATGTCGCGGACATCGCGTCGAATGGACGCGAGGCGCTGGAGCTGTGGCGAGCCGGGAGCTATGCGCTGCTTCTGGCCGACCTGCACATGCCGGAGATGGATGGCTATCAGCTCACCGCGGCCATACGCGTTCTTGAGGAAACCAACAAGCACGCGGTGATCATCGCCCTCACCGCGGATGTGTTGAAGGGTGGCGCCCAGCAGTGTCGTGACGCGGGGCTCGACGACTATCTCTGCAAGCCCGTGCGCCTTTCGGAACTCAAAGGGATGATCGAGAAGTGGCTTCCGCCGCTAAGTGATTCGAGCAAGGCGGCGAAGACGCCGGACGTTGCAAAGGCAAGCGCGCCGCCGATTCCCGCGGAGCGGCCGATCGACGTCGCCGTTTTGGAGGAACTGGTGGGAAGGGATCCGAATGTGATCAGGGAGTTCCTTCGGGCCTTCTGGCTCAGCACGGCCGCGACCACTGCGGAGTTGAGGGAGGCCTTTCTACGTCAGGATTGGGCACGGGTCGCCGATCTGGCGCACCGCCTTAAATCACCCGCCAAGTCCGTCGGAGCTTTGCCCTTGGCCGCTCTTTGCGAAGATCTCGAGCAGGCTGGCCGAGCCTCCAACGCGGCGGCGCTGGAAAGCAGCCTGGCCCGGTATGAAATAGAGAGAGCGAACGTAGAAAACTACCTTCGGCAAACTTAAATGAGTGATGCCATCGCCGGTTCAAGCCGAAGGGCTGAAGCGCACGTGCTGGTCGTGGACGATGAGCCTTTCATCCTCAAGTTGCACGCGCACATCGTGACCGAACTGGGTTTTGGCGTGTGCCGGACCTGTTCTTCCGGACTCGATGCGCTCCGAGCACTTGATGAGGGTCGGCCGCCGGATTTGATCCTGCTCGATCTCGGCATGCCGGGGATGGACGGCATCGAGTTCATCCGTCATCTGGTGACGCGCGGCTACCGAAACGAACTGATCCTTGTGAGCGGCGAGGACGAACGGCTGCTGCAAAGCGCCGCCCAACTGGTTCGCGCTCGCGGAATCGCGATCCTCGGCCATCTGCGTAAACCGGTGAAGCCCCATCAGCTCCGCGCACTTGTGGAAGCCTGGGAAGAGAGGGCTGAAAAGCCGCCCGCCCGCGCCCTCAAGACGTACCCGGCGGAGGAACTCCAAGACGCCCTGCGTCGCGGTGAAGTGACCAGCTACTTTCAACCCAAAGTCTTGGTGGCCACGGGCGAAGTCATCGGCGTCGAGGCCCTGGCCCGCTGGAACCACCCAACGGATGGTCTGGTCATGCCGGGATCGTTCATCGACGTCGCCGAGAAGCACGGACTGATCGACGTATTAACCCGCTCGGTTTTCCTCGAAGGACTCAAGAAAATCCGCGAACTCTCGGAGGCGGGATTTCGCCTCAGCGTGGCCATCAATCTGTCGCCATCCACGCTGGGCGTCGTGGGCTTCGCGGATTTCCTGGCAAGCGAAGCCGCCCGAATCGGCGTGGCGCCGCAGGATGTCATTTTCGAAGTGACGGAAAGCGAGCTTCTGCTCGACCGCCGAGAAGCCCTCGACGTCCTCACCCGATTGCGTCTGATGCGATTCCGACTGTCCATCGATGACTTCGGAACCGGCTATTCGTCTCTCGCGCAGCTGCGGGACATGCCCTTCGACGAACTGAAAATCGATCAAACCTTCGTCCACAAAGCCGCGACGGATCCGACCGCTCGCGCCATCTATGAAGCGTCTCTTGGGCTGGCGAAGCAACTGGATATGAAGACGGTCGCCGAGGGGGTCGAGGATCAGTCCGACTGGGACTTCGTCCGAAGCACTCAGTGCGATGTGATTCAAGGCTACTTCGTGGGCCGACCGATGCCGGCAGAAGAGCTGCAGTCGTGGGCCGAAACGTGGCGGGATCGCTCGGTCTCCGGCTTCGCTTAGATTCGCGCCGCTCCACCGTACCTCATGACGGACGATGTGCAGGGCACATGAAGTTGTCAAGCTGTCTTCGTGTCTTCGGTCATTACACGCCCAGGAGGTAAGTGGTATACACATGGCCACGCGTATGGAAAAAATGGCTGCGGTCGAATTCCCCAAAAGCCCGAGCGGGATCGAGGGCCTCGACTGTCTGATGCGCGGCGGATTTCCGCAGGGGCGCGCAACGCTTCTCGCGGGCGGGCCGGGTGCGGGCAAGACCGTACTCGCGCTGCGGAACCGACCATGACAACCCTACCGAGGGAAACATTCCATTTCCGCCTCTTTGTCGCCGGAGAGTCGCCGAACTCCGCCCGGGCGCTTGCCAATTTACGTGCCCTGTGCGCGGAGCATCTACCCGGTCGCCATGAGATCGAGATTGTGGACGTGCTGCGCGCGTCGGAACACGACCTGGAGAAGGACATTCTGCTCACCCCCACCCTGGTGAAATTCGCTCCCAAACCGGTGAAAAAAATCATCGGCAACTTGAGTGATTTTGCCACTGTCCGCCAAACCCTTGGGCTTGAAGCCTCCCGCTGACCGACATGAAGACGAGCGAAGGAAAGCCGTGACCGACCCAGTCGCGCGAATTGCTGAACTGGTGCAGGCGATCCAGGCGGCGGAGGCCGAACTGCAGCAGATGATGGGCGGCCAGCTGGACGCGGTGGTGACGCCGGACCGACAGCCGTATCTCTTACGGGATGCGCAGGAAAAATTGCGCGACAGCGAGGCTGCCCACCGGTCGCTCGCGGAGACGCAGGTCGGCATCCTCAACGCGCTGCCCGCCCACATCGCCCTGCTCGATGGCGAGGGCCTCATCATCGTGGTGAACGACGCCTGGCGGCACTTCGCCTCGGCCAATGTCCTGCAAAGCCCGGATTTTTTTGTCGGGCAGAACTATATCCGGGTGTGCGAAGCCGCCCAGGGCGAGTGCTCCGAGGAGTCGCAGGCCGTGGCGCGAGGCATCCGGCAGGTGTTGAGCGGCGCCGAAAAGATGTTCGCGCTCGAGTATCCGTGTCATTCACCCACCGAAAAACGCTGGTTCCGGCTGATGGTGACACCGCTGAACGATCAACCGGGCGCGGGCGCCGTGGTGATGCATGTCAACGTGACCGAGCGTCGCATGGCGGAGGACGCCCTGCGGGAGCGGGAGCAGGAACAGCGCAGGCTGGCTGAAACATTGACCAAGGAAACGCGGCGCCTGCATGAATCACAGGCCGTGGCGAACGTGGGCAGTTGGGAGACCAATTTCGCCACCCTCGAAATCGCGTGGACGGAGGAGACGTATCGGATCTTCGAGGTCAGCCCAGCTGAATTTCAACCGACCTACCCACGGTTTTTGGAATTGGTACATCCTGACGACCGAGCGAAGTTGGACGCGGCCTTCGTCAATTCCCGTGGCAGGCCGGACGCGGTCGTCATCGAACATCGAATCTGTCTATCCGACGGACGCGTCAAGTTTGTCGAGGAACGCTGGCAAAGCTTCAATGACGACACGGGCCAGCCCGTCAGAGCTGTGGGCACCTGCCAGGACATCACCGAGGAAGTGAAGTCGGAGACCAAACTGGCTGAGAGTCAGCGGCGTTACCGCAACCTGGTGGAGACCTCTCACGATTTGATCTATTCCGTTTCGCCCCAGGGCCAGATCTTATTCGTCAATGAAGCGAGCCGGAGCGCGTTGGGTTATGCGCCGGAGGAGATGATCGGCAGAGACTGGGTGGACTTCATGCCTGCCGACCGTCGGGAGCAAGACCTGGCCGTCTTTGCCAAAATCCTCGAAAGCGGCGAGAGCCACGTCGACTACACCGCGCACGTCTTACACAAAGATGGCAGCACCGTGGTGATCAGGGCGAACTCCCGAGCCCTGCTGGACGACGCAGGCCAAGCTATCGGCCGGATCGGCAACGCGCGGGATGTCACCCAGAGCGTCCGCGCCGAGGACCAACTCAGGCAGAACCAAACCCTGCTGCGCATCGCGGGCAGCGCCGCGAAGCTGGGCGGCTGGAGCATCGACCTGCCCGATTACAAGGTGACCTGGAGCGATGAGACCGCCGTCATTCACGATCTGGCGCCCGGCTACACCCCGAGCCTGGAGGAAGCGATTTCGTTTTACCCCCCTGAGTACCGCGCCTCGGTGTCAGAGGCTGTGCGATTGCTCACGACCGATGGGGTTCCCTTCGATTTCGAGCATGAGCTGATCACGGCCCGACAGCGCAGAATCTGGGTGCGCTCCATTGGTGGGGCGCACCGTGACGACGCCGGCCAAATTATCGGGATCCACGGTGCTTTTCAGGACATCACCGAGCGGAGAAAAGCGGAAGAACAAATCCGGCAACTCTCCCAGGCGGTGGAACAAAGCCCGGTGGCAACCGTGATCACGGACCGACAGGGCAACATTGAATACGTCAATGACGTTTTCCTGAAGACGACCGGCTATACGCGGGCCGAGATAGAAGGGGCAAGCCCGCGCCTGCTGAAGGGCGGTGAAACTCCGCCGGACGTCTACCGGCAGCTTTGGGAGACGATCACCTCCGGCCGCACCTGGCGAGGCGAATTTCACAACCGGAAAAAGAATGGAGAGATGTACTGGGAGTCGGCCATTATTTCTCCCGTGCTGGCTCCAAGCGGCCAGGTCACCCACTTTCTCGCGCTCAAGGAAGACATCACCGAGCGGAAGAAAGCGGAGGCCGCGACGAAACAGATCGTCCAGATCCAGCAGGAACTGGCCATGTCCGATCAAAAGGTGCAGGCGTTGATGGAGTTGATCGCCGAGCGCGCCCGACAGTTGACGGGTGCCACAGGGAGCGTGGTGGAGTTGGCGGACGGCGCCGAGATGGTTTACATCGCCGGAGCGGGGGTATTGGCGGACAAGGTCGGCTTGAGGTTGAAGCGCGAAGGCAGTCTGTCCGGACTGGCGGTGAAAACAAATTCCGTGCTCAAGGCGGATGACACTGAAACCGATTCGCGCTGTGACCGTGCCGCCTGTCGTCAGGTTGGCGTGCGCGCGATGGTCGTGGCGCCGCTGATGCGAGAGGGCAACGAGTCTTTGGGAGTGCTCAAGGTCATGTCCGACCGTCCGGCCGCCTTCACGGATCGGGAGGCCGACAATCTACAGATCCTCACGGAGACGCTGGGTGCGGTGATCCAACGCCAACGCGCCGCGGACAAGCTCCTGCAGACCGCGGAACGATTGGATCGGGCCACCCACGCAGGCGGGCTGGGAGTCTGGGATTGGGATGTTCAGGCTGATCATCTTGTCTGGGATGACCGGTTGTATCAAATCTACGGGCTCCGCAGAAAGGAGTTTTCGAGCGCCTCCGAAGCCTGGACCAAAACCGTTCATCCTGATGACCTCGGCCGCAGGAGTGCGGAAGTGCAGGCGGCTTTGCGTGGTGAAAAAGAGTTCAACACCGAGTTCCGCGTGGTGTGGCCCGATGGAACTGTCCGCTATGTCTACGCCGTAGCCCAGGTGGTGAGGGATGAAGACGGCAGGCCGGTGCGTATGACCGGTTTCAGTTCCGACATCACTGAACGCAAGCTGGCTGATCTGAATCTTGAGCGCGCCAACCGCGCTCTGAAAATGCTGAGCGCCTGCAATGAGGCACTGGTGCGGGCGGAAAATGAGGCTGACTTACTCGCCGCCTTCTGCCGCCTCAGCGGGGAGATTGGGGGGTACAGCATGACCTGGGTGGGGTATGCCCAGAACGATGCCGCCCGCACGATTTCTTACGAGGCGCGATCGGGCGATCAGAGCGGGTATCTGGACAAGATTCAGTTGAGCTGGGATGAAACGGTTGTGACCGGCAAGGGGCTGGCCGGCCGGGTGATACGCAGCGGGCAGCCGGTCGTATCGTCCGACCTCGAAACGGATGACCAATTTATTCCGTGGCGGGAACTTGCCCTCAAGGAGGGGCTACGCAGCGTCATCTGCCTGCCGTTGCGCACGGGCGAGCGAACCTTCGGCTTGTTGGGACTCTATTCGAGCGAAGTGAATCATCCCGGAGTGGATGAGATCAAGTTACTGCAGGAGATGGCGGACGACCTCTCTTTCGGCATCGTCAACCTGCGTTCGCAGCAGGACCGCCGGCGGATGGAGGCCGCGGTGATGAGGGTGGCCACGAGTGTATCCGCCAGTATCAGCGAGGGCTTTTTCACCGACCTGGCGGTCAGTGTGGCCGAAGCGTTGGATGCCCAAGGCGCCTTTGTGGCACGCCTGCTGCCGGGTAAGCCGGAGATGGCCCAAACCGTGGCCGCCGTCGTGGATGGAAAGGTGGTGGACAACTTTGACTATCCCCTGCTCGGGTCGCCCTGCGAAATCGTGACAGGCAGGGACTCCTTTATTGTCCCGGCTCACGTGGCCGAGAAGTTTCCCCTCGCTTCCCCCCTCGCGCTCTTCGGGGCGCAGGCCTATGTCGGGCGACGCTTGGCGAATGCCGAAGGCCAGACGGTGGGATGGCTGTTTGTGCTCTTCCGCGACCCGTTGGAAGACTCCGGTTTCGTCGTATCCACTCTGCAGATCTTCGCCACACGCGCGGCCGGCGAATTTGAGCGTCTGAAAGCCGACACACGCATCCGGGAGCAGGCCGCGTTACTGGACAAGGCCACCGACGCGATTCTGGTCCGCGATCTTGAGCACCGGCTGGTGTATTGGAACCGGGGCGCGGAAAAAATGTATGGCTGGAGCGCGGCCGACGCGCTGGGCAAGCCGACACCGGACTTGTTGTATCCCAACTCAGCGCTCTTTCACGCCGCCATCGCCGTCGTGATGGACCGGGGCGAATGGACGGGGGAACTGGAGAAGAAAAATCGGGCGGGCACGATGATCACGGTGGAGTGCCGCTGGACCTTGGTGCGCAGCGCGAGCGGCGTCCCCGAGTCCATCTTGTGTATCGAAACCGACATCACGGAGAGGAAGAAGCTGGAGGCGCAGTTCCTCCGCGCCCAACGCATGGAGAGCGTAGGCACACTGGCGAGCGGTATCGCTCACGATATGAACAACATTCTGTCGCCCATCATGATGTCGGTGGAACTGCTGAAGGACGACGCCAAGAATGAGGAAACCCTCGGCCTGCTCAACACCCTCGAATCCTGCTCCCGGCGTGGGGCGAACCTGGTGCAGCAACTCCTCTCCTTTGCGCGTGGGGTGGAAGGTCAAAGGATTGAGGTCAACCTCAAGCACCTGCTGAAGGAATTGCAGAGCGTGATGCAGGAGGTGTTCCCGAAGGACGTGCGGTTCAGCATCTCAGCCGTCCGCGACCTTTGGACGATTGTGGGCGACCCCTCTCAGTTGCATCAGGTGCTTTTGAACCTGTGCGTGAATGCGCGAGACGCCATGCCGCTCGGCGGCGAACTGACCATCGCCATGGAAAACATCGTGTTGGATGAGATCTACGCGGCCATGAACCCGGACGGCAGGACGGGGGCCTATGTGGTGATCACCGTGACCGACACCGGCACGGGCATGCCGCATTCGGTGATGGGCAAGATCTTTGAGCCATTTTTCACCACCAAAGAGCAGGGCAAGGGCACCGGCCTCGGGCTTTCGACGGTCATTGGATCGTCAAGGCCCATGGCGGCTTCGTGAATGTTTACAGCGAGGAAGGCAAGGGCACGAAGTTCAAGGTCTATTTCCCTGCCCAGACCTCCGAGAGCCTGTTGGAAAAGGCGCCCGTGACCCAAGCGGGCCTTCCCCGTGGGGACGGAGAATTGATCCTGCTGGTGGACGATGAAGAAGGCATCCGGCAAATCGCCATGAAAACATTGGTCCGGTTCGGCTACCGCGTCATGGAGGCGGAGAACGGTGCTGAAGGGGTGCTTCTCTACGTGCAGAATCAAAAAGAAGTCGCGCTGGTGCTGACCGACGTCTCGATGCCGATCATGGATGGCGCGGCTCTGATCGCGGCGCTTAAATCGCTGAATCCCGAGGTTCGTATTTTGGTCTCCAGCGGGCTGCCCACCAATAGCGGGGTTGCCAAGGCGATGGAGTCCGGCGCTCGCTTCATCTCCAAGCCCTACACCGCGGAAACGCTGCTCCGCACGATCTACAAGGAACTCCACAGCTAGTATCCAGTAACAGAGCTCTATGGTCATCTGTATGAGGAAAGCGGCTGCGGTCAAGTTTCGCGGGAGCCCGAGCGGGATCGAGGGTCCTAAAAATCCATGACCGACCCAGACGCGCGGATTGCTGAACTGGTGCAGGCGATCCAGGCGGCAGAGGCCGAGTTGCAGCAGATGACGGGCGGCCAGCTGGACGCGGTGGTGATGCCGGGGCAGAGTCCGTATTTGTTACGGGCCGCACAGGAAAGATTGCGCCACAGCGAGGCGGCCCTACGGGAACGGGAGCAGGAACAGCGCCAGTTGGCGGAAGCACTAACGGTGGAAACGCGGCGCCTCCATGAATCGCAGGCGGTGGCGAACGTAGGCAGTTGGGAGACGAACCTCGGCACCCTTGAAGTCAGTTGGACAGAGGAGACGTATCGGATCTTTGAGGTCAGCCCGGCCGAATTTAGACCCACCCATCAGGGCTTTTTGGAGTTGGTCCATCCGGACGACCGGGCGATGGTGGACGCGGCGTTCGTCAATTCCCACGGAAAGCCGGAAGCAATCGCCATCGAACATCGGATTGTTCGGCCCGACGGACGCGTCAAGTTTGTCGAAGAACGCTGGCAAAACTTCAATGACGAGACGGGTCAGCCATTCCGGGCCGTCGGCACCTGCCAGGACATCACGGCCCGCAAGCTTGCGGACGAAGTGTTGCGGATGCGCGCGCGGCAGCAGGAAGTGATTGCGAGGATCGGTTTGGAGGCCACTCGGGCAACCACGCTGGAAGGCATCTTTGATTTCACCACCCGGGCAGTGGCCGAGGCGCTGGACGTGGAGATGTGCAAGGTGCTTCAGTTAGCGCCCGATGGCAGCCACCTCCGGCTGGTGTCCGGAGTGGGCTGGCAGCCGGGAGAGGTCGGGGTGGCCACGGTGGGTGTGGATGCGGCCTCCCAGGCCGGGTTTACTCTGAACTCGGCCGGGCCGATTTTCGTCAACGACTTCCGGGAGGAAAAGCGGTTCCAGGCGCCGCCGTTGCTGGTGCAGCACGAGGTCGCGAGCGGGCTAAGCGTGACCATCCCGCTGCTCGATAAGGCCTGGGGAGTGCTGGGCGCGCATTGCCGTTCCGTCCGGAGATTCGACGAGCTAGACGCCCAGTTCATACAGTCGGTGGCTACGCTCCTTTCGGTGGTGATCGAGCGGCTGGCCGCGCAGCGCAGTTTGTCCGAGAGCGAGCGCCGGCTCCGCGATGCGCAGCGCATCGCGCATCTGGGCAGCTGGGAACTGGACATCGCGCGGAATCAGCTGATCTGGTCGGATGAGGTTTACCGCATTTTCGGCGTCACCCCGGAGACCTTCACTGGCGGCTACGAGGCGTTTCTCGCGCTGGTTCATCCAGAGGATCGGGAGCGGATGGATGCCGACCATCAGCGGGTGCTCGCCAGTGAAGGGGTTCTGGATACCGACCATCGCATCGTCCGCCCGGACGGCGAAATCCGTCATGCGCGGGAGCGTGCGGAATTGATCAACGATGAGCACGGCCGCCCGGTGGCCCTCTCCGGCACAACGCTGGACATCACGGATCGCGTCCAGGCCCAAGAAACGCGGCGTCAGGCGGAAGAACTCAGCTCCGCCATCGTGGCGTCCTCCCTCGACGCCATCATCACCATCGACCATCAGAACCGGATCCTTGAGTTCAATCCGTCGGCGGAGGCCATCTTCGGCTGGCCCAAGGCAGCGGTGCTGGGGCGCGACTTGAGCGATGTGATCATTCCCGAACGCCTGCGCGAAAGCCATCGGCGTGGCATGGCGCGTTATCTGGCGACCGGAGAAAAAAGGGCCATGGACCGCCGGCGCGAATTGCCCGCTATTCGCGCCGATGGGACGGAGATTGTTGTCGAACTCAATGCCACGCCGCTGAGCCAGAGCAAACCGCCGCAGTTCACCGCCTTTCTCCGCGACATCACGCAAAGCAAAAAAGCGGCGGATATCCTGCTTGCCTCCGAGGCTCGATTTCGCGCTCTCTTTGATCAGGCGGCCGTCGGCATGTGCCTCGTGTCCACCGAGGGAAAATTCCTCCGTACCAACCGCCGGTTCGGCGAGATCGTGGGCTATTCCGCCGAGACGCTGCTGAAGCGGAGCTGTCTCGAGACGACCCACCCGGACGATCGGGCGCGCGAAGCAGAGATCACCACGCGGATGCTGGCAGGCGAGCTGCAAACCAGCAGTTGGGAAAAGCGATATCTAAAGCCCGACGGCCGGGCGGTCTGGTGCAACCTGACGCTTGCTCTGATCCCGGGTCAAGCAGATGCAGCGCAGCAATTTGTCGGCGTCATCGAGGACATCACCGAGCGGCGCCAGAGTGAGGAACAACTCCGTTTGCTGGAGACCTGCGTCGCCCGCCTCAACGACATCGTGCTGATCACCGACGCGGCGCGAATTGACGATCCGGGTCCCCGCATCCTGTACGTGAATGACGCCTTTGTGCGTCGCACCGGTTTCTCTCGGGAGGAGGCGATGGGCAAGACGCCGCGGCTCCTACAGGGGCCCAAGACCCAGAGGGACGCTCTGGACCGGATTCGCGCCGCGCTGAAAGCATGGCGTCCAGTGCGCGAGGAACTCATCAACTACACCAAGAGCGGCGAAGAATTTTGGATCGAGATCGACATCGTTCCGGTGGCGGACGCGAAGGGTTGGCTGACCCACTGGGTGGCCATCGAGCGTGATATCACTGACCGGAAAAAGGCCGAGGCCGTGACCAGGGAGATCGTCCGGATTCAGCAGGAGATGGCGATGTCGGATGTGCCGGCGCAGACGGCCATGGACATGATCGCCGAACATGCGCGCGCGCTGACCAATGCCGCGGGCGGCGTGGTGGAGCTGGTGGACCAGGCGGAGATGGTCTACACCGCCGGAGCGGGCGCCGTGGCGGACAAGGTCGGCATGCGCTTGAACCTCGAAAGCAGCCTGTCCGGCCTGGCGGTCAAGACGGGTTCCGTGCTCATCGCGGATGACACGGAAACGGATCCGCGCTGCGATCGTCTCGCCTGCCGCAAGGTTGGCGTGCGCTCGATGGTGGTGGCGCCCTTGCGGGTGGGCACGGAGATTATGGGCGTTCTCAAAGTGATGTCGGACCGCCCCACCGCCTTCACGAATTGGGATGTCGGCAATCTACAGATCCTGACCGAGACACTGGGTGCGGTGATCCAGCGTCAGCGCGCGGCGGAGAAGCTCCGCGAGAGTGAGGAGGAATTCCGGACTCTCGCCGAAGCCATGCCGCAAATCGTGTGGATATCGCGGGCTGACGGCTGGACCACTTACTTCAACGATCAGTGGATGAAATATACGGGGCTGACGCTGGAGGAGAGCCTCGGCCACGGGTGGAGCCAGCCCTTCCACCCGGACGACCGCCCGGCCGCGGAGGTCGCCTGGCAGCGGGCGCTGGCACTCCTGGACGATTATGAGTTGGAATGCAGGCTGCGGCGTACGGATGGCGAATACCGCTGGTGGCTGATTCGCGGCAAACCGTTGCTTGACGAGGCCGGCGGGGTGCTCAAGTGGTTCGGCACCTGCACGGACATCGATGATTTGAAGGTAGCGGAACTGGAAATCACCCGCACCAACCGTGCGTTGAAAATGCTGAGCACCTGCAATGAGGTACTAGTGCGGGCCGAAAATGAGGCTGACTTGCTCGCCGCCTTCTGCCGGCTCAGCCGGGAGATCGGCGGGTACCGTATGACCTGGGTGGGGTATGCCCGTGAGGATGCAGCCCGCACGATTTCATTTGAAGCTCGATCCGGCGACGACGACGGATATCTGGACAAGATCCAGTTGAGCTGGGATGAGACGGTCGTGAACGGCCAGGGCCCGGCCGGCCGGGTGATAAGCACCGGTCAGCCGGTCATCTGTGCCGATTTCGAAACGGCTGATGAGTTTCTTCCGTGGCGGGAACTTGCCCGGAAATACGGGCTACGCAGTGTCATCTGCCTGCCGTTGCGCGCGGGCGACCGCACCTTCGGCCTGCTGGGGCTGTATTCCAGTGAGGCGAATCATCCCGGAGCGGATGAACTCAAGCTGCTGCAAGAGATGGCGGACGATCTGGCTTTCGGCATCGGCAACTTGCGCGCTCAGGCGGCAAAGCGGCTCACTGACAAAAAAGTCGTGGAGCAGGCCGATCTGCTCGACAAGGCCACCGATGCGATTTCGGTTCGCGATCTTGAGCACCGCGTGGTGTTCTGGAGCCGCGGCGCCGAAACAATCTTCGGCTGGAGCGCGGCCGAGGCGCTGGGCCGCCCCACGACTGAATTCTTGAATCTCAACTCAGCATCGTTTCACGCTGCCGTCGCGGCCGTAATGGACAAGGGCGAATGGACCGGCGAACTGGAGAAACAAAATCGGGCCGGCAAAATGATCACGATGGGATGCCGCTGGACCTTGGTGCGCAACCAGAGCGGTGTCCCCGAATCCATCCTGTGCATTGAAACCGACATCACAGAGAAGAAGAAGCTGGAGGCGCAGTTCCTCCGCGCCCAGCGTATGGAAAGTGTGGGCACGCTGGCGAGCGGCATCGCCCACGATATGAACAACATTCTTTCACCCATCATGTTGTCGGTCGAACTGCTGAAGGACGCCGCGAAGGATGAGGAAACCCTCGGCCTGCTCAACACCCTCGAATCCTGCTCGCAGCGTGGAGCAAATCTGGTGCAGCAATTGGTCTCCTTTGCACGTGGCACGGAAGGTGAACGGGTTGAGATCAACCTGAAGCACCTGATCAAAGAATTGCAGAGCGTGATGAAGGGGGTCTTTCCGAAGGATGTGGAGTTCAAGGTCTCCGCCGTCCCCGACCTTTGGTCGATCGTTGGAGATTCCTCGCAGTTACACCAAGTGTTTTTGAATCTGTGCGTGAACGCGCGTGACGCCATGCCGCAAGGCGGCGAGCTGACCATCACCCTGGAGAACATCCTGCTGGACGAGATCTACGCGGCCATGCACCAAGGCAACAAGCCTGGGTCTTACGTGGTGGCGAGCGTGGTTGACACCGGCACCGGTATCCCGCCCGCGTTGATGGCAAAGATATTCGAGCCGTTCTTCACCACGAAAGAATTGGGCAGGGGCACCGGTCTCGGGCTGTCGACCGTCCTTGGCATCATCAAGGCCCATGGCGGCTTCGTGAATGTCTACAGCGAAGAAGGCAAGGGCACCCAATTCAAGGTGTTTCTCCCCGCGCAGACCTCTGATACCCAATCGGAGGAGGTGTCAGGACCTCAAACGGGCCTTCCCCGCGGGAACGGAGAATTGATCCTGCTGGTGGACGACGAGAAGGGCATTCGGGACATCGCGGTGAAAACCCTGACCCGGTTCGGGTACCGCGTCCTGGAGGCGTCAAACGGCGCGGAAGGGGTGCGCCTCTACGTGCAAAATCAGAAGGAAATCGCGCTGGTGTTTACCGACGTCTCGATGCCGATCATGGACGGCACCGCTTTGATTGCGGCGCTTAAAGCGTCCGATCCCGAAGTCCGCATTCTGGTCGCGAGCGGCCTGCCCAGCAATCTGGGGGCGATCAAGGCCATGGAAACCGGCGCTCGCCAGTTCATCTCCAAGCCCTACACCGCGGAAAAACTGCTCGAGATGATCTACAAAGAGCTACACAGCTAGCTGCTAGATCCTACGAGCGATTTCCTGGGAGCGCCTGCGGGCGCCGGTCTGTTCTGGTTGCGGGATGGGATCTGGAGCCATGGTCACCTCAAAAACGGCTTCAGGGCCCTCGCCGATCTTCAGCTCGCCACCCAATTGCCGGGCCAGATCAGAGACGAGTTGCAGACCCAGCGACGCGCCTCGCCTCGCCGAGAGATCCGCGGGCAGGCCGACGCCGTCATCAGAGACGCGAAGCCGGAGCCCGCTCTCCCCAGTGCGGGTCAGCTCCACTCGGACCTCACCCGGCCGCTCTGCCGGAAAAGCATGTTTGACAGTATTTGAAACAAGTTCGTTCACAATGAGGCCGCAAGGCACCGCCTCATCCAGTCGGACATTCACCGAAACCAGATCGAGGTTGAACCGGATCCGGTCGGCGCTTTTGCCCATCGAGAGTTTCAGATTCCTGGTCACCTGTTCGATGTACGAACGCAGGTCGATGTCGTTGAAATTACTGGACCGGTAGAGCGCCTCGTGGAGGGCAGCCATCGCCCGTATGCGATTCTCCATGTCCGTAAGAACCGAGCGGGTCGGCTCATGATTGGTGCGACGCGACTCCAGGCGAAGGAAGCTGATCATGATCTGAAGATTGTTCTTCACGCGATGATGCACCTCCTTCAGCAGGACCTCTCGCTCCCGAAGGGACGACTGCAGATCGGCGGTACGTTCCTGTACCTGCTGCTCGAGAATCACGCTGTGGTTGTGGAAGAAGTTAGTCAGAGACTTGAGGCGGAGCAGATTCCTCACCCGAAGCCACAACTCGGCGCGATCAACCGGCTTGGAGACGAAGTCTTCCGCGCCCGCATCAAGGCAGGCGAGTCGCACGCTTCGGTCGCTTTGCCCCGTCACCATGATGATGGGAATCGCCGATGTCGTCGGGTCGGCCTTGAGGGTTCGAGCGACCTCGAGTCCGTCCATTCCCGGCATGTTGAAGTCGAGCAGAACCAGATCCGGCGGCTGAGACTTGACCGAGGCCAGGGCTTCTATGCCGTTCTTGGCCGTTCTGGTCAGAAAACCGCCCGCTCGCAGAACGGCCTCTAACGGCCGATGGTTTTGGACGTCGTCGTCCACGATCAGTACGGTAGCGACCGGATCGCTCACGTTCCCTCCTCAGGGCATCAAGCACTTCCGCATTTCGCTCGGGGACCGGCGAGACGCTTCATCCAAGCTATACAAACGCCGTTTGCCAGTCTATCCGCACGGCCGCGGCCATCGCCGGTGGACACAAACAATGGGGACCGAAGTTTCTGGCACCGGACGTGAGACACAGGAGTACACTCGCTCGCGGACGTGGATAACTACTGATCGCGCCGTCCACTTTGGGGTGCCTGGATGTCCGGACACGAATCGCTCAGACCCGGGTCCGTCGACTCTCGCTCATCACCCGCGAGCGAGCCGTGGCGCCTCCTCGCTGGCCTCGCGCTGGCGCTCTTGGGCGCGGCCGTGCTGATCGGATGGGTGTTCGATATTCGCGCGCTGCGAAGCATCCGCCCCGAGTGGGCAGTCATGCAGGCCAATACCGCGCTTGGGCTTGCGCTTTCCGGGATCGCGCTGTGGCAACTGCGCGACCGGGCGTTGGCGGGATGGGCATCGCGGATGGGACAAGTGTGCGCGAGCGCGGCCGCGATGATCGGCCTGCTCACGCTGGCGGGATACATTTTGGGCTGGCACCCGGGCATCGACAACCTGCTCTTTGTGGATTCCTCGCCCATGGGTCCGAACACCGCGTCGGCACTGCTGTTCGGCAACCTAGCCTTGCTCCTGCTCACCCGCGCTACCAATCGAAGCACGCGCCTGACCGCTGCCGGTTTCCTGGCCATCCTCACGTTGCTACTGGGCTTGTTCGGGGTCGTGGGATATGTCGGCGGCGTGTCTGTCGCGTCTGCGTGGGGAGACTTCACCGGCATGGCCCCGCACACCGCCCTCGCGTTCGTGATCCTCGGGGCCGCTGGCCTGCGCATCGCGTGGATCAACGGCGGCTGGCCCTGGTCGCTCGGCGCCCCGGTCGTCGTGGGATCGACGCTTGGCATGCTGGTTCTGGTTGGAGTCAGCCTCGAATCTTTCCGCAGCACCCGGCTGACCGTCGAGCGGTCGCAGTGGGTGGACCACACCCAGGAAGTACGGACCGTCATCAGCGATCTGAACGCCGGACTTGCGTCGGCATTCAGCGGGGAGCGTGGTTTTGTCATTACCGGCCAAGAGGCGTTTCTGGCCTCCTACACACTGGGCAACCGTCAAGCGCTGGAGGCGGAGCAGCATCTTCTCAAGTTGACGGCGGACAACCCGCGCCAACAGGCCCGGCTGGCCCAGCTGGCGGCGCTGCTGCAGCAGAAACTCGATTTCTCCCGCAAGGTGGTGGAGGCGCGGCGCGCTGGTG
>JBDTQB010000017.1:0-28323 GCA_039932395.1 Vicinamibacteria bacterium | reverse complement strand
TGGCGCGGCCTTTGAACAGCGCGTTCTGGATGACGATGCGCGCCATGAAATCCGCAGCGTGGGTAAATTGATACGGCGAGCAAATGTCGCCGCAGGCGTAGATGCGCGGGTTGGAGGTTTGCAGGCGGTCGTTCACTTTCACGCCTTTCTTGTCGAACTCGACGCCGGCGCTCTCCAGGCCGAGTCCTTCGACATTTGGCGCGCGGCCGACGGCGACAAGCAGTTGATCTACCAGGACGTCGTAGCCTTTGCCGTGCGATCCAACTTGCAGGCGAACGCCCTTCGGGTCTTTCGCGAGCTTGAGGTCCTCACCGCAGCAGAGGAGCTTTACCCCCTCTCGCTCCATCGCGGAGCGGACGATCTCCGAAGCGTCGCGGTCTTCGCGCGGGAGAATGCCGTGCGTCGCCTCAACTAAAAATACTTCGGAACCAAGGCGTGCGAAGCTCTGCGCCATCTCGCAGCCAATCGGCCCCGCGCCGATGATGCCGAGACGCTGAGGCAACTCGGTCAGGGAGAACAAGGTTTCATTGGTGAGATAGGGAACATCCTTAAGCCCGGGAATCGGCGGCGCGGCGGCGCGTGCACCCGTGGCGACAACGGCTTTGGCAAAACGCAACGTTTGCCCGCCAACTTCGATGGCGTCCGGCCCGGTGAACCTGCCCGTGCCAAGAAAGACGTCGACCCCGAGGTCCGTGAAGCGGCGGGCGGAGTCATGTGGGCTGATGTCTGCGCGGAGGCGACGCATTCGCTCCATGACTTTGCCGAAATCTATCGTCGTGCCATCGGGAACATTCACGCCGAAGCCCGCCATGTCACGAACGTTCGCGGCCTGGCGAGCCGCGCGAATGATCGCCTTGGACGGCACACAGCCGACGTTGAGACAATCTCCGCCCATGAAGTGCTTCTCGATGAGCGCGACCTTGGCGCCCAGTCCCGCCGCACCCACGGCGCTGACCAGACCCGCGGTGCCGCCGCCGATGACGACGAGGTTATAGCGCGGGGCGGGCGTCGGATTCTTCCAGTCGGCCGGATGGACGTTGGCGACCAGCTTTTGATTGTGCACGTCCCACGGCAGGACGGGCGGTTCGGTCTGTTGGCTCATTTGATTGTTCCCTGACACTTTTATTCGGAGATGCGTTTGGCGAGTGCCTGTTTTGCTATGCGAGTGACGAAGACGGTGACGACGACGGTGGCGAGAAGGCCGACACCATAGAGCGCCCATTCGCCGGTGGTACGCGAACGCTCGCCCGCAGCGGCCTGGGCGAGCGAACCGAGATACACATACATCACGGTGCCGGGCATCATGCCGATCCACGATGCCAGCACGTAGTGGCCGAACTTCACGCGGGTAAGGCCAAAGGCGTAGTTCAAGAGGGTGAACGGAAACACCGGCGAAAGCCGCGTGAGTCCAACGATCTTCCAACCTTCGCTCGCCACCGCCTTGTCAATCGCCGCGAAGCGGGTGTTACCCTCAATCTTCCGAGCGATGGCGTCGCGGGCGAGGTAGCGACCGACCAGAAAGGCCGCCGCGGCTCCAAGGGTTGCCGCGATGGAAACGTAGATCGAACCCCGCAGCACCCCGAAGACCGCGCCGGCGCCCAGAGTCAGGACGGAGCCGGGAATGAACAGTACTGTCGCCACCACGTAGAGAGCGATGAAGATGGCCGGACCGCATGGCCCAAGCTGGCCCACCCAGCCGAGCGCTTGTGTGAGCAGATCTTGAACACGAAAATATCTGGCCCCAACGATAAGGGCGATGGCAACGAAGAGATAGATCAGCCACTTCCATGGGAGGCGACTTGTTGGCGCGGTGTCGGCGGCGGAGGTCATAGTATTTCCTGGAGTGATTGATGAGTCGCGGTGTCGGCGGGCGTGAGCAGGGCTGTGGTCAGCACGACCGGCGTTGTTTCATGGAGGCGAGCAACGGAGCGCAGCGGAAACTGCCTTCGCCGCCAGCCGTCGTAGCCTCCGGTCAGTGGCCGAACGCGGGTGATTCCGTATTCCTTGAGCAACAGCGCAGCGCGTACACTGGTGGATTCATTTGGACAGGAGCAGTAGAGGACGATGTCGCGATCGCGTGGAATCTCGGCGTGCCGACGGGCCACCTCCGCGGGCGGCAGTCGGATAGCGCCTGGCAGGGTCAGCGGCGCAGCGGCAAAATCTGTCGGCAGCCGCAGGTCAACGATCACGACGCCCGCCCCGGCCTCCACTCTATCCCTCAGTTCTTCAGCGCTGATGTGGGCCAGGCGCAGCCCCCGGCTGAAGCGCACACGGCGAGCGTGGTTGGCGGTGAGGTAGGCAACGAACAAAGCGACGCACGCGACCAGCACCAAATGGCCGGAGTCCGAGCCGAGTCGAAGCATCCACTCCAGCTGGCGGCTGAAAACATAGCCGGGTAACACGAAGGCCAGGGAAAACGCCATCGCACCGGCGGTATTAAAGGCGAAAAAGCGTGACCGTGACACGCCGCCCATCCCCGCCATGGGAGACGTGACGATATTTAGTCCCGGCGTAAACTTTGAGATCAGGAAACTCCAGGTGCCCCGGCGTGAAAACATCTTCTGGGTTCGTCCCACGCAGTTATCGGGCTCGAGAGAGCCGCGGCAGATGAACCCCAGCACCGAACCACCCCGAAGGCGGCCGATCTCGAACCAGAGAGTGTCGCTCATGACGCTCGCGAGCGCGGCGAGGCAGATGATGGCGAAGACATTGAGACCGCCAGCGCGGGCCACAGCTCCCGACGCCAGCAGCAAGGGAAACGACGGCAGCGGCAGTCCGGCTTGATCCGCGAGCACCCACACGAAGACCACCCAGTATCCGTGGGTCGCGAGCAGAGACAAAGCCGCGTGCATGACTATCGCGCCTCCGATCCAGGCGACATCTGGGTGCCCTGCGCCGCTACCATACGAAATGCGCCTTGCTGCTCGACATACACGTGGGTGTAACGACTGCTGGTGGAAAACGGCTCAACCCCGAGTCGTCCCGTCATTCGGGTGCGGCCGGTGATGACAACGGTGGTCTGGTAGCGTCGCACGCGCTGTTCGCTCGGCTCAATCGACTCGAACTTGACGTGGCCCAGGCCGAGAGCAGTGAGCAGATCGGGCTTCGCTATCTCCGACCCGCTGTTCACGTCTATCAGCATGAAGTCATCGGACAGGATGCGCTCCAGCGCCGCTGTGTCGGCATGAACAAGCGCGGTGAAAAACTGCTGGTCTAAGGTGAGTGTATTCATAACTGTCAGCTGCGGGTTGGTTACGGGCGCAGTCCTTTCAGCGGTTGGAGGTGGAACGTCCGGTGATCCAGCCGTCGGCCGACCAGCGACCTCCGCCTTGAATCATCAGGACCAGAGCCAGGCCTATGGCGAGCAGGTGATACTCGAATCCCTCGCCTTTCTGGTTGCCGAACCAGTTCATGAAGAATCCGTTTGCGAGGTGACTTGTCAGCACGGCGACGACCATATTCGTGGCGATCGCTGCCGCTGCGAGTCTCGTTCCCAAGCCCGCGATCAAAGCGATTGCGCCGACGGATTCCGCGAGGATTGCGGCTAGCGCGAACACCCAGGGGATATGCATCGTGGTTGTGAAAAAGTTCATGGTGCCGACGAATCCATAGCCGCCGAACCAGCCAAGTGTCTTCTGCACCCCGTGTGGGAGCATGACGCAGCCGAGAACGATGCGGGCGACGAGGACGGCAGTACTATTAAGCGGTTTCATGTTTGTGATCCTGGCGTTCTGTGTTGTGTGTCTGTGTGGCTTCCCACAGCGGATGAAAACCACGGTGGGTTGCGTTGAGATGAGTGGTGGTTGAAGGCCTGTGAGCCGCCCGGCCATTCCGGGCGACTCGCAGGTCTGAGGCTCAATTGCCGTGGGTCCTCACGAGGACAGGCCAGTTCTTGTTGGCCTTGGCGACATTGCCGGCGAAGTCCTCATTGAACTTCTTCAGAATGTCCTGGTTCAGGTTGAGGTAGAGCTTTCCGTCGCGCACCTGCCATGTGCTGATGTCCACCGGGAACAACTTGCCGAGGCCGACGCCATACGTGCAGAACCCGCCAGTCTGCGGAGCGTACTTGTCCGGGTTGGCCGTGAAGAGCTTCTTGTGTTCTTCGGTGGCGAAGAAGTACGTTGCTCCCTGGTACTCGGCCGCGATGAACGGAGACCCACTCACCGGTTTGCTATCGGTGAAGAAGGCAACCGTGTCATAGCCGCTCACAGCGGCTTTGCTCGCACCGGAGACGTTGACCAGGTCGCCCGCGAGGGCGGAGGTGGACAGCAGCGCGAGGGCCGCGATGGACGTGATGGATGTGATGATGTTTTTCATGTGCGATGTCTCTTTCTTGGTTTGTTTGTGTTTGTTGTCGTTTCAACTGCTACCGCGGTGGGAGCAGCCAAAAAGTCTGTTCAGGCGCAACCGCAGCCGGTCGCCAGCGCTTCGGCGGGCGCGGCGATATCACCCGGCTTGACCTCCGGAAAATCCACCACCGTCAGGGCGACGTGGTTGATGTAGTTGGTGAAAATGTTCAACGCTGCGTGAGCGACGGTTTCCACAATCTCGCCGTCGCTCAGACCGGAGGCGCGCGCCGCCACGAGTTTGTCGTCACAGATCTCTCCCCGATGCACGATGATGCAGCGCGCGAGTTTCAGAATCGCATCCGCCTTGTCCGTCGCCGCCGTGGCGCGGCGCGCATCGGCGATTTCCTTTTCCGTGAGGCCGACCTTGCCGCCGATGAACGTGTGTGCGCTCAGGCAGTAACTGCAGAGGTTGGCCTCGGCGACGGCGAGCGCGATCTGCTCTCGTACTCTGGCGTTCAGTGTCCCGCCGGCGAGCGCGTCCGAGAAGCTGAGGTACCCTTCCAGCGCGGCGGGCGCATTCGCCAGGACGCGAAAGAGGTTAGGGACGCGGCCGAGCTTGGCTTGCACGGTTTCGAGAAGTTGTCTGGCTTCACCCGTGGCATGTGTTGGATCTATTTGGTTGAGTCGGTTCATCGTGGTTTGGCTCTTTCCGGTTTGGGACTGCGCGTTGCAGTTGATGCATCCCCTAACACACGATGCGTGCCAACAAGCGGCGCAGGCCGATAACGCTGGAATCATTGGAGTTGCGGTGAACGCGGCTGGGCACGCTTCACTACGAGAACTCGTGAACTACGAAGAGTCGTCGAGCAATGGCACGTGTTTTCGTAGTCTTCGGCGTGGTGGGGACGGGGCCTGGGGATCGCTCTTGCCGTCCAGCCTGCTCACGGTTTGGCAGGTCGCACTATGCCGCCAACCTGCCGGGGTCTCTGAAGCAGGTGCCCGGGGGTTGTGTCCCTAATCTTCTGGAGATTGGCCTGACAGCGGAATGAAAAAGGGGAGGCTCCCCTTGACTAAAAACGAGCGCCCCACCAGGTGGAACCAGGACGAGGCAAGGAGGGTTCCGTGACCCAATCTTGTATTCCCTCGTCCAACCCAAGCCGACCCTCGACTTGACCTTCGAGATCTTTTCCGAGAAGCGCTTGGCCTTGTCTTGGAAACTGACTCGATGAAGTCACCCAGGAACTCGTGCCAGACGCGACAGCCTCAACGGCCGTTAGCCGAGCCGCCTATCTTCCGATCGCGGCTCCGTCCAGCACGCGCCGGTCGGTGGCGCCCTCGAGAACCTTGTCGGCCTTGTTCCAGACAATGCCCTGAGCGACACCTTGTCCGCCGATCTCCCCTGTGGCGTGGCCCATTTTCGTGAGGATCGCCAGGGTGTCCGGCGAGATGCCGTTCTTCTCAAACTGAATCCGGTCCGGCAGCCACTGATGATGGAAGCGCGGGAAGTCGATAGCGTCCTGAATGTTCATGCCGAAGTCCACGACGTTGAGAATGGTGAGCAGCACGGTGTTGATGATGGTGCGGCCGCCGGGCGAACCAATCACCATGAACAGGTCTCCGTCCTTCGCCAGGATGGCCGGCGTCATGGAAGACAACATCCGCTTTCCAGGTTGCGCGAGATTCGGCTCCGTGCCGACGAGGCCGGTGGCATCCGTCAGACCGGGCCCGGCATTGAAGTCGCCCATCTCATTGTTGAGAAGAAAGCCGGCACCCGGGACCACGATGGCCGAGCCGTATCCGGCCTCCAGCGTATAGGTCATCGACACCGCGTTCAGGTTGCGATCGACGACGGAGAGATGCGTGGTCTCATCGCTTTCGGCGGGCCATTCAAAGGTCGTGGGTGATGAAACGGAGGCGGTTGTGTCACTGATGGTCTTGCGAAGACTGGTCGCGTACTCCTTAGACGTCAGGCGCGCGACCGGCATGTCCTTGTTGAACGCGGGATCACCCATGAACTTCGCGCGATCGGCGAAGGCGCGACGCATGGATTCCGTGATGCGGTGGATCGTGATCGCGGAGCGTGGACCGTCTTTAGCGAGGTCATAGCCTTCGAGGACGTTCAGCATCTCGATCAGGGCCGTGCCGCCCGAGCTGATGGGCGGCATGCCGATCACGTCGTAGCCGCGGTACTTCCCGATAAGAGCAGCGCGCTTCTTCGCGGTGTAGGCCTTGAGATCGGCTTCCGTGATGAGGCCGCCGTTTGCCGCCATCTCCTTCGCGAGCAGCCGGGCCGTCTTCCCTTCATAGAAACCACTTGGCCCGTTCTCCGCGATCCGGTCCAGGGTGTCGGCCAGATCGGGCTGACGCAGGATGTCTCCCATTTCATAGGGAACACCCTTGCGGGAGAACTGCGCGAGCGACGCGGGGTATTTCTGGAACCGAGGCAGAGCGCTTTTCAGCGAGCGGGCGAGGCCATCGGTGATGATGAAACCTTCGCGGGCCAGCGTGATCGCGGGATCGACGAGACGACGCCAGGGCACCCTCTGCGAACCCAGGTTCTGCCAGGCCATGTAGAGCCCCGCGACGGTTCCTGGGACACCGACGGCTACGTGCGAATTGTGGTGCAAGGTTGCGTCGTACTTGCCGTCCTTGAGGAACATTTCGGGCTTCGCGGCGGCGGGTGCCGTCTCTCGGAAATCGAAGGTCGTGGTGGTGCCGTTCGCGAGCCGGATCACCATGAAGCCGCCGCCGCCCAGATTTCCGGCGGTGGGGTGGACGACCGCCAGGGCGAAGGCGGTGGCGATGGTCGCGTCGATGGCGTTGCCGCCATCCCACAAAACGTCCGCTCCGACCTGAGACGCGATGAACGACTGCGAGGCGACCATGCCGTTCTTCGCCCGCACCGGCTGCGCAGCGCGCGCATCCGCGGGTTGCAGGGTGGTGATCAATAGGGCGGTCGCGGTGGCGAGTGCTGAAAGACGGGAGACGCGCATGGTCGATTTCCTCCGAAGGAAACACGATCTTAAGAGCAAGGTGATCATCGCGGGCCGGTTAAGGAGGGCGCTCGATTTATCCTCAAGGGTGATGCCACGCGCGCCTCGTTCCTCACGCCTCCCCAGAACTCTCTTGACCCGCCTCCTTGTCGGGATGGCCCTGGCACTCGCCAGCGTGTCGCCGGCGCACGCGCAAGGGGCTTCGTCCGCCGGGCCGTGGATGCGTCTCGACCCGCTCCCTGCGGAAATGAAACTCACCGCGAGGGAAAGCTTCGATGGCGTGCCGCCCCGCTTCCTTCTGATGACCGACGGCTCCGTTTACGTGGGTGGCCGCCGTGAGCTCCTGCGCGGCATGCTCGACAAGACGGAGATGCAGGAGTTCTCCACCCGGCTCGATCTCGCTTTGAAGTCGGTCGCCAAGACGGGCGGCGTTCCAAAGACGCTCACCATGGGCGACGGCCCCGCCATTTTCAGATTCTCGGTGCTGGCTGGGTCGCAGTTCCAGACCGTGGTGGTGGGGAGCATTCCCACGCCCGGTGCACCGGCGCTCGCGCCTCTGCCGGAGTTCATCCGTCGTCTCTCCGCGTTTCGACACGTGTCGCTCCGTCCCTACGATCCAAAGGAGTTCGCCATGACGGTGAAGGAACGCACTCTGCCGGGAGGCTGCCGCGCGGTTCGAGGCTGGCCGTCGCTTGCGGCCTCGACGTCCGGTGAAGTTGTGATGCCGGAGAATCTTGTGCGCGGCTTTCCCTTCGGCGCCGACCTGTCGCAGATCTGCGAAAGCTCCAGGCGCTACACCGTGGTCCTTCGACCGCTGGCCCCCGGCGAGCGCTGAGCGAAGTCCAGGAGCCGCTGAGCGGAGGCTTTCGTTCTTTCTCGTCTGGAGCCGCAGCCGCCGCTTACAATCTTGCTCTCATGTCGCGCGCCCAGGTTCTTGAAGTCATCGGCAGTGATCGTGAAGAGCAGGCTCTGCTCGGCGCGATCGACTTTGATCGTCTGCCCAGGCACATCGCCGTCATCATGGACGGCAACGGACGATGGGCGAAAAGCCGCTTCCTTCCGCGCCTCGAAGGACATCGCGCGGGCGTCGAATCCGTAAGGTCCGTGGTCGAAACCGCAGCACGGCTCGGTCTGCAGGCGCTGACCGTCTACGCTTTCTCCACCGAGAACTGGAAGCGGCCGACCGACGAAGTCTCGGGGTTGATGGGCCTGCTGAAGCTCTATATCCGCCGCGAACTGAAGACGCTGAAGGACAACAACATCCGCTTCGGCGTGGTGGGTGGGCTCGACGGCCTTCCCAAGGATGTGGCTGACGAACTGCGCCGGGGCATTGAGGAAACGTCGTCCATGACCGGCCTTCAGTTCTCGCTCGCGCTGAACTACAGCGGTCGTTCTGAGCTGACGGATGTCGTGCGCCGCATCGCCGAAGCGGCGAAGGACGGCACGCTCGATCCTTCGACGATCGACGAATCGGTGGTCGAGCGGCATCTCTTCACCGCGCACTTGCCTGAGCCCGACCTGCTGATCCGCACCAGCGGCGAGATGCGAGTGTCGAACTTTCTGCTCTGGCAGATCGCCTACGCGGAAATCTGGGTGACCGACGTGCTTTGGCCGGATTTCCGTCGTCGTCATCTGCTTCAGGCCATTGTCGATTTCCAGAAGCGCGAACGACGCTATGGCGGCATCACCGCGATCTCGGGGCGCGCGTGAGCGGTCTCTTTTCGTCGAATCTGGCGCGCCGGATCCTGACCGCGGTCATCGTCCTGCCCATCGTGATCGCCGGGATCGCCATGTTTCCGCAGCGCGGGCCGTGGATGTTGGCGGCCATCCTGTGCGTCCTGGGCGTGAGCGAGGCGCATACCTTGCTCGCTCGTGCGTCGCTTCATGCATCGCACATTTCCTTCCTGCCGGGGATCGCGCTCTTCTTTGAGATGGCGGGCATGCCCGATGCCACGCAGGCCTTTCCTCTGAACGGCCTGCCGATCGTGGCGGGGGTCGCGGCGGCGCTGGTCGCGGTGCTGCGTGCCGATCGCTTCGGCATTCCGGTTCTCGCCGCGGAAGGCGCCGGCGCCCTGTGCGGCTTGTTGATCGGCATGGGTTCGGGCTCGTTCGCGGCCCTCGCGTCTCTTCCTCCCATTGAAGACGGAACGGCGCGCATCGCACTTCTGCTCTCCGTCGTCATCGCCTGCGATGTCTTCGCCTACTTCGTCGGCCAGGCGATCGGCCGTCACAAGCTGGCGCCTCAGGTGTCTCCGGGGAAGACCATCGAAGGAGCGATCGGCGGATTGGTCGGAGCTGCGCTTGCGAGTGCCGTGATCGGCACTCAGTTCTTTCACGGTCAGCCTCTGGCGCTCGTGGTGACGATCGGGGTTCTCACCGCCATCGCCGGCATCGTGGGCGATCTCCTTGAAAGTCTCTTCAAGCGCTACGTGGGCGCCAAGGACTCGGGAACGCTGTTTCCGGGCCACGGCGGTGCGCTCGATCGGATGGACGCGTTTATCCTGGCCGCACCCCTGCTCTACGCGTTCTTTCGCACCGTTTCCTAAACTTCCAGACGTTTGACCTGCCGGTAAGATGGAGGCCCCTCTTTTTTTGGGGAGTTCTTTAGAGGTAAGGCATGGATTTCGAACTGAGCGCCGATCAGCGGCTCCTGAAGAAGACCGTCCGCGATTTCGCCGAGAAGGAGCTGAAGCCTCATTCCCGCGAGTGGGACGAAAGCCAATCCTTTCCTCGAGAGATTTTCAACAAGCTTGGCGAACTGGGTCTGCTGGCGGTGGTCTTTCCCGAGCCGTACGGTGGTTCGGGCATGTCCACCCTCGACTACAGCATCGTTATCGAAGAGCTGGCGCGTGTCGATGCGGGTGTTGCCCTCTCGACTGCCGCGCACAATTCGCTCTCCTCGGGCCACATTTTTTTGGCCGGAACGGAAGAGCAGAAGATGAAGTACCTGCCGAAGCTCGCCACTGGTGAGTTCGTGGGTGCCTGGGGCCTCACCGAAAACAGCGCCGGTTCGGACGCGGGCGGCACCAAGACCGTTGCGGTAAAAGACGGCGATTCCTGGGTGCTGAACGGCTCGAAGACCTTTATCACCAACGGCAGTTTCGCCGAGGTCGCGGTCGTGATGGCGGTGACAGACAAGACCAAAGGCAAGAAGGGCATTTCCGCCTTCCTCGTCGATAAGGGCACCAAGGGATTTCGCCCGGGCAAGAAAGAAGACAAGCTGGGTGTGCGTTCGTCCGACACCTCCGAACTGATCTTCGAAGACTGCCGCATTCCCGAGGGAAACCTCCTGGGCGCTCCCGGCATGGGCTATGTCGACACGCTCCGCATTCTTGACCGCGGTCGCATCGGCATCGCTGCTTTCTCGATCGGCATCGCTCAGGGGGCATTTGAAGCAGCCTTGTCCTACTCAAAGGGCCGCAAGCAGTTCAATCAGGCGATCGCGGAATTTCAGGGCATTCAATTCAAGCTGTCTGAAATGGCGGTAAAGATCGAAGGCGCGCGTCTTCTGATGCAGCGGGCCGCCTCGCTCCGTGACGCCGGGCGCGAGCACAAGACCGAATCAGCCATGGCGAAGCTTTACGCCAGCGAGATCGCGGTGGAAGTGGCGCTTGAGGCGATCCAGATCCACGGCGGTTACGGCTTCGTGAAGGACTACCCGGTGGAGCGCGCGCTGCGCGACTCGAAGCTCGGCACCATCGGCGAAGGCACGAGCGAAGTGCAAAAACTCGTCATCGCCCGCGCTCTCCTCGCGTAGAGCGGCACGTGTGCTGAGCGAAGCGCAGCGGAGTCGAAGCATGAAGCTGCCGGCCGACGCCGACATCCTGCGCGGAGATATCCGCGCGGTCGCGCGCGCCATTCGGGTGGTGGAGGACGGCTGGCCGGAGTCGCGCGCGCTGTTGTCCCGGCTCTTCGAGCATGCCGGCCGCGCTTTGACGATTGGCGTCACCGGTCCGCCCGGTGCCGGCAAGTCCACTTTGGTGGATCGACTGACCACGCACTTCCGGAAAGCGGGGAAGACGGTCGGCGTGATCGCGGTGGATCCGACGTCGCCGTTTTCCGGCGGCGCCATTCTGGGTGATCGCATCCGCATGCAGGATCACGCGATGGACGACGGCGTCTTCATCCGTTCGATGGCGACCCGCGGATCGCTCGGGGGCTTGTCTGCCGCTACGACTGCAGCACTCCTGGTCCTGGACGCCTCGGGCAAGGACATTCTGATTGTCGAAACCGTGGGTGTTGGCCAGGATGAAGTCGATATCGCGTCCGAAGTGGACGTTGCGATGGTCGTGCTGGTGCCTGGGATGGGCGACGGCGTTCAGGCGCTGAAAGCCGGCATCATGGAAATCGCCGACATCTTCGTGGTCAACAAGGCCGATCGCGATGGAGCAGATCGACTGGCTGCCGACATTGAGACGACGCTTTCGCTTGCCGGTGAGAATCAGCAGGATCGTCCTCCCGTCCTGCGCACGGTGGCCCAGACCGGAGAAGGAATCGATCAACTGGTTGAGACGATCGAAGCCGTTCGCGCTCGTCGCGAGCAAAGCGGTCAGTTTGCTGAGCGCCGTCGCGCGCGTCTGTTGCGTCAGTTCGAAGTTCAGGTCGAAGGCTTGCTGCGTGAAAAGGCGCGCCGCCTCATCGAAGCGCTGGATTCGACCCGGGCCTTGCGCGACCGCGTCCAAAGGCGCGAAATCGATCCTTTCGCCGCCGCCGACCTCACGCTCCAGGGACTCGATTCCTGAAGGATCAACGATCGTCGGGCTACCAAGTCCGGCGCGATAGGCTCACCACTCCATGATTCTCAAGATCGACCATCTCGGCATCGCCGTCAAAGACATGACCGAAGCGAAGCGTGCCTATGAAGCGCTTGGCTTCACCATCGAAGCCGAACACGACGTGCTGACGGAAAGGGTGAAGACGGCGTTCATCAGCGTGGGCGAGTCGCATCTCGAGCTGCTGGAGCCGACGGATCCGACCTCTGTGATCGCGAAGTTTCTGGAGAAGCGTTCTGGTCTCCACCACATTTGCCTTCTGGTCGACGACATCGAGAAGTCGATGGCGGAGATGAAGGCGGCGGGCGCTCAACTGCTGGACGAAACCCCGCGCATCGGGGCGGGTGGCTGCAAGGTCGCCTTTATTCACCCGAAGTCCGCCGCCGGCGTTCTCCTCGAATTGAAACAGGCTTAGAGAATGACGAACCAACCCACCGCGGAAATTGGAATCATCGGAGGCAGCGGCCTCTACGATATCGACGGCTTCGCGGCGCAGGGCGAGGTGAACATTGAGACGCCCTTTGGGGCACCCTCCGATGCCTTCATCGTGGGGACGCTGGGCGAGCGCCGGGTGGCCTTCCTTCCCCGCCATGGCCGGGGGCATCGCATTCTTCCTTCGGAGTTGAATTTCCGCGCCAACATCTGGGGCATGAAATCGCTGGGCGTGAAGTGGATTCTGTCCGTCTCGGCGGTCGGCTCGTTGAAGGAAGAGTACGCGCCTACCCACATGGTGACCCCGGATCAGTTCATCGATCGGACGTTCGGCCGCAAGGGCACGTTCTTCGGCGAAGGTCTCGTGGCTCACGTTGGCTTCGCTCATCCGATCTGCAGACACGTGCGCCGGATCCTGGCGGAGTCGAGCCGGAAGAACGGGGCGACCATTCACGACGGTGGAACCTACGTCTGCATGGAAGGTCCGCAGTTCTCGACTTTCGCTGAATCGAATCTCTATCGCTCGTGGGGCGCCGATCTCATCGGCATGACCAATCTGCAGGAAGCGAAACTCGCGCGGGAGGCGGAGATCTGCTACGCGACCCTCGCGATGGTCACCGACTACGACTGCTGGCGTCCGGGTCACGACGCGGTCACCGTCGATCAGGTGGTTGCGGTCGCGCACAAGAACGCGGCTCTCGCCAAGAGCATCCTGAAGTCGGCGGTCGAGCAGTTTCCGATCCCGCGCGACTGCGAGTGTGAGAGCGCGCTCAAGTTCGCGGTGATGACAGCGCCTCACCTTGTTCCAGAGAAGGTCAAAAAAGATCTCGCGCCCATCATCGGTCGCTACTTAAATTAGGCTTCGCTGCGCCTCGCGTCCGGTTTCGCGGCGTCTCTCAGACCTCTACCCTTCCGTTCTAGTCCACAGGAAAAAGCAACTCCCATGTCCGTTCTCGTCGTCGGAAGTGTCGCTTACGACACGCTCGAAACACCCGCAGGCCGCGCTGAAAAGATCCTCGGCGGATCGGCGTCCTACTTCGCGCTTGCCGCGTCGTTCTTCACCGATGTGAACCTGGTCGGAGTCGTGGGCGACGACTTTGGCCCCGAGCAGATGAAGGCGTTCGAAGGTCGGCGCATCGATCTTCAAGGACTTGAGAAAGCCAGCGGCAAGACTTTCCATTGGCAGGGGAAGTACTCGACGGATCTGAATTCTCGCGAGACGATCTGCACCGACCTCAATGTCTTCGAGCATTTCAAGCCGAAGCTGCCTGAGAGCTACCGCAAGTCGGACCGCCTCTTCCTTGGCAACATCGATCCGGCCCTTCAGCGCGAAGTGCTGGAACAAGTCGACGCGCCCAAGCTCGTCGGCTGCGACACCATGAATCTGTGGATCAACCATCGTCTCGAGGAGCTGAAGAAGACGCTCGCTCACGTGGAAGTCTTGCTCATCAATGATTCTGAGGCTCGCGAGCTTGCGGGTGATTGGAACGTCATCCGCGCCGCGCGCACGATCCGTGCGATGGGTCCGAAGACGCTGATCATCAAGAAGGGCGAGCACGGCGCGCTGCTCTTCCACGACGACACCTGCTTCATGGCGTCGGCGTTTCCGCTCGAACATGTGCTTGATCCGACGGGAGCTGGCGATTCCTTCGGCGGCGGCCTCTTCGGCTTCCTTGATCGCGCTGGGTCGCACGACCCGAAAACCTTCCGTCAGGCGGTCATCATGGGCTCGACCATCGCGTCGTTTTGCTGTGAAGCCTTCGGTGTCGATCGTCTGGTCTCGCTCACGCCCGCCGAGATTGACGCTCGGTACAATGAGTTCGCCTCCATGGTCCATTTCGACCGGTTGTCTTAGCTGATGGGCGCAGTCCTGTGACGGAGGCCGGGCGGTCCCTGAGCCGCAGTCCGTTGGCTTCAACGTCGAAGGGCCGTGACGCGATCTGGCTGGTGGGCGCCATCGCTGTGTCGTACCCCGTCGGCCTGGCGCTGGAGCCTCGGTTCCTTCTTCCGATCTTGAACGCGGTGCCTGCGTGGTGGCTGATGGCGCGACGGCTCCGTGCGGGTGATCTGCGTGGCGCCATTCTGCTGATGCTGATTTTCCCCGTCGCCCTCGCGGTGATCGGAACGTCCTTCCTTGCGCTGTGGCCCACCAGTGACGGATTGATCCCTCATGTCTTCAACGGTCCGCAGTACCGAGAAGAGATGTTTCACTGGATCAGGACCGGCGACGGATCCGAAGGCAACTGGCGTCTCTTTCTGCCGCTTCACATGACGCATCTGGCGGGCTTCACGATCGTGAGCTTGCTGACCGGCAGTCTCGTCTCGATCACCGGGGGCGCCTTCCTGACGAACTACATGGATGGCTACGTTGCCTCCATTCATCGAGCCGGCGCGCCGTTATGGGCGACGCTCTTCTTTGGTTGGCAGCCCTGGGCCATGTGTCGCGTGGCCGCGTTCTGCATCCTCGGAGTTGTTCTCGCCGATCCAGTTCTCTCGCGTGTCCTCGGCTACAAGGCGCAGCCATGGTCGGCGGTGCGCCCCTGGCTTCTGACCGCTCTGGGATTGATCGCGGCAGACTGGATTCTCAAGGCCGCTTTCGCGCCGACCTGGGGTCTGATCCTGCGCGACGCCATTCCTTTTCGTTGAAGCGGCCATTCCTGTAGGGTCGTCAGTGAGACGTTTGCAGGAGAACCTGATCGCCATGACCGCTACGTCCGCCGAAGCCAAAGCCGCTGCGCTCTCCCGATTCCTGGACGCGCTCGATCACGCGCACGCCGCCTCCGCCCGGGCCTACGATCAGGCGTTCAATCAGCCCCCGAAGGGCTTCAGCGTCCACGAAATCCTTCCAGACAAGACGTTCACCCGCATCAGCCCGGGTCATACGACCATGCTCGGCTATGAACCGTCCCAGCTCGTCGGCCGTCACGCGTCCGATTTCGTGGTTCTCAAGGAAACGTCCGAGCGGGCCATTACTCGCAAAATGTCGCCATCCGCGGTGCTGCTGCCCTTCAACCGGACGTGGCGCAAATCGGACGGCAGCGAGATCACACTTCTGATGCTCGACCGTCACATCAAGAACGCCGAGGGTCAGATCGTCGGAATTCGCACCGCCATTACCGAGGCGTAGCGCAGCGTGGTCGTCAGCGTCCCTTCAGAAACGCGCTGACTTCTTCGGCGGCTCGAACCGTGGCGCCACCACCGCCAAGTTTCCCGCGTACGATCTCGAGGTTTTTCAGCATGGCGTCGCGCGCGGGTCCGTCGTCGAGGATCTTCGCGACTTCTTCCGTGACGCGCTGGGGCGTGAAGTCGCTTTGAATTAACTCCGGCACCACGATCTCACCCGCGATCAGATTCACCATGGCGTAGTTGGTCACGCGGACCAGTGGTTTCCCGAGCGCATAAGTAAGCGGTGAGAGTCGATAGACCACGACCATCGGCGTTGACGTGAGGCCCGTCTCGACCGTGGCCGTTCCCGAAGCGATGACCGCGACCCGGGCGGCCGCCAGCACATCCCGCGTGACGCCCTTGAGCACGGTGACGCCTGCCGCGACAGCGTCATCCAGCGCGTTCTCTCGTAAATGGGAGGCCGCGGCGAGGACGAACTGAAGATCCGGGCGTTGCGTTCGTAGCAATTTCACGGCGCCCAGCATGGGCGGAAGGTTGTAGGCGACTTCCTTGTTCCGGCTGCCGGGAAGCAGGGCGATGACCGGGCGATCTCCATCCAAGCCCAGGGAGCGGGCCACCGCCGGGCGATTCGCCGGAGACCGGACATGATCGACCAACGGATGCCCCACGAAGCGAACCGGCACACCTGCATCCTGGTAGATCTTTTCCTCGAATGGGAAAATCACCAGCATCTTCGCGACATCCCTCTTGACCTGATGGATACGTCCGCTCCGCCAGGCCCAGAGCTGAGGAGAAACGTAGTACACCACGGGGATGCCGAGGCGTTTCAGTTCGCGCGCGAGCCGCAGGTTGAAGTCGGGATAGTCGATGAGGACGGCGACCTCAGGACGCAGGCGCTTCGCCTCCGCGACGACTGAATCGAAGAGACGCTTCAGCCGGCGGAGATGCGACAGCACCTCCACCAATCCCACGACGGCGAGATCCTTGAGGTGGGCGAGCAATCGAACGTCTTCGGAAGCGAGGCGGTCTCCACCCAAGCCGAAGGCCTCAAGGTCGGGAATCGTCTTGCGCAGCTCGGCCACCAGTTCCGCGCCATAGAACTCGCCCGACGATTCTCCGCAGGAAATGAAAAGGCGAGGCATGGTGATTGGTGGTCGTGGTCGAAACGCGCTCGGCTACTTTGTTGCGGCGGCCGTGCCCGGCGCGTTGAACAGATACTTATCGAACCAGTCGAGATTCTCCTGCATCGCATGGCGCAGTGCCTTCGGCTTGTTCAGGCTGTGACCGAATCCCTTGTAGAGAGCGAGGCGGGTCTCGACGCTCTGATCGCGCAGACCTTGGTAGAGCTCGAGCGCGTCGGACACAGGAACGCGCTGATCGGCGTCGCCATGCTGAATCAACGTCGGCGCCTTCGCACCCTTGATGTAGGTCATGGGCGAGGTCTTGCGGTAGATCTCCGGATCGTCCCACGGTGTCGCCTTCAAGTACTGACGCGTGAACGGATGAATGTCGGTGCTGACGTAGTAGGTCACCCAGTTCGAGATGCCAGCACCTACCGAAACCGCGCGGAAGCGTGCCGAGTCATGCGTGGTCAGAAAGGCCGAGATGTAGCCGCCCTGGCTCCAACCCGCGACCCCGACCTTCGCCTTGTCGACCAGACCCTTGGTGATCAGGCTGTCAACTCCTGAGAGGACGTCCCACGCATCGCCCACGCCGAGGTTACGCACATTGAGCGAGCGGAATGCCTCTCCATAGCCGGCGCTCCCGCGGTAGTTCGGCTCCAGAATCAAAGCGCCTTTCGAGAGCCACAGTTCGATCGGATACACGTAGGTGCCCGCGAACAGACTCGGACGCGAGACGCCGGTGGGGCCACCATGGATCACCACGATCAGGGGAGCCGCGGTTCCCGGCTTGTAGCCTTCAGGCTTGCGCAGAACGCCTTCAATGATGGTCCCGTCGGCGCTCTTCCATGACACGACTTCGCTCTTGCCCAGAGTCAGCGACGCAAGGTCGCCTCCGACGTTCGAGACCTTGTGCGCCGCGCCGTCGCCCACTGGACCGACGTACACCTCGGGATAGCTCGCGCCGGACGAACCGACGAACGCCACGTCCGAGCCTTCCCGGCCGAAGGAGAATCCCGAAGAGATCGGTTGCGACAACGAGATCCGTGAGATGACCCTGGTGGCCGGGTCAAGCTTGAACAGGGCGGATTCGGTCTTCTGGCTGGCCGCTAGATAGAGACCGCTCTTGGTCCACGCGACCAGCTGCGGATCTTCATCAAAGCTCGTCGACAAGGCCGTGATCGCGCCACCACCTTTCGCCTGGATCACCGCGATCCTGCCGTTCTTGTAGAAGAATGAAGCCACCTCCATCATCGCGGTGCTGAACGCGACCTGCGTGCCGTCGGGCGAGAAGCGCGGATTGGCGTCCGGCCCATCCTGGGTGACCAAGGGACGCACAGTCGCCGTCTCAGTGTTGACCACCGAGATGTTCGCCGTGACGCTGAATGAGACGTCGGAACTCTGGGAGAAGTCGAACGCGATCTCCCTGTCGTCGGGGGACCAGTCGAACGAACCAACCACGAAAGTCCCGGAGGTCAGCCGCTTCCCGTCCCCGCCGTCCGCCGGAATGACGTGAAGGTGCGCGGGATTCGTCGCTTCGTCCTCGATGATCACGTCGCCGTAGAGCTTCTGGCGCTCCTTCACCGCATCCGGCTTCGGATCGTTCGCGACAAAGGCGATGCGTCTTCCATCGTGCGAATAGGCGAAGCGCGCGATGCCCTCCTCCGCGCTGGTGAGCTTCTTCGACTCGCCACCGCTGAGGCTCACCGTGTAGATCTGGCGCTTGCCGTCACGATCGGAGAGAAACGCGAGGGTTGTTCCGTCCGGCGAGAACGCGGGCGCGTCCGATGACTTCTTGCTTTGGGTGAAGACGGCGGACTTGCCCGAACGGGCATCGGCCAGCCAGATCTCGTTCTCGAAGGCGTTCTCATCCCAGTTGGCCTTTCGGACGACGTACGCGACGCGCGTTCCGTCTGCGGAGAGGGTCGGCTGAGATACCCGCTTCAGAGCGATCATCTCGTCGATGGTCGGAGCATGCGTATCGGCGAAAGCAAGCGCGGGCAAGGCTGCAACCAGGAGAAAAACTCCCTTCATTTCACACTCCACTGAATCACAGGCGATGGACGAGAGAGTCTCATGGGGGTTTCCTTGCTGACAGAGGAGCGCGTGGTGCGCTGGCTGGCCAAGGATACAGAGGGTGCGGTGCTTCCAAACCCCGGTCGGCTTCACTCCATCACGGTGCTGGGCTCAGAATCGACTTGAAAGTAACGCCATGAAATCAGCTTCCTGGATCGTCCTTGCCGTCCTTACAACAGTGGCTCCGACCCTGTCTATCGCCCAGGCGTCGCCCGCGCCTCTTCGGGAAACTCAACGCAAACGCAGGGTGCGACTCAACATCCCCGCGGGCACACGACTTCCGGTGGAGATCGAGGCCACGATCTCCAGCCGGACGACGAAGGAACGAACGGCGGTCTTCGCGCATCTCACGGAGTCCGTGGCCCTGGAGGGATTCAAGCTGGACCGCGGCGCCGAAGTTCGCGGCCTGGTGACGCAATCAACGCCGGGTCAGGGAAACACTCAGGCGCCTCGTCTGGTGATCCAATTTGACGCGGTCATGGAATCGGGCGAGAAGTTGTCGATCGAGACCGAGCCGGTGGACAGTCTCTCAAAGCGCTCTCCTGCGGTGCGGAAGGGCGATCAGGTCGAGATTCCCCGCGGAGCCAAGCTGATTCTCATCGTCACGAAGTAGCTAAAGGGAACCGTACTTGGCCGCGAGTCGTTCCATCGTTCGTAGTCCGCGGAACGTGGCTTTCACCTTGAGTGTCCGTTCGAACACTGCATTCGAGATCTTCGATTCGCTTTGCCTCATCTTGCAGATCCAGAAGAGGTGCGCCTCGTTGACATGGAAGTCGTCGATGTCCGTCTTGAGCCGGGCGAGCGCCTCGCAGGTCGCGACGCAGAGTGGGGCCTTCAACATTCCGACGTTGATCGCGGCCGCCGAGGCCATGAGGGATGGTTCGAACGGCTGATACTTCGTGATCGCCGTGATCTGCGCTGGTGTGCGCAGGAAGGTCGAGACTTCATAGCCGAGGCTCTTCTCCAGCGCCCGCTCGATCTTCGCTTCAAGGGCCGCCGTGTCACGAGTTTTCGTCTCGAAGATCACGTTGCCACTCGCGATGAACGTTTCGACGTTGGAGAAGTCGAGAGTTTCGAAGAGCGCCTTCAGGGCGTCCATTTTGACCACGTGTCCGCCCACGTTGATCGCTCTCAGAAAGGCCACGTATTTCGCCATGCTTACTCTCGTCCCGACTTCACTTCGGTCCACAGCCGGTCATGGAGCGCATTCGCGTCGCCCAGGTCTTCGAAGGCCTTGAGGCGCTTCATCTGAGTTGGATCAGGGAACATGGCTCGATTGGCCTGGATCGCGGCGGGCAGAAGTTCGCGCCCGGCCTTCGATGGCGTGGAGTATCCGGTGGTGAGGCAGATCTCCGCGGCGATCTCCGGCTCCATCACGAAGTCGAGGAACTCATGGGCGAGATCCTTGTGTGCCGCGCCCTTGGGAATCGCGAGGTTGTCCACGAACAGCATTGCGCCTTCCTTGGGAATCGTGAAGCGGACCCACGGCGCTTCCTTCATGATCTTCGCGATCTGGCCGGACCAGGATTGCGCGAGCACGGCTTCGCCCGACAGGATGGCGTCGTCGAAACTCGCTGAGTCGTAAGCGCGCACGAGCGGCTTCTGATCGACCAGGACTTTCTGGATGCGGGCCAGGTCTTCACGACGGTGAGTGTTGGGATCGAGGCCCAGAAGCAGAGCGCCGAAAGCGATGGCTTCGCGCGCGTCATCCAGCATGAGGATGCGTCCCTTCCACCGTCGGTCGAGCAGAACGTTCCAGGAATCCGCGTTGTCGACCAGACGCGAGTCAGATGCGATGCCGGTCACGCCCCACAGATAGGGAATGGAGTAGCGATTCTCGGGATCCCAGTTCTGGCCAAGGAACTCGGGCGCGGTGTTCGGGAGATGCGACAGGCGATCGTGATCGATTTCAGCCAGCACGCCGGCGCGGATCAGCGGGGCCAGGGTGTAGGTCGGCGGGCAAATGACGTCGTATCCAGGATTCCCCGCGAGCATCTTGGACAGCAGTGCCTCGGCTGAGTCGTAGACATCGAGATTCACTTTGGCGCCGGTGCGCTCTTCGAACTTGCGGATGGTGTCCGGTGCGATGTAGTTCGACCAAAGGTAGAGGTTCAACTCGCGTGTGCCGTGTCGTTGAGATCGAGCGAGCACGACCGGCGTCATCAGGATGGAGAGTCCGGCAAACATCGCGACCATGGAGAGTCGTGGGCGACGCTCGACGAGCGCGGTGGCCAGCAGCAGGAGAGTCGTCGCCGTCAGCAGAATGGTGGAGGCCGCGGCGATTTCCGGAGACAAGGAACTCTTCAGGAGCGAGTAGATGTAGACGGGCAGGGTGGTCGCACCCGCGCCTGAAACAAACGACGTCACCACGTAGTCGTCGATCGAAAGCGAGAACGTCAACAGGCCTGCGGCCACCAACCCTGGAGCGAGCAGGGGCAGAGTCACGCGTCTGAAGACCTGGCCGGAGGTCGCACCCAGGTCGCGGGCGGCCTCTTCGACATCGAGCGGCAGGGCCTGAGCGCGCGCGCGCACCACGAAGAAAGCGAACGACAGGGAGAACGCCACGTGAGCGGCCACGATGGTGCCGAGGCCGAGAGGAATGAACAAGCGCGAAAACAGAGCAAGGAGCGACGCTCCGAAGACGATCTCGGGGGTCACGAGAGGAAGGAGGAAGAGCGAAGAGGTTCTCTGCCGCGTGCGCTCTGAACCCGCTCGCGATCCCAGCGCCGCCGCCGTCGCGATCATCAGCACAATCATCGTCGTGAGCGATCCCACGATCAGCGAGTTCTCCATGGCCCGCATCAATGGCCCGTTGCTCAGGACTTTTTCGTACCAGACCAGACTTGGCCCATCGAACGACGCCGAGAGCCGCGAGCGCGAAAACGAAAAAACCGCGAGTGCCAGCACCGGCAGATGCAGGAAGAGCAGCGTGCCGACGAGCAGCACACGAAGGCGCTTCATTCCTGGGCCTTCGCGATGAAACGGCCGAAGAGGAGGAAAGCGCCCAGGGTCAGGACGCTGAGCGCGAAGGCCATCGCGGAGCCGAAGGCGGGATCACGAGCCGTAGTGAACTGACCGGTGATGAGGGTGCCGATCCACGCGGTCTTGGCGCCCCCCAGTAGATCCGGGACCAGGACAGAGCCAAGCGAAGGGACGAAGACGAGGACACAACCCGCGATGATGCCCGGTGCGGCAATCGGAATCACCACGCGCCGCATGGCGGTCAGGGGTGTTGCGCCAAGGTCTTGCGCGGCATCAAGGATCGAGCGATCGATCCGCTCGAGCGACGCATAGATCGGCAGAATCATGTAGGGCAGCTCGACATACAACTGTCCGATCGCGACCGACGTGGTGGTGTAAAGCAGGCTCGGAGCGTCCGACCCGAACCACGTGAGAAGGCGCGAGAGCAGCCCACCGGAACGAAGGAGAAAGACCCACGCGTAGAGCTTCACCAGAACGGAAGTCCACAGGGGAAGCGTCACGAGCAGAAGGAGGGGGCCGCGCCATTTCGCGGACACGGCGCGGACAAGCGCCCACGCCACCGGAAACCCAACTGCGAGTGTGATGAGTGTGGTGGCGAACGCCATGGCCACGCTGCGAAGGAAGATGGTCCCGTAGAGCGGATCCAGGAGTCGCGCCCAGACGCTCGATCCGCCGGTCAGAGAAAGCAGCATGAGCTGCGGAACGACGAAGAGCGCGAGCAGGGTCGCGAGGGCCGGCAGAAGGAGGCGGAACGACTTCACTCTGCGAGCAGGATCCAGGACGATGGATTGATCTCGAGGAAGACCCGATCTCCGGCCGCCACCGCTTCGCGCGGGGAGACATTGGCCACGAGCACAGCGTTGCCCACCTGAATGCGACAGCGTGTCGCTTCGCCCAGATAGCGCGCTTCAATCACCTGGCCGCTCAGGCCCAGGTCGGAGGGTGAGAACGAGATGTGTTCGCCGTGAAGGCCAATGGTGACGTTCGTGTCAGGGGCGTTGCCCGCGACCGCGACTCTCGTGAACCCCAGGTCCACCACCGTTCGATCCGGGTGCGTCTCGATGACATGGCCCTCCAGGATGTTCTCCATGCCGACGAGCTTCGCCACATAAATGCTGGACGGCCGCTCAAAAATGTCGTTCGGCGGGCCGTATTGCGCGATATGGCCGGCGCGCATCACCGCGATCCGTGACGAACACTCGATCGCCTCTTCCAAGTCGTGAGTGACGAGGATGAACGTCGTCCCCAAAGAACGCTGCAACTGGACCAGCTCCGTCCGCATGGACGACCGCAGCTGCGCGTCGAGCGCCGCCAGCGGTTCATCGAGCAGCAGGATGTCGGGCTCCAGCACCAACGCCCGCGCCAGGGCCACGCGCTGACCCTGCCCGCCCGAGATCTCCGATGGCGTCCGGCCACCGAAACCTTCCAGGCGTACCGCGGCGAGTGCCTTCTCGACGCGGGTCCTGATCTCCGGCTCTTCGCGCCCTCGGATCCGTAGGCCGAACGCAACGTTCTCGAACACGGTGAGATGAGGGAAGAGTGCGTAGCTTTGGAAGACGGTATGCACGGGGCGGAGGTGGGCCTTGACCGCGGTGACGTCGTGACCGGAGATCGAAATGGATCCCTGGTCGACTTCATCGAGACCGGCGATCAAGCGCAGGAGCGTCGTCTTGCCGCATCCAGACGGCCCAAGCAACGTCACGAACTCGCCGGAGCGCACATCGAGGCTCACGTTTTCCAGCACGCGGACCGTCCCGCGCGTCTTCGACACGCCTCTGACTGCGAGCGACCCGCGGGTGGCGGTTTCCATGGCTTGTCCGTTCACGTTGCATGCATTATTTCGCAGGTTCAGGCTTGACTTGACCTGCCCGCATAAAAGACAGTAAGCGTCTGACGTGATCGCGCCCCGACTGTCCTGGCGCGTCAAAGGAGATTTGAGATGGGTGAAGCACTTGGAATGATCGAAACCCGCGGTTTCGTGTCCATGATCGAGGCCTCAGACGCGATGGTCAAGGCCGCGAAGGTCACGATCGTCGGCTGGGAAAAAATCGGCTCGGGCTATGTGACGGTGATGGTGCGGGGCGATGTGGCCGCGGTCAAGGCTGCGACCGACGCGGGTGCCGCCGCCGCCCGTCGTGTGGGCGAGCTCGTGTCCGTTCATGTGATCCCCCGCCCCCACGACAACCTTCAGGACGTCTTCGCGATCGGCAAAGCCGGGAAGTGAGTCACGCGCGCGAGGCTTTGAAATTCGCCTCGCGCCGCTGATTCCGGCGCGGAGTTCCAGATGCAGGTCGGTCGAGTCATAGGCACGTTGGTCGCCACCCGCAAGGACGAGCGACTGGTGGGCACGAAGATGCTCGTGGTTCGGACCATGGACCCATCCTTCAAGGAAGAACAGGGCTACGTCGTGGCCGTCGACACCGTGAACGCCGGCATTGGCGACCGCGTGTTGCTGGTCAGCGGCTCGTCGGCGCGGCTTGCTCAAGGCATGAAGGAAGCGCCGATCGACGCCGCGATCATCGGTGTGGTGGATCAAGTCGAGCTCGTGAAACTCCCGAGTTCCAAGGCCTGAAGATGCAACTCGGGATTGTCTGCGGAACCCTCGTGGCCAGTCGCAAAGACGAGCGCCTTGACGGGGTCGCGCTCCTGGTGATTCAGCCGATCAAGCCGGATGGAACATCTACGGGGAAGACGTTGATTGCCACCGACTCGATGGGTGCCGGTCCCGGCGAGCGCGTCTTCTGGGTCAAGTCGAAGGAAGCCACCAACCCGTTCGCTCCCATCGAAGTTCCAACCGACGCGACGATCATCGGCATCGTCGATGCCGTGAACGTCGAGGCGTGATGCGATGCTGATCGGACGCGTGATCGGAAGCGTGACTGCCACCAAAAAGGACCTCAAGCTGGATGGCGAGAAGCTTCTTCTGATTCAGCCGCTTGAGCTTTCGGGTGCTTCGAAGGGCGCTCCGATCATCGCCATTGATCGGATGAGTGCCGGGCCCAGGGACCGCGTGCTCTACACCCAGGATGGTCGGACGGCGCAGCAGATCCTCAACCGTGGAACCGCTGGCATTGATGCTGCCGTCCTTGGCGTGATTGATGAAATCGACTTCGGCCCCCAGCCGACTTCCCCGGACCGGGCTTAACACATTGGAAGACGCGAAGATCGACGCCATCGCCCGCGAGGTTCTGACCAGCCTAAAAAAGGCGCGAGGTTCCTCGCCTGGAACGACGATGACGTTGCCGGCACCCTCTGACTTGCCATCGTACACTGCCATTGACGTGAAGCCCGTGCTCCACGCTTCGTTGCAGCTTCTCTCCGTTTCGGGAGGGGTGGTCGGATCACCCTGCATCATCGAACCCGATAAGCCCTGCGTCGGATCCTTGAAGTGCCGGACGTTCGGGCACTAAACCCGTCTTAGAAACAGGTTCCGGATCCGCTGTCGACGACCATGCCGTTCGAGGTGGCACTGACAAACTGCCGGTCGTCGGCTAGAACCTGAAGCGCACGCCGAAGGTGGGCAGGAAGGGAAGTCCATTCGCAGGATCTTCGGTAAAGGTCGGCCGGTCGCTTTTTGATGCGGAATGGAGCGTCACTGTGTACTGGCCGACATTCTTGCGATTCGTGGCGTTGATGAACTCCAGATAGAAGAGCCAGCGCGATACGTCACCGTGAGGTCGCCAGTTGACTCGCAGGTCGAGCCGGGTGAAGCGCGGGTAGCGCGCCTTCAAAAGGTTCGAGGCCGAGCCGAAGTCGGCGGTATAGACCGGAAGGCCTGCATCGTCGCGCTCCGGAACCAGCTCGGTGGTGTTCCCATCCTTGTCGGTGTCGAGAGTGTCCTCGACCGGAACCACGCGCACTCCGATCGGCGCCGTCCGCGGAAACCCGGAGGCGGCGCGCAGGGTGAATCCCACTTCGATCGTCCTCGACGCGTTCCACTGGCCCACGATCGACACCGCATGACGACGGTCGTATTCGAAAGGCAACTCGCGACCGTAGGCCTCCTTCGTGGCCTTTCCGTAGCTGTAGGAAGCCCATCCCGACACGCGCTGCTCGCTCCTCTGCTTTGGTCTTGTCGCCACTAGTTCGATGCCATACGACCGTCCCGACGCCAGATTGCCCGGTGTTGTGGTGATCTGGGGTTCACGCGGGATGCTGGACTGCAGTGCTACCGGGAAATCGTAGCTCGCGAGGCGCGCCGTGCGTTCGGCGTCCGTCTCGAGAGCGCCCAGAATCAGGTCGCTGAAGTTCTTGTAGTACGCCTCGGCTTTCAAGCTGACGGAGTGAACGTCACGCTCAAACGAGAGAGTGGTGTGGTGCGAGTGCTCGTTATGCAGACCCAGGCCGGAGAGGTCCAGGAAATAATCGGCCTGCAGGAGCTTCTCGATTCCAGGGCTCTGTGAGTGAGAGCCGTAAGCGGCCCGCCACCTTGAGAGGTCGCTGGTCCGCCACAGCAGGGAGGCGCGCGGCTCGACTTCCAGGTTGCGCGTCATCGAAGCTCGGGAAAGCCGCAGTCCGGCCTCGGCCGAGAACCTTGAGGTCATGGTCAGGCGATCTTGTACATACGCGCCCCATCGATTCGCCGGAACTTTCTCGTCATAGAAGTCCGGCAGCGCAGCACCACCCCGGATCGAGGAGCCGTTCGCTTCGGACAGGTTTCGATCGCCACGGATGTCATACGTGGCGCCGGTCCGGAGGCGATGCGCTTCGAACCCGCCTTCAATGAGGTTCCGCGACGACGCGGCGAAGGCCCAGTCATTTCTCACCGAAAAGTCGCGGGTCGAAACCGTCTGATCAAAATTGATGGCGATCTGCGGCTTCGCATCGCTGCGGCCGTTGGATCGTCTGGAACTGTCCTCGAAGCGCGCGTCTACATTGAGTTGCTGAGCAAACTCATAGAACGCGCTGGACAGAGTCGACGAGAGGCGCGTCCCGAAGAGCTTTCGCGCGCGCAAGCCGTAGACATCATTTCGCGCTGCCGTGACGAACGCCCCGTAGTCGGAGTTGTCGCCTTCGATGCGGGCATTGCCGCCTTCCCGCGAGCGAATGCCGAAGAAAGTCACGCGGGTTGAAGGTGTCGAGTCCACCGTCCCGCGAAACTGAAGGTCTTGAAATCCCGGAAGGTCTTGGTTGACTAGGCGTTCTGCGATGAGGTCGTAGTAGGTCCGCCTTGCGGTGACGATCCAGGAGCCTTTCTCCTTGTTGCGCCACGGGCCTTCGAGAAGGACGTTGCCGTCCGTGATGGAAAGGGTGGTCGATCCTTCGATGCGCTTTTCCTTCTGACCATCGCGGTTCTCAACGATCAGCAAAGAGGACAGCCGATCACCATACTTCGCGGAAAACGCCCCGGCTGACAACTGAAACTTATCGACCGTTTCCGGATTGAACGCGCTGGTCAGGCCGAACAGCCGGTAAGGATTGTGGATCTCCACGCCGTCCATGATGGTGAGGTTCTGGTCGGGCGTGCCGCCACGCACCGCCAGACGTGAGCCGAACTCTTCGGTGGCGGCGACGCCGGGCAGCGTCTGCAGAGCGCGGAAGATGTTGTCTACCGCTCCCGCGACTTGAAGCACCTGCTGGGCGCGAAGCGGAATCGACGCGGGTGCCGGATCATCCTTTTGGATCCCGAAGACGTCGACGCGCTCCTCGCGTTTGAGCGGTGGATCGATGAGCAGCAGCACGAGAGAGAGCGACTCGACCGGAGAGACGTCCCGAATGACCGGCTTCTGGCCGGAGCGCGACAGGCTGAGGCGATACGGGGGTTGGCCGCGTTGTATGGAGAACATCCCGTTCGCGTCCGTGATCGCGGTCCGATCCTCCAGCCTGACTTCGACACCGGCGACGGGATCGCCCGAAACACTATCGCGAACCTCTCCCTTGATCGGCTGGTCGCTTGCTTCGCTTCCAGATGGGCGCCCGGGCGTGCCAGCGGAAACCGACACGGCCAGCGCGACGGTCAGCAGGGCAGACGAAAAGAAGCGGAGGATGAGGGATCGCAAGCGTTCAGCCGATCAGCCTCGCGGAACGTGCTTCTTCTGGGCGTGGCTCAGCATTTTGTCCGCCGCCCTTTTCTCGAGACGTAACTTGACGTCCTTCTGCTGGCCGATCGTGGTGGCCTCGCTGTGCAGCTTGGAGAAATGCGAGTAACGCTCTTCGCTCAGCGTGCCCGCCTCTACGGCCGCGCGCACCGAGCATTGCGGCTCCGTTTGATGTGTGCAATCCCGGAACTTGCAGGTCTGGGCCAGCGCTTCAATGTCCGCGAACGCGCCGGAGATGTCATCGGCGCTCGACCAGAGTTGCAGTTCGCGCATGCCTGGCGTGTCGATGGCGAGGGCGCCGCCGGCGAGCCGGAACATCTGACGTTCCGTCGTGGTGTGCCGCCCCTTCGAATCGGCCTCCCGCACTTCCTGGGTGGCCTGGCGTTCTTCGTTAAGCAGCGCATTGATCAAAGTGGACTTGCCGGCACCGGATGAGCCGAGGAAGGCGATGGTCTGGCCCGCGCCGAGGTACTCCGGAAGGGCTTCGAGCCCGA